>NZ_JBFTNV010000022.1:0-111376 GCF_056397645.1 Rhizobium sp. 05L429 | reverse complement strand
CTACGCTACCAGCCGCAAGGGGGCGGAGAGTACATCAGAGCCTGCGGGAATGGGCAGCATCCTCGCGATCCAGGCGGATGCCAGTAACAACGCCGATCTTCAGCGCGTCTTCGAGCAGATCCGATCGGAACATGGCCGCATCGACGTGCTCGTCGTGAACGCGGGCCTGTCCGAATACGCTCCCCTTCAAGATATTTCCGAGGATCATTTCGATCGGACATTCGGCCTGAACGTCCGATCCCTCGTATTCGCGGCACAGGGTGCTATCGACATCATGCAGCCCGGCGGCACGATTGTGCTGATTGGCTCCATCGCGGGCGATATAGGCACTAAAGGGTATGGTGTCTATGGTGCTACCAAGGCCGCAGTTCGTTCGTTCACACGCACCTGGGCTAACGAACTTGCTCCCAGGGGCATTCGTGTCAACGTCGTTAGCCCTGGACCGACGGATACGGCGATGATGGCGGCCGCCTCACAGGAAATTCGAGACGCGCTGTCGAACATGATCCCTCTTGGGCGTATGGGGCGACCTGAAGAGGTCGCGGCAGCAGCCCTCTTTCTTGCAAGCGACGAGAGCAGTTTTACCACGKGTGCAGAAATAGCCGTTGATGGAGGTATGGCGCAGGTCTGACGCCTGCCTTCGACTGCCGCCGAAAGCGACACCTATGCTAAAGTGCGTAGGCAGGGTGGCTGCCGACCGATCTTTTTCAGGGACGATGCGAGGCATCATCAAGGGGTCCCCCGATCAACATCGTTTTTGCGTGGTGAGCGCTCAAGCAAGCATCGAACCTTGAAAACCTAAAAACCTGAAACATAGTGATTAGGGTTCGATGCGAACCTCCGTTTTCGCATCGAACAAGTTGATGCTCTGCCGATCGACGCCAAACCGAACCTGATCGCCTCTCCGGCCCTGAAAACGCGGCTCGGCTCTTGCGACGATAGAATGCTCGCCAACCTTCACGGTGACCATCGTGTCTGGACCGGTTGGCTCCACGACGTCGATCACACCCTTGATCGCCACGTCATCGTTGTCGACAAGCTTGAACTCTTCCGTCCTTATTCCGAGAAAGCATGCGCGGGACCCCACTGCGGTTTCCCGAGCGCTCACGGGAACGACAACACCCTCGCTTTCGAAGCGGCTGGCCGTTCCATCGGAGATCAGCCTACCCCTGATGAAGTTCATCGCAGGTGACCCGATAAAGCCGGCAACGAACATGTTTGCGGGCCGTTCATAGATCGTCCGGGGATCGGCAAGCTGCTGGACATGCCCGCCCTTCATGACGGCAACCTTGGTGGCCAGGGTCATCGCCTCGATCTGGTCGTGGGTCACATAGACGATGGTGGTGCCGAGCCGTTCGTGCAGCCGCTTTATCTCGGTCCGCATCTCCACCCGCAGTTTCGCATCGAGGTTGGACAGGGGCTCGTCGAAGAGAAACAGATCCGGGCTGCGCACGATTGCACGCCCCATGGCGACGCGTTGCCTCTGGCCGCCCGAAAGGTTCGCCGGCAGCCGATCAAGAAGATGGCTGATCTGTAGCATCTCCGCTGCTTTTTGTACTTCGATCCGACGTTCCTCTTCAGAAACACCGCGCATCTCGAGCCCAAACCCGATGTTCCGCGCCACCGACATCGTCGGGTAAAGGGCATAGGACTGAAACACCATGGCGATATTTCGATCCTTGGGCGGGAGTGCTGTAACCGATCGCTGACCGATCGCGATATCACCATCCGACGGCTCATCGAGCCCGGCAATGATGTTGAGCAAGGTAGACTTGCCGCATCCCGATGGTCCCAGGAGCACCAGGAAACCGCCGTCGTCGAGATCGACGTCTACGCCATGCAGCACCTTCAGGGCGCCATAGGACTTTTGAATCTTTCTGATCGATAGTGTCGCCATTGTAATGTCCTTAACCCTTGACCGCGCCCGCCGTGAGGCCCTGAACCATCGTGCGCTGGACGATGGCGAACAGGACGACAACAGGCAGGATGCTAAGGATGCCGCCGGCAGCGAGCACGCCCCACGGCAACTGGAACTCACCCACCATCAATTGCAAGCCTACGGGCCAGGTGCGCGAACCCTGCCCTGTCGTCAGCATCAGTRCGAAAATGAACTCGTTCCAGGCCGCGATGGCAATGAACACCGAGCTTGCGACAAGACCGTTTCGCGCCAGGGGCAAGATGATACGCCCCATGGCGCCCAAACGAGTGGACCCGTCGATACGGGCAGCGCTTTCCAACTCTTTCGGGGCGGCGTCGAAAAACCCTTTGAGCATCCAGACGAACAAGGGAAGCAGGAAGCTCGTATAGGCGAGCGCCAAGCCGAAGCGGCTATCGACCAGACCGACCGTCCGCATCATCACGAAGAGCGGAATGATCACCATCACGGCGGGGAACATGCGTACGAGCAGATAGCTCAGCATCAGTCTGTCGCGTCCTCTGAAGGATAGCCGCGAGAAAGCATAGGCTGCCAGCGTTCCGGTCACGACGCAGATCGCCACGGTTATCGCCGTCACCACGAAGCTGTTGGTGATCAGGACGGGGAAGTTCGACTGGGTCCAGATCGCGCGATAGTTCTGAAAGGTGATGGACCKGGGAATGTACTGCATCTGGGATGTCACGATGTCCGCTTCGTTCTTCAACGAGGTCAAGAACATCCAGACGATCGGTCCGAGGCAGAAAATCGTCATCGTGAAGAGGACGATATAGGTCAGGATGTCGGCCATTAGGCGGCGACCACGGCTGGTCTTGAACATTATCATTCTTTCGTGACCTGCGTGAATCTGATGTAGAGGCTCGCGAACACCATGAGGATGACGAACATGACGACCGAGAGCGCGCCGGCATATCCGAAGTTGAATTCGCGATAGGCGGTCTGGAACGCATAGAGCGACAAGACCTGGGTGGCGTTACCTGGCCCGCCACCGGTCAGGACGAGCAGCAGATCCGGTGAGTTCACCAGGCTGATCACCCGCAGGATGACGGCGGCAGTGATCACCGTCCGCAGCATCGGCACGGTGATCAGCCGGAACTGCCGAACAGGCCCTGCGCCATCGACGGCGGCGGCCTTGTAGAGATCCTCGGGTATGCCCTTCAGCCCGGCCAGAAACAAAAGCGCGAAAAACGGAAAGCCATGCCATGCCTCCACGAGAATGGTCGCCGCCAAGGCCGTGGCGGGATCGGCGAACCACGCCTTGTAGGTGCTCAACACGCCAATTCGAACAAGCAGGTCGTTGATGACTCCCAGCCGCGGATCCAGCAGAAGTGCCCACATGTGGCCCGCAACGACGTTGGGCAGGAAATAAGGAAGCAGGATCAAAACGCCGAAGAGTTTTGTGCCCGGCACATTGCGGTTCAGGGCCACCGCGGCGATGAACCCGAGCGTCACCTCGATCGCGATTGCCGCAGTCACCCAGATCGCCGTGTTTTTCAACGAGATCCAGAAGACGCGATCCGACATCATCGCGATGTAATGCCTGGCCCCGACCCAGCCGTTGAGGGCCGGCCGGGTGAGGCGCATTTCCCTTACGCTGATGACGAAGCCGTAGAGGGTCGGATAGGCGACAACCAGCAAAAGCAGGATCAGGCTCGGAAACAGCAGGAGGTAGACCCAATAGCGTGTTTCAGAAAGATCACCGAGCTTGGCGACTGGACCGCGGTGCAAGACTGATTTCATGTTTTCACGGCACAGGCCGTCCTCTCGGACGCGACGACGTTTCGTCGCCGCGTCAGTTTCATCACCGGAGGGCGGTTTCCAGACCCTCGATCATTCGATCGACGGCCTGCTCGGAAGTGAGTTGACCCGTGAGTACGGACTGGAAGGAAGGATTGACCACATTTTCCGACCACCCGGCAGCACCCACGAAGCTGTTCGGCAGGCGGCCGAAGTCGAGCGTCTGCGAGGCCGCCTGATAGATCGGGTTGGACTTGATCCGCTCGTCGTCGAGCGCGGCGGTCGATGCCGGGAAATAGCCGGTCGCCTCCAGCAAGGCTATCGCCGCATCCTTTTCGCCCCAGAAGCTGATCCAGTCCCAGGCAGCGTCAATATTGTCGTCCTTCATGATGCCGTTTCCGGCATAGGCCACTCTCGCGATATGCGCCTTCGGTCCCGCCGGCATCGGCGCTGTGGCGAACTGTACCCCAGGCTTCAAGGCAGCCGAAATTTCGATCAGCGATCCGGTATGGTGCCACACCATCGCCGTCTGGCCAGTGCGAAAACCTTCCATGATCTGACGATAGCTGTCGTTCGGAGCACTCGGAGGAACAACCTTGTCCTTCAGGAAGAGACTTGAATAGAAGGTGATTGCCTCGACCGCAGCGCTCTTGTCGATCGCCGCCTGTCCGTCCTTAACGATCGGCGACCCGAAGGCCTCCATGACATCGATGACATATTTGAAAGCGCCGGCTCCGCCCCGCATGCCGAAGGCATAGCGGCCTTTTGCCGGGTCGGTGAGCTTCTGGCAAACGGTGACGAATTCCTCGAAAGTCTTTGGCGGTCCGGACAGGCCGGCCTCCTCGAAATAGTCCTTTCGATAGTACATCCAATCGACGAACGCATAGGCGGGAACAGCGTAGATCGCACCATCCTGGGACATGCCGGTCCATCGGTTTTCTGGAAGATTGGCTTTTCCCTTCCACTCGTTAACGCGTTCGGAGATGTCGGTGAGCGCACCCATCGCCTTCAGATCGGCAAAACGTTCGGCGATCACCATCCCGGTATCAGGCCGCCCGCCGGCCACGACGGCGGACGATACCTTGGCCATGTACTCCGAGTTCGGGATGCTTTCCTGAGTGACCGCAATGTCCGGGTGGGACTTGCCGAAGAGCTCGATAATCTTCATCAGACCCGCGACTTCCGACTGGCTGGCAAAATGATGCCAGTAGCTGATCGCCGTGGCCGCACTCGCGGAGCGGACGCCGCTTGCGAGCGCCAGAGCCGCCGTCGCAACAAGAAATTCGCGTTTCGTGATCTGCATTTCTCATCCTCCCAGATATCAGAATTGTGATCTGATCGATCAGTTGGAGATAGCAGCCTTTTAATTTCGCGGCAATAGCCGAGTTGCCCCAGGGGTAAAACCCTGGAATCAGGCCAAGCCGAGATTGCGGTTTATCGCGGCCTGGAAATGCGCTTGAAGCGCCTTCTCGGCGGCATCGGCATCCCTTGAGGAACACGCTTCGAGGATGTCCAGGTGCTCTCTCAGGGTCCGCATCAGGATCGGCGGTGTCATCTTGCGGTCCAGCCGCAGCAGGCGCAGGTAATTGTGCATTCGGCGATAGGCGATATCGATCAGAGGATTGCGCAAAATCGCGATGATCTGACCATGAAGATCAAGCTCAAGCCTGTCCATTTCCGCGAGGTGCTCAGGCGTCATTCCATCCGTCTCAACCTTGCGCAATAGCCTGGAATGGCGGACTTCCAGACTGTTCATCGTGTCCTCACCGGCCTCCTCGGCGAATGCGCGAACAGCTGAACGCTCGACGATCGCGCGAAATTGAAAGGTCGCACGGGTCAGCTCGAGGCCCGGCCGCACAAACTGGATGCCGGAACGAGGATGGATCGTCAGGATGCCTTCGGCCTCAAGCATGCGTAGCGCGTCGCGCAACGGCGCGACCGGCACGCTGACGATCGCCGACAGCTCGCTCTGTGAAATGAAAGCACCGACCGGCACCTTGCGCTCGAACAGGCTTTCGAGGATCCGCTCGTAGGCGACATCGCTCAGCCGCGGCGCAGATATGTCCGGGGTCGCTGGTTTCGATCTACGCTCTTGCGATTTTTTCATCGATCCGATATTACCTCTGATAGATCAGTTATCAATGTAAAGCGATCAGAAAGCACTTTTATGCCCATCTCCGATTTTCGTATAACCCGATTTCAATTCGCCCGCGACAGGGTAATCGGCGACAGTCAGGTCCGCGCTGACGATGTCAACGTGGCAGCGCTGGAACTCATCGGCGAAAGCGGCAAGATCGGACTGGGTTTCATTCAGACGCTCTTCCACCCTCTGCCGGATCAGGCGGAGATAGAGGCGGTCTTCAAACATGAAGTCTGGCCCGGCATCGTCGGACAGGAGGCGATCGGCGTGGTTCATCGTGTCAGTCGCCCGCGCGGTGGAAACCAGCGCGCCTTTTCGCTGCCGTTTCATGAAGCCCTTCAAGTCGCCCTCTGGGACCTTGCAGCCAAAGAGGCGGACTTGCCCCTGCACAAGCTCCTGGGAAGCCGTCGCGACCGGGTGCGTGCCTATGCCAGCGGCCTCGATTTCCACCTGAGCGACGGTGCATTCTGCGCGCTTTTTTCGCATGCGGCCAGCCTTGGCTATGAAGCGTTCAAGATCAAGGTCGGCCATCTAGACTTCCGGCGGGACATGCGTCGGCTCGATCTGCTGAAGGAGGTCGTTCCGGCCGGGTCGCAGATCATGATCGATCCGAACGAAGCCTGGAATTCCAAGGAAGCGCTTGTCAAACTGACGGCGATCCGCGATGCGGGCCACGAACTCCTTTGGGTGGAGGATCCGATCCTGCGACACGACTTCGAGGGCCTTCGCACGCTCCGTCACGCCGTCAACTGGACGCAAATCAACAGCGGCGAATATCTGGACGCAAACGGCAAGCGGCTCCTGATGGAGAATTTCGGCACGGACCTGCTCAATGTTCACGGTCAAGTCACGGACGTCATGCGGATCGGATGGCTCGCCGCCGAGCTTGGCATTCCGGTCAGTCTGGGGAATACGTTCCTGGAGGTCGGCGTTCACATGGCCGCCGCGCTTCCGGAAGTCGAATGGCTGGAATATTCGTTCCAGAATTTCGATCATCTCGTCGAGCAGCCGATCGAAATTACCAACGGCTTCGCCTATGCCCCGGCCCGGCCCGGGCACGGTCTCGTTCTGAGCGAAACCGCCCGCAAGGAATGGTCCCGCCCGCGCCGCCTTGACCGATCGGAACTTGGCGCAGCACCGATCAACCTGCGCCTTCCGGCATACAGCTAAACCTGCGACTGAAAGCATACCTGTCGCAGGAGCGAGAAGAAACGAACTGCTACGGTTGACGAACTGGATGCCGAKTCCCAATCGCTATTCCCGGCGATCTGATGGCGACGCATTACGGCCAGCGCGCGTCTGTCGGCTTGTCGATCCTCCTGAGGTCTTGTGTGTAGTCGATCTCGGAAAATTCGCGGATGCAGTCGTACTCACCCTTGATGCCGCCCTCCATACCCGTCAGCCAGAAGGATTCGCGAAGGCCCTCGTTGATCGTCGCCCCCTCGCGATTGAAACCATAGAAGGGCAGCGCCAGATTTCTGAAGAAGTGCGATCGATCAAGCACCGTGCTTTTGCGGATTCCATCAAACGCCTCTAACGGTAATCCTTCCKGATTTTCGTCGGTTTTCAAGATGTAGCGGGCCCGGGGCGGATCCCCGAGCCCTTTTCGCTTATTTCGCAGTCTTAATCTTGTTGACCTCGCCGGCGCTCAATTCGCCGACAGTCGTCACCTCGCCATTGGTGATCTTCCAGAGACGGAACGGGCCGGTGATATCGCCATACTGATCGAAGCTGACAGGGCCGATGACGCCTTCGTACTTCACGGGCTTGCCGTCCTTGATGAGCTGCAGGGCCTTGGCAAACTCTTCCTTGCCGGCATGGATCGGCGTGCCGCCTTCGGCCACCACTCCCGGCACTGCAGCCTTGATGGCGGCAGCATCCGCCTTGCCCGCCTTGGCAATGGCGAGTGCGACGATCGCACCGGCATCATAGGAACGGTCCGCGGCCGGAGCCGACGGAGAAATGCCGCCCGAGAATGCTTCATAGTTGGCATTGAAATATTCGGTCGATGCCGTCGGGCTCGTACCGGAGGAGGTGCCGTAGGCGTTTTCGAGATATTGCGCGCCGACGCTTTCGATGAAGTCCTTGGAGTTCATGCCGTCGTTCAGCAGGAAAGTCTGCTTGCCGCCACCGGAAATCCAGGCGCGGGCGATCGTTGCGCCGTCAACCGGCGTGCTGACGAGATAGAGTGCATCCGGCTCACCCGCCATGGCGGCACTGGCTTCCGACGCATAGCTCGACTGCTTCTCATTGTAAKGCGTGGTCGAGGTGATCGTGCCGCCAAGCTTCGTGTAGGCCGTGGTGAACTCCTTCACCATGTTGACGCCGAAGTCATTGTTGACGTTGATGATCGCGATCTTCTTCAAGCCCTGATCAACAGCATATTTGGCAGCGGCCGTGCCTTGCAGCGCGTCCGAGGTGATCGTGCGGAAGAACACGCCGTTGGTCTTGCCTACGCGGCCAAGCTCGGTGAGCGTCGGCGAGGACGATGCCGGCGAGACCTGCACGACGCCGGCCGGAGCCGTAACCGAGGTCAGGATCGGGATCGAAACCGACGAGATAATGCCGCCGATGATGACCGGCACCTTCTTGATGTTGACGAGCTGCGTTGCCTGATCGACGGCGACATTGCCCTGGCTTTGGCTGTCGCGCGTATCGGCCACGACCTTGCAGCCATCAACGCCACCGGCATCGTTGAAATCACGGAAGGCCATTTCGACGGACTTTGCACCCGCCTGGCCGTATTCGCCGGCAGGGCCCGTTAATTCCATGACGAGGCCGACAGTGATGTCGCAATCGGCTGCGAAAGCCGGTGCCGTGGATGCCGCGAGTGCCGCAACCACAGCGGAAAGCAGAAATTTCGGTCCCATTTTATTCCCCTTTGTTGAGATTGTATTTCATGATGCTGCCGTGGCGGCCCTCCCGGTCCCGCTCCAGCGTATAGACGTCCCCTTCCAGCGGATTGCCTTGGCGCAGGATTGCCTCGATCTCTGCCAGATCCGTGTCGGTCAGCTTGATATTCGCGATGGCAAGATTGGATGGCAGGTGATCGCGGTTGCGGGCGCCGACAATGACTGCGGCGACGCCGGACTTGGTCAGCATCGCAGCACTSGCGACGGTCGCGATATCCACTTGATGCCGGTCGGCAATCTTCCTGAGCGTCGAGAGCAGCGCCTGGAAAAGATCCCAGCCGCCGAAATCGTCGATGATCAACTTGTATTTGGTGAGCGAGCGGTTTTCGAGCGGATGCTCCGGCTCCGGCTGCCCTAACCAACGATCGCCAAGGAAGCCACCGRCCACCGTGCCATAGCAGAACAGCGCGAAATTCTTCTCGGCGGCAAGCTGTACCATCTGCTTTTCCGGGCGCCGATCGAGCAGCGAATATTGCAGCTGCAACGAGGTAACCGACACGCCCGACGCGATGATCGTATTGATATGATCGGTGTCGAAATTGGTGCCGCTGACCTTGCCGATCTTGCCGGCCTGTTGCAGTTCCTTCAGCCAGCCCGCCGTTTCCAGCCAGCCAGGAATGTCATACGCCCACCAGTGAAACTGCACGAGATCGAGGCAATCGAGATTGAGCCGCCGGCGCGAAGTATCGACCACACCCTCGACGTAGGCCTTGCTAATCACGGGCAGCACCGCAAGGTCCGGAACGAACTTGGTATGCACGCGGATGCGCGAGAGGGCTTCGGCACCACGCAGATTGCCGTAGGCCAGACGGAAGCGGCCGATCAGGTCTTCCACCCCGGTATAGATATCGGCGCAATCGAACGTGGTGATGCCGGCGTCAGCGAAGGCGATMATGTCCTCGATGGCGCTCTCGGCATCGATTGCGCCATGGCCGCCCGCCAGCTGCCATCCACCGCGAATGACGCGTGATATCTCATAACCGGGGGCGATGGTGATGCGTTGCATGTCTGCTGGCCTATTCGTCAATCAAGGGAACCGCTGTTGTCGCGGCATGGCTGAAACGGCGGAGACCAGTTCGGGTGATCCTCAGCCGGGTGGAGCAATTCGGGTCAGGGCAAGCGATATCGGCATCCGTCGTCATCCAGTCGTTGGGATGGGTCGGACGCTGCTTGGCGGCCAGAAGCGGCAGGACTGAAGACAGCGAGTAAATGGAAATACCCTGCCCGGGCGGCAGATGAAGCATCTCGCCATGCAGTTCGAAATGGTCGCCGGGCTTGGCGCCGCAATAGACAGCACCGCCTTCGGGAATGATCACGTCCACCCGCAAGTCGAAAATGTCGAAGCCATCATCCACCGGATCAACCATGGCCAACTCCCTTTGCGGCCTCATCGTGTTCTGCATCCAGCCGCCCGCGGATAAGGTTGAAAGACCGGCTGATATCGTCGGAAAGCGACTGAACTGCGCTTTCGGCATCGCGCCCTTCCATCGCATCGATCAGCGCCCAATGGTGATTTGTCGCCGCCAAGCCGCCCTGTTCGTCATGAATATGCGCCGCCTTGCGGATGATCGCGCCCGATTGCAGCCAGAGGCTTTCAACGATCGGAATGAGTACGGGCGAGCGCGCAGCTTGGTAAATATGAAAGTGAAAGCGCTGGTTCAGCGCCGAGGTAACGTGGCCGATATCCTTGCCATGCTGCTCGAAGGCCAGGTCGCAATCGACATTGATCTGCTTGAGGATGGCGAAGTCTTCATCGCTGAGGTTCGGCAAGGCCAGCGCCACCATCTGCCCCTCGATCAGGATGCGCGCGCGGGCGAGATCGTCGAGACGATCGCGGGTGATTAGCGGCACACGCACCGACCGGTTCGGCAGGGATTCGAGTGCCTGCTCGGAAACGAGCCGTCCAAGCGCCTCGCGCACCGGCATGGTGCTCGTCTGCAGCCGCTCGGCGAGATCGACGATACGCAAGATATCGCCGGCATCAAACATGCCGTTGATCAGCGAATTGCGCAGTTGCGCGTAAACGCGGTCCTGCAGGGTCTCGCGACCGACCGGCGACAGCGCATCGTCGCGATCAAGGTTGCTGGCGGTATTTTCGGATGCTTTCCTCATCTGTACCGCCTCTCAATTTGGTCCGCTTGCAGCCGGTTTTTTTGGTTGCTTTTCTCCATACGGTAAAGTTTGATCAAACATCACCAATCAAATCAAGAGACTTGTTTCGTTCATGCCTTCTTCCGCGTCAGCTCCACCCTCGAACCTCGCGCCCGCTTCCCGAGCCGTGATCGATGCACGCGATCTGGTGAAGAAGTTCGAAGGCCATACCGCTGTCGCCGGCATGTCGCTGAAGCTTGCAGCCGGCGAAATGCTGGGGCTAATCGGCCCAAATGGAGCGGGCAAGACGACGCTGTTCAACCTGATCGCTGGCAGTCTCAAGCCGACATCGGGTGAAATCTGGATTGCCGGCCTGGATGTCTCGCAGGAAAGCCCCGAGCAGCGCATCGGCCACGGCGTCGGGCGCACCTTCCAGATTCCGAAACCCTTCCTCGAAATGACTGTGCTGGAAAATGTGCTGACGGGCGCGCAGGGGCAGGATGGCGAGCGGCTTTTTGCAAATTTCCTGCGCTTCGGTCACGTCCGGCGACAGGAGAAACTGGCGATCGACAAGGCGCGGGCGCTGCTGGAGTTTGTCACCCTGTCAGGCCTTGAGGCCCAACCTGCAAAAGTGCTCTCCGGCGGCCAGCGCAAGCTCTTGGAACTGGCACGTATCCTGATGGCCGATCCGCAGGCCATCCTGCTCGATGAGCCGGCCGCGGGCGTCAACCCCGCTTTGCTCGAAACCATCATGGAGCGCGTCATCGACCTCAACAGGCAGKGCAAGTCGATCCTGCTGATCGAGCACAACATGGACATGGTTTCGCGGCTCTGCTCCCGCGTGGTCGCCATGGCGCTCGGCAAACCGCTGGCCGAAGGCACGCCCGCCGTTGTCGCCGCCAATGCCGATGTGATCGAGGCCTATCTCGGGGCTGGGGCATGACGGTTCCTGCCCTTCGAACCCAGGCGTTGGTCGCCGGATATGAACCCGATCTGCCGATCGTGCGCGGTGTCGATCTCTCCGTGGCGCCCGGCGAATTGCTGGTGCTTCTCGGCCCCAACGGCGCCGGCAAGTCGACATTCGTCAAGGCGATCGCCGGTGTCTTACCCGTGCATTCCGGCAGCATCTTCCTGGGGGAGCGCGACATCACCCGCGTCGCCACCCACCGCAAGATCGGCGAAGGCCTCGCCTTCGTGCCGCAGACGGAAAACATCTTTGCGACGCTCTCCATTCGCGAAAACTTGCAGCTTGCAGCCGCCGTCTTGCCAAAACACCTTCGCGCGGAAAAGATCGCCGCTCTCTACCGCCGCTTCCCCGATCTCGCGACAAAGCCGTCGCGGCTGGCGGGGGCGCTTTCCGGCGGCCAGCGCCAGATGCTGGCGGTCGCGCGAGCGTTGATCGTCGATCCGCCGGTGCTCATTCTCGATGAACCATCCGCAGGCCTGTCTCCGAAGATCGTTGCGGAGGTCTTTGCGATGCTTCAGGAGATCAATGCCGGCGGCGTCACGGTTATTCTGGTGGAGCAGAACGTCAAGGCGGCGCTCGCCCTCGCCAGCCGCGCCGTCATTCTGGTCGAAGGCAAGATCCGCCATGAGGGCAAAGCATCTTCCCTGCTTGGCGATCCATTGATCGCCAAACTCTATCTCGGCACATCACAGCCGCATGAGGTGCCACAGCCATGAACCCGCAATTCCTGATGGATGGCCTGTTCGCCGGCGCGATGATTGGTCTGGGCGCCATCGGCGTGACGCTCACCTATTCGATCCTGCGTTTTGCCAATTTCGCCCATGGCGAACTCCTGTCCTGGGGGGCCTATCTGGCGTTGGCGGTGAGCGGCGGCCTCGGCCTCCTGTCCACCACGCTGACGAAGCCGCTCGGCCCGTTCTCCTTCGGCTGGTCCCTGCCGCTTTCAGCCATCCTCGCCATTATCCTCACGGGTGCCTTGGCGCTCGCCGTCGATGCCGTGCTGTTCGGTCGCCTGCGGGCGCGCGGCAGCGCCGTCATCATTCTGGTGATGGCAAGTTTTGGCGCATCGCTCGCCCTGCGCAGCCTGCTGGAATTCATCTTTACCTCGAAGCCCGCCTACTACACCAAGGCACTGCAAATCGCCGTCCAGATCGGCGGCGGACTGCGTGCAACGCCGGATCAGCTTCTGTCGCTTGGCGTCTCGCTCGTTGCCGTCATCGCCATTCACCTGCTGATGACCCGCACCGATATCGGACGCTCGATGCGGGCTGTCAGCGAAAACCCGGCGCTTGCCGGAATTGCCGGCGTTGATGTGCGTCGGGTGATCCGCGTGGTCTGGTTCGTCGGCGCGGCGCTCGCCTGCATCGCCGGCATCATGACCGGGTTGCTCGTCCAGATCCGCCCCTATCTCGGCCATGATCTGCTGCTGCCGCTGTTTGCCGCAGCGATCCTTGGCGGCATCGGCAGCGTGCCRGGTGCGATGATCGCCGGATTGATCGTCGGTCTTTCGGAAGCGGCAGCCGTACAAATGGTCGGTGCGGAGTGGCGTGCCGCCGTCTCCTTCGTCATCCTCGTTGCGGTCCTTCTTCTGCGCCCGCGCGGCCTGCTCGGGAGGGTCGCATGAGCCTAGACCTGATCGCCTACGCCGTCTTCTTTCTGACCATGGCGCTGACCTATGCCATCATGTGCCTCGGCCTCAATGTGCAGTGGGGCCAGACCGGCCTGTTCAACGTCGGCATTGCAGCCTTTGTGGCGATTGGCGCCTATGTCTCAGCCCTGATGACGACACCGGACGCTTCCGATCGTGTCGGCGGCTTCGACCTGCCGATTGCCGTCGGCTGGATGGGAGGTGCGCTCATCGCGGGCCTTGCCGCCTGGCTGGTCGGGGCGCTCACCATACGGCTCAGGTCCGATTATCTGGCGATCGCCACCTTCGGCGTCGCCGTCACCGTACAGCTTTGCGTGCTCAACCTGCAGCCGCTCACCGGCGGCGCCTTCGGCATTGGTTTCATTCCGCGGCCGTTTGGCAAACTCGCGGGCGATCCGCTCGCCTTCGGCCTTTCCAATCTCGCGCTGATGGCCGTCGTCGTGCTGGCGCTGTACCTCGCCCTCCAGCATCTGGCGAAAAGCCCCTGGGGGCGTGTGCTGCGGGCAATCCGCGAGGATGAAGCGGCAGCACAGGCACTCGGGAAGCGGCCGATCCGCTTCCGGCTGCAAGCCTTTGCCATCGGCGGCGCCATCATGGGGCTTGCGGGGGCGGCACAAGGGCATTTCATCGGCTTCATCGCGCCGGACAACTATCTGCCGATCCTGACCTTCCAGGTCTGGGCAATGCTGATCGTCGGCGGTGCCGGCAACAATCGCGGCGCAATTCTCGGCGCGGTGCTCGTCTGGGGTCTCTGGGCGCTGTCGGCCGCCGCCGTTTCCGCCTTCATCCCACCGGAGCAGCAGGCGCGTGCAGCATCCCTTCAGATCGTCATGATCGGGGTCGGCCTCTGCCTCATCCTCCTCCTGCGCCCTCGCGGCATTCTCGGCGCGTCGAATGCGCTGGCATCTCTGACGCGCAAGCGCCCGGAAAAGTCCAAGGAATAGAACCATGTCGCACCGGCCCGATCGCATAGCCCTCACCACGGACCTCTCCATCAGCCGCCTCATCTGCGGGCTTTGGCAGGTTGCCGACATCGAGAAAAACGGCATGATAATCGATCCCGACCAAGGCGCCGATGCGCTTGACGCCTATGCGCGCGACGGGTTCGACACATTCGACATGGCGGATCACTACGGTTCGGCCGAGCTGATCACCGGACGCCTGCTGGCGCGGTATGACAGCGCCAGACCGGTTGCCTTCACCAAATGGTGCCCCGARCCGGGTCCGATGACCGCGGATGTGGTGCGTGGTGGCGTCGAGGAACGCCTGGCCCGGCTTGGTGTCGACAAGGTCGATTTGCTTCAGTTCCATTGGTGGAGCTTCGAACATCCAGCCTGGCTCGACGCCCTGCATGAAATGCAGCGTCTGCGGGAAGAAGGCCTGATCGGTGCGTTGGGGCTTACCAATTTTGATGCTGGGCATCTGGCGCTGGCCCTGGCCGACGGCATCGAGATCGCCACCAATCAGGTTTCATTTTCGCTGGTCGATCGCCGGGCGGCAGGGGCCTTGTCGGATCTCTGCGCCAAAACCGGCGTCAAGCTGCTGGCCTATGGCACGCTTTGCGGGGGCTTCCTCTCCGAGAAATGGCTTATTCAACCGGAACCCACTGATATCGCCGACTGGAGCCGCTCGAAGTACAAGCGCTTTATCGATACCGCCGGTGGCTGGGAGGCGTTTCAAGGTATTTTGCGCGCGGCCTCCGGCATCGCGGCCAAGCACAAGGTCTCGATCTCGAATGTCGCCAGTCGCTGGGTTCTTGAACATCCGGCCGTCGCCGCCACCATTGTTGGCGCGCGGATTGGGGAAAACGAGCATCGCGACGACAATCTCAAGGTATTTTCCTTCGCGCTGGACGGCGAGGACCACGCAGCCCTTAATGCCGCCTTTGCGGCTACGCAACCCATTCCCGGCGACTGCGGCGACGAATATCGCAAGCCGCCTTTCCTGACGGCATCGGGCGATCTCAGCCACCATCTGGACGCCATCCCTTCGATCTACACCGCAGTCCGGGTGCCCGGCAGGCCGGGCCGTTCGCGCGTATCGTCGGGCAGCATCTGGGAGCCGATGGCCGGCTACAGCCGCGCGGTCCGGATCGGCAACCGTATCCTCGTCTCCGGCACCACCGCGACCCATGGCGCGGACCGCTGCGTCGCACCCGGCGATGCCGGTGCGCAGGCCACTTACATTCTCGACAAGATCGCAGCGTCCATTTCGGCACTTGGCGGCAGCATCGAAGACGTGATCCGCACCCGTATCTATCTGCGCGACGGAAACCAGTGGGAACCCGTTTCCCGGGCCCATGGCCGTGCCTTTTCATCCATCCTGCCCGCCAATACGCTCATCGAGGCCGGAAACCTGATTGGGGACTACGAGGTTGAAATCGAGGCGGAAGCAGTCTGCGACTGAGTGCAGGCAACATAAATCGGGCTGGGCGCTAACTTGCGCGTACCACAGAAACCGTTTCCGTTCAGGCGGTCGCCAGCAGATGACGGGCCGTGAACATGTCCAGGTGCCCACCGCCGACATTCTTGTCGACGGCGATATCTATGAGCCACGTACCAATGCTTTCCTGCCCACGGTCGTCATCGATATCATCCAGCAGGCCGTGGCTGCTGTTGAGAATGGCTTACAAAGGCGCTCACCTATAGACTTGGAGAGACCGCCACAAGGCGATCTTTCTGCCATGGCGGGCGTGGCGAAGCCGGCGTCCTTCTGACTCAGCGACTAGCGCGCGTTGAGGAGAATCGAACCAACCCCACCTTTAACTATTCACTAAATCATTGAAAACACACGCCTGAGGCGTCGTCCAGTTTATGGAACTATTTGCCGCCGGCCGCAATCTCCGGGTCCCAAAAGGCGAAAGATCTGAGCCTTGACCTTTTTATCTCACCTAAATTCCCAAGGGCACGAGCACGCAGTTGCGCCCCCATGGAAAGCGAACTGACGAGTTGGGCCAATTCTGGCAGCCGGGCAGACCGGAACATTGTCCAAAATACCTGAATAACCATTCTCCGGTATCGGTAGAGATTTCCGCTGCCCGGCTGGTCCTGCAGCATGGAGTGACGATTATTGTCCATGCTGTGAGGCGTCTTAGCGTACGAAGAAGGTAACGCTGCCGTCGGCGGCCTGTTCGGCGTCAACGATATTRTMGACTTTTACATCATCCTGATTCAGCTTGCGAACAAGGTCCTTGTTTTCGCTGATCGAGGCTCGGATCGCACGCAACTGGTTGTCCGTGCGGCCCGTTGCGGAGAGACCGCGGGTCTCATGTTCCGGATCGTTGTCCCAGTTTCCGACGTAACGAAGATTGAAGTCGGAATTGAAGGCACGAAGGGTCTGGGCAATTTCGGGGGCTGTGTTCATCGCGATGCTTTCGGCACGGCTGACGCCGGCCAGAGCCAGAGATGCAAAGGCTGCAACAAAGGCAATCTTGAATCTGCTGTTCATCTTAATTCTCCTTTAGGGTTGATCCACCTCAATCATGGTCGACAATTGATGGTGGGGAGACCATCAACTACCGRCCGTCTTGGGCAACGGTCAGACGATMGCCCGAAAACGGCAGTTCGAAAATCAGACCCCTGTTCAGGCTTCTTCAGACCTATGTTTAGGTGGAATTCCAACATTTGCCATGACTGTGACAAACTTGGGTTGCACGTGCCGAGCGATGATCAGCGAAAGCAAGAAGCGGACAAAGAAGGTTTGCTAAGGATAATGCTGAGGTACCCACCGATTCAGACGGTTCTGTACCGGGAAGCTGGTTGCAATCATTGATACAAGTATGGTTCACCAGCCCTGTCTCGATCGAGTAGAACCTGCGGTCATCAAAGGTGGAATCCATAGCGATGTATCCGGGAACCTGCGCCTGCCCGTACAGCACGGATCGCCCTGGGCGGTCGTACGGCCGCCGCAGTGCTGACAGCAAAGGCGGCGGATATGCGCCACTTTGTTACCCGCAGGATATATCGGCGGGCATGATTGCGAATTTCAGGATGCAGGCGAACCGGTAGGCGGTGGCATTGGCGCGTAGCCTCACCTAACGTCATTTGTCAGGATCCGGATCAAGCGCTCACGCGCCGTCTCCTGAATGCGTTCTGTGCGGGTGAAGAGTAACGTCCGCTGAAACGATCGGCGCTCCAAACGGGCAAGCTGCAATGCAGGCGCACTTCCGATCCGAAGGATCGTCAAAAGAAGAGGAAGCATATCGGAGCTTTCAGCATCGCGGCGCGCGCCCAGCGCGGGAAAGCGGTAATTCGCGTCACACGAGGCGTGATGAAGGCAGCCCCAGGAGCTTGAGCGTAGGCGATCCAAAGGACCAGCGGGACTGACTGCCCCACGACCGAGTGTTCCGCAAGCGGGGCGGACTCGCGATAGTCCGAACCCTCGTAGCGAACGACCGGCCGCCCCCTCCCCTCACCTGCCCGGCCGCAAGCACCGGCTCTGGCAGCAACGCGTCGAAGGGCGGGAGCAAGCCGCTTGCAGACGTCGCGGGGTTGGCGAGCGCAATTCGGGATCAGTCGCCGAGGCGCGTTCAGTGGAAGCAGAGAATATTGGGATTTGTGCTTGCACTGGTTGTCGTATGGTCGCAAAGCCATGTTGTAACGCGCCGCAAGGCCGCAAACGACATCGACTTGTTTAAATTCGGAAAACGAAAGTCTCTCTATGCCTCTCCAGCTTTCCCTGCCCCGTGACCGAATTTCCGTGCTTCTGCTTGAAGGCATCAGCCAGAGCGCCGTGGACTATTTTTCGTCTTGCGGATACACCAACCTCGTGCATCTGCCGAAAGCGCTTGATGACAGGGATCTCAAGAGCCATATCGCCGATGCGCACATCATCGGCATTCGTTCCCGAACGCAGCTGACAGAAGAGATTTTCGAATCTGCCAAGAAGCTGATTGCCGTCGGCTGTTTTTCCGTCGGCACGAACCAGGTCGATCTGGAAGCGGCACGCCGCCGCGGGATTCCGGTGTTTAACGCGCCTTATTCGAACACGCGCTCGGTGGCCGAACTTGTGATCGGCGAGATCATCATGCTGACGCGGCAGATCTTCCCACGCTCGGCGTCTGCACATCAGGGCGGATGGGAGAAATCTGCTGTCGGCAGCCGCGAAGTCCGCGGAAAAACCCTCGGCATCGTCGGCTACGGCAATATCGGCTCGCAGCTGAGTGCTCTTGCGGAAAGCATGGGCATGTTGGTGCGTTATTTCGATCTCTCCGATAGGCTGCGCCGCGGCAATTCGGAATCGATGGCTTCGCTCGGCGAGCTTCTCGAAATCTCGGATTATGTGACGATGCACGTTCCGGAAACGCCATCGACGCACAATRTGATCACCGAAACCGAACTGCGCCGTATGAAGAAAGGCGCCATATTCATCAACAATTCCCGCGGGACAGTTGTCGATCTCGACGCGCTTGCGATAGTCTTGAGAGAGGGCCATCTGGCAGGTGCTGCGGTCGATGTTTTTCCCAAGGAGCCGGCATCGAACAGTGAGCGTTTCGAGACGCCGCTGCAGGGCTTGAGCAATGTCATTCTGACACCGCATATCGGCGGCTCGACAGAAGAGGCCCAGGAGCGCATCGGCGGAGAAGTTTCCAGAAAGCTGGTCGAATATTCCGACATCGGCTCAACGATGGGCGCCGTCAACTTTCCGCAGGTCCAGTTGCCTGAACGGCCGAACGGTACGCGGTTTATCCATGTTCATGAAAACCGCCCCGGCATGCTCATCCAGTTGAACGAGATCTTMGCGTCACGTGGGCTGAATATCGTCGCCGAATTCCTACAGACCCATGGCGATACGGGTTATGTGGTCATCGAAGTCGAGGATGTGTCCCTTGCAGCCGACGAAATCAGTCAGGCACTACGCGAGATCCCGGGRACGATCAGAACGCGTTTACTCTATTGACGCACCAAACAACAGTACATTGCCATTGAGACCTCCAGAATGCAACACGCAACGTCCGCATTGCGCGGTGGGGTCAACTGATCGCTGCAACACACTCTGCAAACCTTTCCGCGGGCGTCGTTTTGGGCGCGTTTCGCCCGAATTCGATGGACAGCTTGTAGCTGATCACCTTTGCCGATCCTTCGTGGCGAGCAGGCTCCGGACACGCTGACCGCGGATGTCGTCCCAGTTTTATCCGTCGAGGCGATGATTGGTCGATGCCTTGCTACGCGAAACCTTATTTTCCAGCATTTGCGCCTTAGAAGGGCGCTGGCGCGCATTCGGCGCTTGGGATAACCAGAGCCCCTGCAGGGCCATCAATCGCGCTCCGCAGACTCGCATTTCATTCATAAAACACGCATGCAAATGGCCCTTTTCTCACCCATCCTTATCCGTAAACACCATCAAATGGTCTGAAAAATCGATGGCTAAGCAGCGAAGGTCTATCCCGTCCCCTCGCCAAAAAACCGATTGGCTACGCCGCTTTTCGACCGACGAATCCTCGGAATAACCTAAGGATGGATCATTGGGTGCACCATCTGACCTTCCATTTCGGTTCGGCCATGCCCATCTCAATTTGAAACGGCATGGATATGCGTCTGCTGGGCGATTTGCTGCTTCTCGCGGATGAGATCCAGGAAGGCGCGCTCATCCAGGTTTTCGGCATCAAGCCCGTCCCAGTCGAGCGCCGTCTGCATCAGCGCCATATCCATAAGGCGCGCGAGATCCATGAGCTGCAATGATGAAGCACTGTCTCTTGCTGCTGAAATGAGGCGGAAGAGCCGCAGGAATCCCACTGGCTCATTGCTGTCAATCACATCAGGAATCGCGTCGGCCATCGCCTTAATTTGCCTCCAAGCTTGGCAAAGGTTCGAGATCGAGCAGGCCCGCCTGCATCGCTCCCGAAACGGAATATTGAATCGGATCTCGTCAGAGCCAAAACGCTAACACACCCCAAGAGTTGCGTAAATAACTGAATTATCTGGATTTAGACCTAAAAATTTCTGCCATTTCCTTAACTTAATTGATCTCTCGAGGCGAGATAGAACACCTCTGCGGTAGTATTGCAGACTATTCTGTGATCAAAATTGGCGTTTGCGATCGTTAAACTGCGACTTCTCAGCGCCGATAAGCTGCCATTCTTCAGCAATTGCCCGTAATCCCCGATCAAGTATATTGTTGCGCCTCCACTAATACGCGAGGCGGTCGTGAACAAACCCTTCCCTCCTCTTCCGTTCGGCAGCGAACGCGCCGATCTGGATAAATCCCCACTTGAGATCAGGGGCCTGCTTTCGCAGCCGATCTGGCGCGAGCTCAGAACCTTTCTGGCCGTCGCCAAAAGCCCCTCCTTTGCTCAGGCCGCGGAACTGCTCGGCACCAGTGCGCCGACCGTGAGCCGCGATGTGAAACGCCTCCAGGACCAGATCGGCTCGCAACTCGTTATCTCGACCTTTTCCGGCGTCACACTCACGGAAACCGGCCGCAAGCTCGCCATCCAGGTCGCAGAGCTCGATTTCCAGCTGTTTGCCCTTTCCAACGACCTGAAGGATGAGATGGACGCCGTCACCGGGCGGRTCGCCGTCAGCGTGACCTCCGGTCTTGCCGTCGCCATCGTCGCTCCTGCGGTGCCCCGGCTGAACGACAGCTATCCGCGCCTCAATCTCGACATCCGGGAACAGGTGTCGCTCGTCAATTTCGAGAAGAACCAGGCCGACTTGATGATCTCGCTGTCTCCGATCTCAAGAGCAGATGTCGATTGCGTCGAGATCGGCACTCTTCATCTCATTCCGGTTGCCAGCCGTGACTATCTGAAGAAATCCGGCGTTCCGCAGCGGCAATTCGTTTCCCAGCATGTCTATGTGCAGTGCAACTACTATGCCTCAGAACGCGAAATCTGGGACGGCTGGCGCGGCCTTGTCGAAGCCGGCCACCAGACCCACAACTGCGAGAACTCGCTCGCCTACTACGCCCTCGTTCGTAACGGCGCCGGCGTCGGGCTGCTCGGCAACTATGTCCTGGCCGATCCCGAGCTGGTGCCGCTTGAGCTTGGGGTTCATGTCGCCCTGCCGATCTATCTGATTTCTGTTGCCAATCGCCGGCAATCGAGACCGGTTGCCGCCGTCTATGACTGGATCGTCGATATTTTCAGGACTAACCCGTCATTCGGTACGGGATTGACCTTCCCGTCGGGGCGGCACGAGCAAGAAGAAAGCCTCCGCAAGATGCTTGAAACTATCGCCCCTCCGCCGCCTTCACAATTTGGCTGAGTTCTTCCGAGATCGAAAGATAGGCATTCGCGACATCCTCGAGGAAGCCGGCGAGCTCGATCGGCTGGACCGTCGGATCATTGACGAGACGACGCACCATTTCGGTGTGCAGTCTCGTGCGGGCCAGGATTTCCTCCTGCAGCGCCGCCGTTACGGATCTGTCACCCTTATTCCTCAAACCTGCCATGATCATGCCGTCTCAAACGAACTCGGCGCGTCCCACTGACCTTCGATGCGCAACAGCAATGCACTGCTGCTTTCCATGGTAATCGGGTCAGACGAGGCGGGGATTGTGCCGACCACCGTCAGATAAGGCTCCGGATGGCCGGCGATCTCCACAGGAGGGCTGTCGACGATCTCCAGGTCGAACAAAATGGTCCACAAGCGCGCGAGGCGTTGCTCGGCCTGGGTCAGAACCTTCGTGTAGCCCTTGCGCGCCACGTGATCGAAAGTCATCTGAATGCAACGCTTAACCGTAAAAGGGTGTCGGTACTTTTCGCGGAAGCAGGTTCGTTCATACTTGGCAAAGTCGGCAAACCAGCGGATGCGAAGAGAACCAACCGGCTCTTCGCCATCATAAAAGACGAAATGCGTGGCCTGGTGATCATTGCCATCGAAGATGAAGGAGGGCGAGATACCGTGCTCATGGACAAAGCAGATGCTTCTGAGGATCATCGCATCCCGGACATGGTCCGGGGTCGTTGCCACTTGGCATCGAAGATTGGGATATTTGTTCACCATCGGTCGGCCTCGTTGTCTGTGCAACCCACTTCAACTCCAGAACGTCTGCGAAGCGAAGGACGAAGATTTCAGGGGGGATTTCAAAAATGACGGGCCTTGCCAATCCGATGGCAACCATCATCGCTCTCTGCGCCGAAGGCGCGCGCCGGTTTGGCGACGACCCACGGGCCATTACCAGCTTCGTTGAAAATGAAATCGCCCGTCTGTCGGAGACAGAACAGCGGCAGCTCAAAGAACAACTGACGTTATTGACCGATGGAGGTGGATCTCAAAAGCCGATCATGTAAAGACAACTCCCAACAGTTTGCATTTGCGGAAGTATTCTTAAGGATAGGCATGAAAGATCAGGAACTGAATTTGGCAATCGGCCAAAGACTACGCTCCGTGCGCGCCGCGCGCGGCGTCACCCAAAGCGAACTGGCCGCGCATATCGGCGTCGCGTTTCAGCAGATTCAGAAATACGAGAATGGCACAAACCGCCTCTCCGTCGCCGTCATGCTGCGGTTGTGCAGCTTCATGAAGGTGGATGCCAGCTGGTTCGTCAACGGCGTCGAAACTGCGGCGGGGGCTGGTGCCGAGGACGAGGCAGCCTATCTTGCCAAGAAAATCGGGCGCATCTCCGATGAGACGATCCGGCGCAACCTGACGATGCTGATCCACTCCCTGGCCGTCGCCGATGGAGCGAACTGACGCGTCAAACAGCCGAACCAACGGCGATCCGCCTGGCTTCGGCTCAGCGCTGACTGACCTGATAAGGCGAAAGTCAGTCGCGCAAAATGCGCAGCGGATTTGCGATAACGACATGCGGAAAACAAAGGCTTGAAGCGGGGCAAAGCGAACTTGAAAGATCGCGCCAGTATTTAGGCCTTCTGAGCGGCCTCGCAGGCAAGCTGCGAGGCCTAACGGTCATGGAGAACCTCAGGCAGCGTTCGGATAACGCGCGGCATACCAGGTCCTGAACAGGCGGTACTGGTTTTCGAGGTGGCGGCGCTGCGAACCGCTAAGCTTGTCGGTCTCGTTGAAATGCAGCGAGTATTCCTTCTCGCCGTTCAGCACCATCAGATACTTGTAGTGCAAAACGAGGTCCGGGCCTTCGTCATAGGTCGACAGAACCGTCAGCGCTTCTTCGAGTTCGCGTGCGGCGCCGCGGGCAGCCGCATCACCCTTGGCGGCCTTTTCGCRGAGCGAGACGAGATGCAGGACTTCCTTCGGCAGCGCATTGCCGATGCCGGTGATGGCACCGCCTGCACCGCAATTGACGAAACCATGATAGACACCGGTATCGACTCCAACCATCAGCGTCAGCGCATCATCGCCCGACGTGATGTTTTCGGCAGCGTAGGTCATATCGTTCTTGCCGCCGAATTCCTTGAAGCCGACGAGGTTGGCAAAGCGCGAACGCAGATCGAAGAACAGGTCAGCGCGGGTCGCAAAGCCATAATAGGGGCTGTTGTAGATGACAGCCGGGAGATCCCTTGCAGCTTCGAGGATCGCCGAGAAATGATCCCGCTGGGCCGAAGCCGACGAGCCGCGCGACAGGACGCGTGGGATGACCATCAGGCCCTTGGCGCCGACGGCAGCAGCATGGGCGGCATGGGCAACGGCCGACTTTGTGTTGACGGCGCCGGTACCGACGATGACGGGAACGCCCGCTTCGACGAGGCGCTTGACGCCCTCCTGGCGCTGCTCGTCCGTCAAAAGCGGCCAGTCGCCCATCGAACCGCAATAGACGACGGCGGACATGCCGAGGTCGATCAGCTCCTTGCCTTTACGGGCAAGCGCATCGAAGTCAGGGGTACGATCATCCTTGCACGGCGTCATGAGCGCCGGGATGCAGCCTTGGAATACGGAACCAGTCATCGCCAATCTCTCTTTATTTGGAAAAATCCCCGAACGGCGGGGTTGATGAGCCATTTACCACCCTGCCGACTTCTTGTCGACAAGAAAAATACAGGCGACGACTTTCCTTCGATGCCAAGCAAAGCACCGCTGCGATAGTGCGAGCCTGTATGAGGCTGCTAGAGCGCCAACCTGGCGTTCTGGCGAGAGTCGGCGGTAATGTAGGAGCGGATTTGGCCGACGATCTGATCAGCGTGGGCAGATGCCAGGCTATCAGCGAGTGCCACGTCACGATTGATGATCGCCTGGATCATCTCTTCATGCTCGCCGACATATTGCCGTGGCAGCACATCGTTGAAGGAAGAATAGTACAGCCTCAGAATGCGGCGGCCTTCATCGAGAAGGCGGGTGAAAAGTTCGACGTAATAGCGGTTCCGGCCGGCCTGGGCGATCGCGATATGAAAATCTCGGTTGGTCGAAATCATGCCGAGCACATCGCGGTTGGTGACGGCAACCTCGAAGGCTTTCTGCTGAACGCGGATGACGGCGATATCGCCTTCAGCATGATTGGCAGCCGCAAGCCGCGTCGTGACCCGATACATCAGCGTCAACGCATCGAAAAATTCGGGCAGACCGAGGAAATCGATGTTCGAGACAATCGTCGCCCGGTTGGTAAGCGTCGTGATCAGCCCTTCGGCGGCGAGCCGTACGAGCGCTTCGCGGATCGGCGTCCGCGACAACGCAAACCGATCGGACAATTGCTGCTCATCGATCGGGCTGCCCGGCGGCAGCTTCAGCTCGATGATCTCATTTCTAAGCGTCTCGTAGACCGTCGATACGCCAGAGCCGCGCCGATGCGTCTGCAGTTTTTCGCTCTCGTCCACGCGTCCATTGTCCTTCAAGCAGCCGAGTCTACATCTCGTTACTAGCGAATCCGCAAAAGGACTTCAAACTGAATATACTTTCTGTCGGCAGACGGAATTTTGAGTCTTGCTTCTTGCGGCGAGACAATCGCGGGGCCTACTCCTGCTTTCCCGGCTTGCCGACACGCAGAGCGTCACTCAATTCCATCCGGGCCGTGCCGATCAGCTGCTCCATCGCAAAGCGCGCCGCGTCGGGGCGGCGCATGCGGATGGCGTCGAGTACATCCTGATGCCGGGCGATCGCATAGTCGTGGCTCTGGCTTGCCCGGTTGGTCAGGCGGAAGCTTGCCAGCAACGCAGCCCGGATCGCTGTGGCGAACTGGCGGAAGACCCAGTTGCCGCTGGCATTGATGATGGCGGTGTGGAATTCGAGATCCGCCTGGCTCCAGGCCTCGTTGTCGCGGGCGTTGGCAGCCACCATGTCCTCGAAGGCTTCGGCGATCTGGGCGAGCTGTTTGGCAGTGGCGTTCGCCGCCGCCTGTGCGGCAGCTGCCGGCTCCAGCAGCTGGCGGGCATCGAGGAGCGAATCGTAGAAACCGCGGTCGTCGCTGAATTCGAGCGTCGCATCAAGAACCATCGGATCGAGATAATTCCAGTTCTCACGCGGCAGCACACTGGTGCCGGCGCGCGTGCGGGAGCGGATCATGCCGAGCGCCGACAGATATTGCATGGCCTCCCGAAGACTGGTGCGGCTGACACCATAGACTTCGGAAAGCTCCGCTTCGTTCGGAAGCAGCGAGCCTTCGGCAATGTCGCCGGATACGATCTGTCCGACGAGCTTCTTCAACAGCTCCTCGCGCACGGTGCGCCGCCCCTGTTCGGGCTTCGCCACCGCGCTTCCTGTTCGCAGAAGTCCCGATCGAGTGCTCATAACGTCTCCCGTTCCACTGGCCTTGCTGTCACCATGAGCAGCGCCATGCTTTCTCATCAATGGACAACCGCGGGCTCAGCGAGCTTCTCCCAAGAAAACTGATCGTCACGCGCGACTGCCGCGCCCGGCGGCCGACGAGCGCATATTGTCGAGCAGGACGGCGATCAGAAGAATAAGACCGCGCACCACATATTGATAGAAGGCCTGGATGTTGAGCAGGTTCATGACGTTTTCGGCAATGCCCATGATGAGCACGCCGACGATCACGCCGGTCATCGCAGCACGCCCGCCGGCAAGCGACACGCCGCCGAGCACGCAGGCCGAGATAACGGACAGTTCCAGGCCGGTCGCCGCATTCGGCTGGCCCGACGTGATGCGCGAGGCAAGCAGAATGCCGGCGATGGCGCAGACGAGGCCCTGCAGCGCAAAGATCCAGATGCGCATGGTGACGACGTTGACCCCGGCGAGACGCGAGGCCTCCGGATTGCCGCCGATTGCCAGCGTATTCTTGCCGAAGACGGTGCGGTTCAGCACGAAGCCGAAGACGATGAAGAGCAGCAGCATGATCCAGATCGGCGTCGGCACCGTCAGAAAACGCGACAGCGCCAGCTGATAGAAGGCCGGATCATTGATGCCGACGGCGCGGCCATCCGAGGCGATCAGCGCCAGGCCGCGGACGATCTGCATCGTCGCGAGCGTGGTGATCAGCGCGTTGATGCGGAAGCGGGCGATGACCACGCCGTTGACGGCGCCGACGAGGGCGCCGCAGACGAGAGCCGCGAGCAGGCCGAGGGGAATGGAGCCGGTAGAATTCGACACCATGACGGCGATCATGCCMGAGAAGGCAACGGTCGAGCCGACGGAAAGGTCGAAGTCGCGCGAGGCGAGGCAGAACATCATCGTGCAGGCGACGATGCCGATTGTTACCACGGACTGTAAGAGACCCAGCATGTTGCGTTCAGTCAGGAAGCTCGGCACGGTCAGCGAGACAATCACGAAGGCGATCGCGAAGATCACCACCAGACCCTGTTCGCCAAGAAGGATTTTTTTCAACGCGTTCATGAATGCTGTTCCTGAATTAGATTGTGCCGGCAGCGTTCTTGTCGGGCAGCGCCGCGGTCAGAATGCTGCGTTCGTCGAAATCGGCGCGCGCCACATCGGCAGCGACGCGGCCCTGGCACATGATCATGATGCGATCGGAAATGCCCATGACCTCGGGAAGCTCACTGGAGATGACGACGATCGCCATKCCGCCCGCCGCCAGCTCATAGAGGATTTCATAGATCTCCGACTTGGCGCCGACATCGATACCGCGCGTCGGCTCGTCGATGACCAGCACCTTGACGCCCTGCTCCGACAGCCAGCGGCCGAGAATGACCTTCTGCTGGTTGCCGCCGGAGAGATTGATGATGTCCTGCTTGCGCGAGGGCGTGCGCACCCTGAGCTTGGCGATGAACTGATCGGCGACGGCGGCTTCCTTCTTCGGGTTCAGCACGCCGAAGGGCGAGAAATGCCGGCGCGAGGAGATTGCGATATTCTCCTCGATCGACCGGCCCTGGATGATGCCGTCGAGCTTGCGGTCCTCGGGGCAGAGCACCATGCCGGCATTAATCGCCGCCTTCGGATTATTGGGAGAAACGGCAACGCCGTCGATCGCAACAGTGCCTCGATGGCGGTGGTCGGCGCCGTAGAGCAGCCGCGCCATCTCGCTTCGCCCGGCACCGATCAGGCCGAAGAAGCCGAGGATTTCGCCCCTGCGGACGGAGAAGCTGATTGGATTGCGCAGCCTGGACCCGGAGAGGGTCTTGACCTCAAGGCGCATGTCGCCGAGTGGCCGCTCGCGCCAGCCCCAGATATTGCTGATCTCGCGCCCGACCATTTCGGCGATGATCTGTTCGCGCGTCGTCTCGGCGACCTTGGGATGATGGGCGGCAAGTTTGCCGTCGCGCAACACCGTCAGGCTGTCGCAGAGACGGAAGATCTCGTCGAGGCGATGGGAGACGTAAAGAATGACCGTGCCTTTTGCCTTCAACCTGCCGATCAGCGAGAAGAGGATTTCGCTTTCGCGCGAGGACAAGGACGAGGTCGGCTCGTCGAGCGCGATGACCCGGGCGTCGAGCATGACGGCCTTGGCGATCTCCACCATCTGACGGGCGCCGATCGAAAGCGCGGACACTTTTACCGAGGGATCGACGTCGATACCAATCTCGTCAAGCTTGGCGCGAACGGTCTCGATCAGCGTCTTGCCGTTGATGACGCCAGCCTTGCCGGGAAAGCGCCMGAGCCAGAGGTTTTCGGCAACGGTCAGTTCCGGAACGAGCTGCAGCTCCTGATGGATGACGATGACGCCGGCATGGAATGCATCGCGGACAGAGCTGTATTTCTGCTCGACGCCGTCGATGAGAATGCTGCCTTCATCGGCTGACTGATCGCCAGAGAGCACGCGGATCAGGGTGGATTTGCCGGCGCCGTTTTCTCCCATCAGCCCGTGCACGGCGCCCTTTTCGACGCCGAAGGAGACGTTCGACAGCGCCTGGACGCCCGGATAGCCCTTGGAAATGGTCTTGAATTCGAGGAAAGCCATCATCGCTCCGTCGAGAATGAACCCGGCGGCCTCAAATGCCGCCGGGATGAAGTCATCATGGGAGGATGATTATTCGATGCCGAGGTCCTTGCGAACCTTTTCATAGTCGCCGCGCAGCGCAAGCGAACCCGACGTCAGCGTCACCTTTGCCGGCTCCTTGCCGTTGGCGATCCAGTCATACATGTTGAGCGCGGTTTCATAACCGTGACGCTTCGGCGAGATGATGACGGTGCCGAAAAAGCCGGTCGCAGAAGGCTTCTTGAACTMGTTGATTGCCGATTCCGCACCGCCGATGCCCACGCCGATCATGTTGTCGGCCGGAATCCCGACCGATTCCGAGGCGCGCACGGCACCGAGCACGGCTTCGTCGTTGAGGCCAAAGGCAATCCAGTTTTTCACGTCGGCGTGCTTGTTGAGAACGGTCGTGGCGGCGTTGAGCGCTGCTTCCGTATCGGTCTTTGCCTGCGGTGCGTCATAGATGTTTTCGGCCGGGAAACCGGCTGCCTTCAGCACCGAGATCGCGCCTTCGACGCGGTCCACAGCAGTCGGCAGCTGGTCGTAGGAGACGCGGATCGCGCCGACAGTCTTCAGGTCCCAGCCGCGCTTCTTGATTTCATCGATAATTGCCTGGCCGACGCCCTCGCCGATCTTCGTGGCGGAAATGCCCATGTGCGGCACGTCTTCCAGCGGCTTGCCTTCGGCGTCGACCAGACGGTCGTCGACCGTCATCAGCTTCAGCTGGTTGGCAGCGGCCTTGGCGACGATGCCGGGACCGAGCTTGACGTCAGGCGTGCAGATGATGAAGCCCTGAGCGCCCTGCGCCCCGAGATTATCGATCGCCGACTGGACCTTCTCGCCGTCTTCGGCGCCGATCTTGACGACGGTGAAACCCTTTTCCTTGGCGGCCTGGTCGGCGAACTTCCATTCGTCCTGGAACCACGGCTCTTCCGGCTGCTTGACGATGAAACCGATCTTGACATCCTCCGCCAAGACGGAGCCGGCAGCCAGAACGGCAAAGGCGCCAGCGAGGATGGCTGCTTTGAAGAAGCGCATAATCTCTCTCCCTAAAATCTCGATCTGCCGCTCACTCGGCAGCAGTCATTGAATAAAAAGAAACATCATACCAGTCAAGATTTGTGTATGATTATTTACGTGATTCATTGGGTGAAAAGTCTAGTGAATTCACGCCGGCGCGGATTAACGCGACGGAATCAGCGAAACCAGAACCCAGACGCCGCCGGGATTGGCAAAATAAATCCTATATATATTGACATTCAATCGACCGATAATAGGGTGCCGCCACAGTCCGGATCAGCTTCGATCCGTGGGAAGGTATTGCTTCATGGCCATCACCGATTTGCTGGACGGTGCACTTTCGGCCCGTGTTTCTAGGCCATATCCCGATCACAAGAGAACGAGCATAAAGAGGAGCCAGACGATGCCAAACCGCCTTTCCGGAAAACGGGTCTTCATCACCGGGGCAGCGCAAGGGATCGGACAGGCGATCGCCGAAGCTTTTGCGGCCGAGGATGCCCGCCTCTTCCTCGTCGACCGCGATGAGAAGCTACTCGAAGAGACAGCCACTGCACTCGCATCGAAGGGCACGCAACTTGGCTATCAGGCGGCCGACATCACCGATGCTTCGGTTATAAAGGCGGCCGTTGCAAAGGCGGAAGAGCAGATCGGCAGCATCAATGCTCTCGTCAACAATGCCGGCGTCAACGTTTTTGCCGAACCCTTGCAGACGACAGACGAAGAGTGGCAGCGCTGCTTCGACATCAATCTCAAGGGCGCCTGGCACTGCTGCCGTTCGGTTCTGCCTCAGATGATTTCAGGAGGCGGCGGGGTGATCCTCAACATCGCCTCGACGCACGCCTTCACCATCATTCCCCACACCTTCCCCTACCCGCTCGCCAAACATGCGCTGCTCGGCATGACCAAGTCTCTCGGCATCGAATATGCGCCGCAAAACGTGCGGGTGAATGCGATTGCGCCCGGCTACGTCTCGACCCAGAAGGTCATCGATTACTGGAACAGCTTCCCCGATCCGGAAAAGGCCAAGGCCGAAACGATGAAGCTGCATCCGGGCGGGCGGATCGCCACGCCGCAGGAAATCGCCATGGCCGCGGTCTTCATGATCTCTGACGAGTGCACCTTCATGAATGCCACCTGCCTGACGATCGACGGTGGCTTGAGCGTCATGCAGCATCAATAACAGCGGGTCTTTTCTCCTCTCTCCAGGGCCTCAGAGTGCGGGCGCTCACAGCCATTGTCTAGTTTTTGCGCAGCAGCATTACTTGACACAATTTTGGGCGATCCATAGAGTTTTATCCATCTGGTAAAAAAGAGGGGAACTCATGAAAAATCAGATCACTATCTCCCGTCGTACGGTGCTCGCCTCCGGCATGGCACTCGGCGCGACCGCCTTTGCACCCAGGCTCTGGGCGCAGGAAAAACTGAAAGTTGCCGGCATTCATGCCTCGCCGGTGGAAAATGCCTGGAATTCCTGTCTGCACAAAGCGCTGCAGAATGCTGCTTCCGAAGGCGTGATCGACTATGTCTTCTCCGAAGGCGTTTCGGGCACCGACTATCCGCGCGCCATGCGCGAATATGCCGAGCAGGGCTCAGCTCTGATCGTCGGCGAAGCCTATGCCGTCGAGCGTGAAGCCCGACAGGTTGCCGCCGACTATCCGAAAACCGCTTTCATGCTGGGCTCGAGCGGCGAAGCATCAGGCGACAATTTCGGCGTCTTCGGCACCTGGAACCATGACGGCGCCTACCTCGCCGGCATGCTGGCCGGCAAGATGACGAAGTCAGGCATCGTCGGCTCGGTCGGCGCGCTGCCGATCCCTGAAGTCAATATGCTGATGAATGCCTTTGCGGCCGGCGTGAAGGAGGTCCGCCCGGATGCAAAGCATCTGGTCGCCTTCATCGGCACCTTCTTCGATCCGCCGAAGGCGCGCGAAGCGGGCCTCGCCCAGATCGATGCCGGCGCCGACATCCTGTTCGGCGAACGTATCGGCACGGCGGATGCCGCCAAGGAGCGCGGCATCAAGTCCGTTGGCTCGCTGATCGACTATACGCCGCGATATCAGGACACCGTCTTTGCCAACGCCATCTGGGGCTTCCGCCCGATCCTCAATGCCGCGATCGCCGATGTGAAGGCCGGCAAGCCGACCGGCAACAACTACACGCGCTTCGGCCTGATGAAGGAAGGCGGCAGCGATATCGTCTACGTCAAGGGCGTCGCACCCGCAGAAGCCGAAGCGGCGATGGAGGCCAAGCGCGCCGCCATCAAGTCCGGCGCCTTCGAAGTGCCCATCATGCCCGAGGAGCCGAAATAAGCCGGCAGCCGCATGAACGGGACTGATGCAAGCAAGGGCTCGATACCGGGCGGCGACGCGATAGCGCTCGCCGCCCGGATCAGGAGCGGTGCACTTGGTTGTGCCGAGGCGATGAAGCAGGCGATTTCAGCCGCCAGGGCCAACGAGGCGCTTGGCGCGATCTGTCATATCGACGAAGCGCTGGGCATGGCGGATGCCGCTGCGCTCGACCACGAATTTAGAAACAATCCCGCGACTTTCTCCGCCCGGCGCTTTGCCGGCGTGCCGACGTTTGCCAAGGACCTCGGCGGCCCGTTCAAGGGGCTGGCCGTTCGTGCCGGCTCGCGGCTCTTCGACGGGATGCTCGACGCATCGGCTGATTCTGATCTGGCGGCGCGCTTCAGGCAGGCCGGTTTCAGCCTGTTTGGCCTCACCACCAGCCCGGAAGTCGGCCTCTCGCTTGCGAGCGAGCCGGCCCGCGGGCCGGTCTGCCGCAATCCGCTCGATCCCTCCCGCACGGCGGGCGGTTCTTCCGGCGGTGCGGCTGCCGCCGTCGCAGCCGGTATCGTCGCGATTGCCCATGCAACGGATGCCGGCGGCTCGATCCGCGTGCCGGCTGCCTGTTGTGGGCTCGTTGGCCTGAAAGCCAGCCGCGGCGCCATTCCCGGAGGGCCGGGCTTCGGCAATCATCTCGGCGGCATCGCCAGCGAGCTGGCCATCTGCCGTTCCGTTCGCGATGCAGGTGCGATCTTCGAGGCCCTGCGCGGAAATCCCGCCGGTCCCTATGCGGAGCCTGCCCTCGACAAGAGCGAAAAGCCCCCCCTGCGCATCGGTCTGCTGACGCAGACCAGCAGCGATTTCCCGACCGAGCCGGCACGCCAGGAAGCCGTCGAAGCCGCGGCCCGCAGCCTCGAACAGGACGGGCATGAGATCGTCACCGTYGAATGGGAGCGGCTTGCAGCAAGCGTCGCTGCAAGTGCCGCCATTTTCGCAGATATCATTTCGATCAATCTGGCATGGCTCGTCGAAAGCCTGCATCTCGACCTTTCGAAGGCCGAGCCGCTGACGGCCGCCTTTGCGGCGCGTGGGGCAGCGCTTGCGCCAACCGCGCTCTGGCAGGCCCTCAGCGCCATGCCGCATGTCAGCCATGATCTCTGGCGACTGTTCGACGGCATCGATTGCCTGCTCACACCCATGCTTGCCACAGCACCGCTGCCGATCGGCTCTTTTCCGACCGATCATCACGACACGGAACTGCATCTGAACCACATGGCGCGCTTTGCGCCGCTCGCCTGCCTTGCCAATATATCCGGCTTTCCGGCGCTGACCCTGCCCTATGGACGCGATCCGGACGGAATGCCGCTTCCTCTTCAGCTACTGGCACCGATGGGCGGGGAACCCCTACTGCTTGCCCTTGCCTCCCGGCTGGAAGCGGAGCAACGTTGGATCCATCCCCATGTCATTGCGGGACTTGCCCCATGATATCAGCTCCCGTGCTTCAGCTTGCCGGCATCAGCAAGCGCTTTGGCGCGATCCAAGCTAATGAGGATATTTCACTGAGCCTCGCCAAGGGCGAAGTGCTGGCATTGCTCGGCGAAAACGGCGCCGGCAAGACGACATTGATGAGCATCCTCTTCGGCCATTATGTGCCGGATACGGGAATGATCCATATCGAGGGCAACGAATTGCCGGCCGGGCGGCCGCGTGCGGCGATCCGGGCCGGCATCGGCATGGTGCATCAGCATTTTTCCCTGGCGCCGAACCTGACCGTGCTCGAAAACGTCATGACGGGCACGGAGAAACTCTGGTCCTGGACGTCGGCGAAAGCCGCAGGCCGCGCCAAGCTGATGTCGATCTCTTCCCGCTTCGGCCTCGACGTTAATCCCGATGCCCGGCTCGGCGATCTCTCGGTCGGCGAACAGCAACGCGTCGAGATCCTCAAGGCGCTCTATAACGACGCCMGGATCCTGATCCTCGACGAGCCGACGGCGGTGCTCACCAATATCGAGGCGGAACGTCTCTTCCAGACGCTTCGGGAAATGGCCCGGCAGGGTCTCTCGCTAATCTTCATTTCGCACAAATTGGACGAGGTGATCAGCGCGGCAGACCGTGTCGTCGTGTTACGCGGCGGAAAGGTCGTCGCGGAACGGCTGACCGGTCAGACCAGCAAGGCKGAGCTCGCAGAACTCATGGTCGGCAGGCGGGTGACGCGCCCGGTCCGCGAAGCGTCGACGCCCGGCGCGGTCGTCTTCGAAGCCGTCGGCGTCACCGTGCGCGACGGCGGCCAGGAGCGGCTGAAGGATATCTGCTTGCAGCTCCATGCCGGCGAAACGCTCGGCATTATCGGCGTCTCCGGCAATGGCCAGGCGACGCTCAGCCATCTCGTCAGCGGACTTGCCGGCTGGAGCAGCGGCGACATCCTGCTGTTCGGACAGCCGGTTACCAAGATCAGCGTCGAAAACCTGATCGATGCCGGCATCGGCCGCATCCCCGAGGATCGCAACAAGGAAGGCGCGATCGGCGAGCTCGCCGTTTGGGAAAATGCGGTGCTGGAGCGCATCGCCTCCCCGCGCTTTTCGCGCTACGGGCTGGTCGACCGCAAGGCCAGCATGGGTTTTGCCCAGGAGATCATCGCAGAATTCGATATTCGCGGTGGCGGGCCGGCGACACGCACGCGGCTTCTGTCGGGCGGCAACATGCAGAAGCTTATCCTTGGCCGCAACCTGCATGACAGGCCGAAGATCCTGATTGCGGCGCAGCCGACACGCGGGCTCGACGAGGGCGCCGTCGCCGCCGTCCACGCCAGGATATTGCAGGCACGCAAGGAGGGCACGGCCGTGCTTCTGATCTCCGAGGATCTGGACGAGGTGATCGGCCTTGCCGATCGCATCCAGGCCATCGTCAAGGGGCGCCTGTCGCCACCCGTCGATGCGGAAAGTGCCGATCCCAGAAAACTTGGCCTGATGATGTCAGGCGAATGGACGTCCGAGGCTCAGCATGCGTCTTGAACGCCGCGATTACCGCCCGCTCTATCTCGTCGTGGGGGCACCTGTTGCTGCCGTCATTGCAGCGCTTGCGATTGCCGGCATCCTGATCGCGCTCGCCGGCGCCCCCGTATTCGAAGCCTATTGGCGCATTCTCACCGGCGCCTTCGGCACGCGGCTTTCGGCGACGGAGACGCTGACGCGGGCAACGCCGCTGATGCTGACCGGCCTTGCGGCAGCCGTCGCCTTCCGTGCCCGGCTCTGGAATATCGGTGCCGAGGGGCAGTTCTATCTTGGCGCCATTGCGGTTGCGGCACTCGGCTCCAAATTGCTGGCGGGACTGCCCGCAATTCTTCTCATCCCCACCTTGCTGGTTGCGGGCGCCGTCGCTGGCATGGTGCTGATCCTCGTACCGCTCTGGCTTCGGCTGCGCTTTTCCGTCGATGAGGTCGTCACCAGCCTGCTTTTGAATTTCGTCGCCCTGCTCTTCGTCTCCATGCTGATCGATGGCGTCTTGAAGGATCCCCTCGCCTTCGGCTGGCCGCAATCCATGCCGGTCAGCGATCATGCGCTGCTACCGAAGCTGGTGGCCCGCTCGCGTCTGCATGTCGGCTTCATCATCGCCATTGTCATCGCGCTTGCCGTCTATCTCCTTCAGTCGCGCACGGTCTTCGGCCTGCGCTCACGCGCAGCCGGCCTCAATCCAGCCGGCGCCGTCTTTGCCGGCGTTCCGCTCGGMATGACGCTGGTGAAAGTTGCCTGCCTGTCCGGCGGTCTTGCGGGTCTCGCCGGTGCAATCGAGGTGATGGGCGTGAAGGGCTATGTGACGACCGACCTGTCGCCGGGCTTCGGTTATTCCGGCATCATCGTCGCCATGCTCGCCAATTTGCATCCGATCGGCGTGATCTTTGCCGCCCTCTTCACCGCCACGATGTTCGTTGGCGCCGACGGCATGAGCCGGGCACTCGGCATACCGACCTATATCGCCGACGTGACGGTTGCCGTCTCGCTGCTCACCATGCTTACTGCCCTGTTCTTCACTCAATACAGGATCCGCAGATGATGGCTCTCATCGACATTGTCTCATCCGCGGGCCTCTGGGCCGCTGTGCTGCGCATCGCGACACCGCTGATCTTCGGAACGCTCGGCGCGCTTCTCTGCGAAAGAGCGGGTGTGCTCAATCTCGGCATCGAGGGCATCATGACCTTCGGGGCGATGATCGGMTGGCTCGCCGTCTTCCACGGCGCCGATCTCTGGACCGGCCTTCTGGTGGCAGCGCTCGCTGGCGCTGTCTTCGGTTTGCTGCATGCGCTTTTGACCGTGACGCTCGGCTTGTCACAACATGTCACCGGCCTCGGCATCACGCTCTTTGCCTCCAGCCTCAGTTATTTCATCTTCCGCCTGGTCGTGCCGCTTGCCGGCACGCCACCGACGATCGTGCCTTTCCAGCCCCACGATATCCCGCTTCTCTCCGGCCTGCCCTTCCTCGGCCCTGCCCTCTTTGCACAGACGGCACCGACCTATCTGGCGATCTTCCTGGCGCTTGCGATGGGTTATCTGATCTTCCGAACACCACTTGGGCTGACGATCCGCATGACCGGCGAAAATCCGCACGCGGCGGAAGCCCAGGGCATCGATCCGATCCGGATCCGCTATGGCGCGATCATTGCCGGAAGCGCGCTGATGGCTGTCGGCGGCGCCTTCCTGACGCTCGCGGCCTTCAACAGCTTCTTTCCGACCATGGTCCAGGGACGCGGCTGGATTTCCATCGCGCTCGTCGTCTTCGCCTCCTGGCGGCCGGGTCGGGCCCTCTTCGGCGCTCTGCTCTTTGCCTTCTTCGATGCCTTTCAGCTGAGACTGCAGACGGTGCTTGGAGGGGTCGTGCCCTATCAGCTTTTCCTGATGACGCCCTATCTCCTGTCGATTGCAGCCCTTGCCGTGATGGCGCGGCGTGCCCGCGTACCGCAGGCGCTCATGCAGCCCTATCGCCGCGGCGAGCGCTGATTGCCATGTCCAAAAACCTCAACAGACCGGTGCCGCCATGTTTGACCTGATCATMAAAAACGCAAATCTTCCCGATGGCCGCAGCGGCATCGATATCGCCATTGAGAAGGGCAGGATCGTCGAGGTCGCGGCCAAAATCGAGGCCGAGGCCGGCGAGGAGATCGATGCGAGCGGCCGCCTTGTCAGCCCGCCTTTCGTCGATCCGCATTTTCATATGGAWGCAACGCTATCGCTTGGCCTGCCGCGCATGAACCGCTCCGGCACGCTGCTGGAAGGTATTGCACTCTGGGGGGAGCTTCGGCCAATCCTGACGCGCGAAGCTTTGGTGGAACGGGCGCTGCGCTATTGCGATCTCGCCGTCTCGCAGGGGCTTCTCGCCATCCGCAGCCATGTCGATACCAGCGATCCCAGGCTGGTGACTGCCGAGGCGCTGATCGAGGTGCGCGAGAAGGTCGCTCCCTATATCGACCTGCAGCTCGTCGCCTTTCCGCAGGATGGCTATTATCGTTCGCCAGGCGGTGTTGACGCTCTGAACCGCTCCCTCGACATGGGCCTCGATATCGTCGGCGGCATTCCGCATTTCGAGCGCACCATGGCCGATGGTGCGGCCTCCGTCGCAGCTCTTTGCCGCATCGCTGCCGATCGCGGCCTGCCCGTCGACATGCATTGCGATGAAACCGACGATCCGCTGTCACGCCATATCGAGACGCTGGCAGCAGAGACGGTGCGTTTCGGCCTGCAGGGCCGGGTCGCCGGCTCGCACCTGACCTCCATGCATTCGATGGACAATTATTACGTCTCCAAGCTCATTCCGCTGATGGTGGAGGCGGAGGTCAACGTCATCCCCAATCCATTGATCAACATCATGCTGCAGGGCCGGCACGACACCTATCCGAAGCGGCGCGGCATGACGCGGGTGCGCGAACTGATGGATGCCGGCCTCAACGTCTCCTTCGGCCATGACTGCGTGATGGACCCCTGGTACTCCATGGGCTCCGGCGACATGCTGGAGGTCGGCCATATGGCGATCCATGKCGCACAGATGGCCGGCATCGACGACAAGAAGAAGATCTTCGACGCGCTAACGATCAACTCGGCCAAAACCATGGGCCTTGATGGCTACGGCCTGGAAAAGGGCAGGAATGCCGATCTCGTCATCCTGCAGGCGCGCGATCCGGTGGAAGCGCTCAGGCTGAAGGCGAACCGGCTGACTGTCATCCGCCGCGGCAAGGTCATCGCGCGTTCGGCTCCGCAGATTGCTGAACTGCATCTTGCCGGGCGCCCGGCAACGGTTGACGGGGCCGCCTATGCACCGATCGTCCCCGGCGCCTAAACCTCTTCTTGGGTGCGCGCGCTCAGCGTTCGCCCTTGACCTGGATCAGATAGGGTGGTGTCAGGCCTGAGGGCATGGCGGGCAGGTGCTGGAGGATCTTCAGGTTGGGGTCGAGCGCCCGGCGCAGGTGATCCGCAAGTGCTGCGCAGGCCTTCTCGATATCGCCGGCGAGCAGCGCGTCATAAACGCGCGTATGCTCCGATATCATCATGGAAATTTCCGCTTCGGTGCGCAGCTTGGCGAAGGTCGAGTGGGTGGCGATGAGGACGCGTTGGCTGCGGCGCACGGCCGCAAGAAGCACCGTATTGGGGCAGGGCGCGAGTGAATCGAGATGCAGGTCTGCTTCCGCCCGCTCCAGCTTTTCCGGCGCCTGCGGATAGGGGCCGAGGGATTTCAATCTCTGCCGGCGCTCCTCAAGACCCTCCTTCTCAAGGAAAGGATAGGCCTGCCGCAAAGCTTCCGGCTCCAGCAGGCGGCGCATGTCATAGTGATGGCGGAAGACCTTGGCGCTGAGCGGGCCGGCATACCAGCGGTTATTGCTGTCCTGCTCGATGATGCCGCTGCGCTCCAGCTGCGTCAGCACCTCATGGGCGATGGTGCGGCTGACGTCGTAATGCTGGGCAAGTGCTGTCTCGTTCAACAGGAAACGGCCATAGGCAAGACAGACGGCAACGGCATGTTCGACTTCCGGATAGATCTGCTCCCGGCGGTTGATGACGGGCACGGTGACCGAGCGTGGCAGATCGAGACCCGCGGCAAAAAGGTCGCCGCGCTGCGGCTCGCCGCCCGGCACGATATAACCGCGCCCTTCGAAGGTCTGGATCAGGCCTTCCGACAGAAGCCGCGCCAGCGCGATACCGGCCGGGATACGGCTGACATTGAAGGCGCGGGCAATGCTTGCCTGCCCAAGAATGAGGCCGGGCTCCAGCGCGCCCCGCTCCAGATGGTCACGAAGAACCTGATAGATCGTCAGATAGATCGGCTCGGACCGCACAGCCGTGGCCGCGGTTTCAGCCTCCGCCCCGCTTGCCATCGTCATGTCTGTTCCAAAGGCCGTCTGCCCATTCCCCGATGCGCCCGATCAGTTTGCGGGCGGTTTTTCCTGCGCGATCCATGATGAAGAAACCATGGATGGTTCCCTGCCATTCCTCGTAACAGACGTCATTTCCGGCGGCAATCAAGCGCTGTGCATAAGCGCGGCCCTCGTCGCGCAGCGGATCGTGGTCAGCGGTGATCAGCAGGGTTGGTGCCAGGCGCGAAAGATCACTGGCGAGTAGCGGCGAGACGCGAGGGTCGGAGGGTAGCGTGCCGCCCGAAAGATAGTTTTCCGCAAACCAGATCATCGTCGACTGTTGCAGGGAAAACCCGTTCGCGAATTCCTGGCGGCTTTTTGTCGTGCCGAAGAGATCGGTAGCCGGGTAAATCAAAACCTGCCCGGCAAGCGGGATGGCGAGATCGCGTGCCCGGATCGCCAGCGATGCGCAAAGGCTGGCGCCGGCGCTGTCGCCAGCAAGGATCACTTTGCCTGCATCGAGAGCAAGTGCTCCGCCATTTCCCTGAAGCCAGAGAAGTGCCGCCTCGGATTCCTCGCAGGCCGCGGGAAACGGTGCTTCCGGCGCTTTGCGGTATTCGACAGACAGCACATTGGCATGGGCGGCATTGGCGAGCGAGCGAACCGGCCCGTCATGGGTCTCGATGCTGCCGACCATCCAGCCGCCGCCATGGAAGAATAGGATGGTCCGCGCGGTGCCGGCCACGCGGTAGAGCCGCGCCTTCAGCCTGACATCGCCGCTTGGAATCTCCAGATCCTCAATGCCAGAGACCGCATCCTTCGCGCCCCAATGAAGGGCAAGCCGGGTTTCGGAATCGGCGCGCGCCTGTTGCGGCGTGAGCGTTTCCATCGCCGGCCCGCCCAGCGCATCCTGCTCCTCCAGCAGGGTCCTATATTCCGGCAGAAGCCTCGATCGGTCGACACGCGACCGGTTCTCTTGCGGCTCCATCAACTCCTCCTCGCCGATTGCCTGGTGCGATGGAAAGGGAAAATGACAAAAAAGTCAATAATCGAATATTGCATGCGATATTCGATCATGTTAGCGATTGATTACGGCAATGCTGGAAGAGGACCGGACTTGCCCAAACGGGAGGATGTCATGACAATTCGCAGTTTCATTGCTGCAGGCCTTGCATGCTCCGTGGCAGTCGCGCCGCTCAGCGCTTTCGCCTCGGACAACAAGATCGCCCTGGTTCCGGGCGGTCCGCACCCCTATTTCGCGCCCTGGGAACAGGCTGCCGCCGATGCCGCGAAGGATTTCGGCATCGCTGCAGTCGAATACAAAGTGCCGAGCGAATGGAAGCTGGAGGCGCAAACCGAGCTTCTGGAAAGCCTCGCGGCACAGGGCACCAATGGCTTCGGCGTATTTCCGGGTGACGCAGTCGGCGTCAACGCCATTTTGTCGGAAATGAAGAGCAACGGCATTCCCTCGGTGGCACTTGGCGGCTGCACCCAGGATCCGACCGATGTCGGGCTTTGCCTGGCGACCGATGTTTCGCAGTCGGCCTATCTCGGTACCAAGGCGCTGATCGAAGCGATCGGCGGCAAGGGCACGATCGTTCATCTGGCAGGCCTGCTCGTCGATCCGAATACGACGCTGCGCGTCAAGGCCGTCGAAAAAGCAGTCGGCGAGACGAATGGCGCCGTCACCCTGTTGCAGACGGTCGGTGATACCGACAGCCAGGAACAGGGCGACCAGAAGATCAATGCCCTGCTTGCCGCGCAGAAAGACAAGATCAACGGCCTGATCGCCACCGGCTATATTTCCTCGGTGGTGGCTGCGACCGCACTCAAGAACCTTGGCGACAAGAAGATCAAGCTTGTCGGCATCGACGATGACAAGATCATCCTTGACGGCATCCGCGACGGTTTCGTCGCCGGCACCATGGCGCAAAACCCCTATGGCCAGGCCTATATCGGCGCCTATGTACTTGATCAGATGGCGGCAGGCTGCAGCGTCAAGGCGGACGCCCCGTGGATTGCGACACCGCAGACGGCGCATTTTGTCGATTCCGGCACGCTGCTGATCTCGGAAAAGAACGTMGCCAGCTACAAGGACGATCTGAAGGCGCTGACGAAGAAGCTGCAGGGAAGTTTCAAGGACATCTACCTCTCCTGCAAGTAAAGAAAGCGGCGCGGGTCGAATCCGCCCCGCGCCTAATTACTCCTGTTCCACGAGACCGGTCATCCCAGCGCATGGCACCCATCGACAATGATAGCCCCGTCCCCGATGCAGGCAGACACAGTCTGCTCGGATTGCTGACCAGGGGGCCGGCGCAGCTTGGCCTGTTGATCATCCTCCTGATCCTTTGGGCCGTCTTCACCAGCCTGGCGCCGGGCTTTCTGTCGCGCTTCAACTTGAATTCCATGGGACGCTCGGTCGCGATCGATGTCGTCGTCGGTTTCGCGCAGATGGTGGTGCTGGCGACCGGCGGCATGAACCTTTCCGTTGGCGCGATCGGCGTCTGCTCCGTCATGGCTGCGGGCTATCTGATGCAGACGGCAGGCCTGCCCATTCCGGTTGCGATCACCCTGACGCTCGCCTTCGGCGGCCTTCTCGGCGCGCTGAACGGGCTCGCAATCGTCAAGACCGGCGTCAACAGCTTCATCGTCACGCTCGCCAGCGCCAGCCTGTTTTCCGGCGGCATGCTGATCTTCACCAAGGGCGTGCCACTGAACGGTTTGCCGGCGAGTTTCGGCGCTTTCGGCCGCAGCGGCATCGGTCCGGTGCCGTCACTGGCGGTCGTAGCACTTTTGATCGGCGCCCTGCTCTACATCCTCTTCAAGCATACTGTGCTCGGCCGGCAAATCCTGGCCGTTGGCGCCAATGCGCGCACGGCGGAAATGTCGGGCATCCCCGTTGGACGGATTACCATCTTCGTACATGTGCTCTCGGGAATGCTTTCCGCGGCGGCAGCCTTGATGCTGACGTCACGACTGTCAGCGGCCATGCCCGGCGTTGCCGGCGACGACTGGCTGCTGCCCTCTTTCCTTGCCCCGGTCATCGGCGGCACCGCGCTTGCCGGCGGAATGGTGTCGGTCGTTGGTACGATCCTCGGTGCAATGCTGGTCGCAACCATCCGCAGCGGCCTGCTAGTGCTGCAGGTCGGGAATTTCTGGCTGCAGCTCTTCCTCGGCATATTCTTGCTTTCGGCGATCCTCTTCGAGCGCTACCGGACGAAGCTCGCAATCCGCGAACAGACGAGGCGTGCATGAAGACGCTGATTTCCCTTGCGGCAAGGACACAATGGTCCGGCATCTTGGTCGGCGTCATCGCCGGCGGCATCGCGCTCGCCTTCGCCTCCCCCGCCTTCATGACGGAATTCAACTGGTTCGTCATGCTGCGCAGCATCTGCGTATCGCTGCTCGTCGCCTTCAGCCAGATGGTCATGCTGGGCGTCGGCCAGATGAACCTTTCCGTCGGGGCCCTCGGCGGGCTTGTCGCGGTCGTGACCGGTGGGCTGATGGATGTCTGGGGTCTGCCGGCCATCGTTGCGATCATTGTCGGCGTCGCCTTCGGCGGCCTTGCCGGTTTTATCAATGGCTGGCTGACGGTGCGAACCGGCATCAATGGCTTCATCGTCACACTCGCGACCGGCTCGGCCTTTGCCGGCATCAATCTCGGCATTACCAAGGCCATCCCCTTCTACAATCTCTCGCCGGCCTTCGTCGCCTTCGGCAACGGACGCCTCGGCCCCTTCCCGCTGCTGCTCATTGTGCCGCTGGTGGTGACCGTGCTGCTCATCATCTTCTTTGCCCGCACGGTCGAGGGACGCTACATGCTGGCGGTCGGCGGCAATGCCCATGCGGCGGAACTCTCGGGCATTTCCGTTGCCCGCGCCACGATCATGGCGCATGTGCTTTCCGGCCTGCTGGCCGCAGCCGCCGGCGTGCTCGCCGTCGCCCAGCTCKGCTCGGCGCAGCCGACGATCGGGGCTGACTGGGTGGTGATTTCCTTTGCGGCACCGATCATCGGCGGTGCAAGCTTGGCCGGCGGCTCGATCTCTATTGTCGGCACCCTCATCGCCGTGTTGCTGGTGGGGTTGATCCAGAATGCCATGGTGCTGCTGGCGGTCGATCCTTACTGGGTCACCTTCCTGCTTGGCGCGCTGATCCTTGCCGCCGTCTGGGTCAATCGCTACCGCGCAGTCCGGGTCGGGGAGGATTGAGATGGCACTCGTTCTCGACCGGATCGGCAAGTCGTTCCCCGGTGTCAGGGCGCTCAACAATGCGTCGCTGAGCCTCAATGGCGGCGAGATCCACGCGCTGATGGGCGAAAACGGCGCCGGCAAATCAACGCTGATCAAGATCATCACCGGCGTCCATCGGCCAGACAGCGGGACAGTGACGCTGGACGGCGCGCCTCTATCCCTCTCCTCGCCCCACGATGCAATCGCCCTCGGCATTTCGGCGGTGCATCAGGAGCGTAACCTGATCCCTCGCTTCTCGGTGGCCGAAAACATTCTCCTAGAAGGGTTGCCGGTTCGAAACGGCCTCGTCGATTTTCGCCGCGCTAACGATAAGGCGCGCCAACACCTTCGCAAGGTCGGGCTCGATGTCGATCCGGCAACCGAAGTGCGGCGCCTTAGCGTCGCCCAGATGCAGATGGTGGAAATTGCCAAGGCGCTGAGCCACCAGGCCAAGCTTCTGCTGCTCGACGAGCCGACCGCATCGATCACCGATGCTGAGACCGAAATCCTCTTCAGGCTCGTGCGGCAGTTGCGCGATCAGGGAACGGCGATCCTCTTCGTCAGCCACAAGCTTGAAGAGGTCTTGAGCCTTTGCGACCGGGTCACGGTTCTGCGCGACGGCGAAACGACGCTGCGTGGCGCGCCGATGGCCGGCATGACAAGGCAGACGCTGATCGAGGCGATGATTGGCCGCGCGGAKCGGCCGATGATTGCCCGCTCCGGCAAGCCGCAGGAGGGCGCGCCGAAGATCGAGCTTCGCGATGTCGCGACAGCTGCCGGCCACGGCGACATCTCGTTTTCGCTTCGCCGCGGTGAAATCCTCGGCCTCTACGGCCTCGTCGGTGCCGGCCGCACCGAGCTGATCCGCGCTATTATCGGCAAGGACAAACTTAAGTCAGGCACAGTCCTGATCGACGGCAAGCCGGTGCGCATCCGCTCGGTCGAAGAGGCGATCAAGCGCTTCCGTATGGGCTATGTCAGCGAGGACCGGAAACACGAGGGCGTCATCCTCGCTCATCCCATCCGTTCGAATATCGCGATGACGGTCTGGGGCAGGATCGCTTCGACCTTCGGCCTGATCGGCGCCGGCCAGGAGCGCAAGACCGCCGCACCGCTTGCCCGGCAGCTGGAAATCCGCACGCCCAATCTGGAACAGCTCGTCGGCAATCTCTCAGGCGGCAACCAGCAGAAGGTGTCGCTCGCCAAGTGGCTCGCCGCCGATGTCGATATCCTCTTCATCGACGAGCCGACCGTCGGCATCGATATCAAGGCGAAGGCCTATATCCACGAGCTGATCAACGGGCTTGCCGACAAGGGCATGGCGATCCTGCTGATCTCGAGCGACATGCCGGAAATGGTGGCGMTCGCCGATCGCATCCTCGTCATGCACGATTTCAGGATCGTCCACGAATATGAAAACGACCGCAAATATGAGACGGCAAGCCGCGCCATCATGTCGGCAATCCACGCGGCCGAACCCGCTCAAACCCGCACGGCACGCTAGGAGGAACCATGGCCCGCATTGAAAAGATCGAATTGCGCATGGTGGACCTGCCGCCGAAGGTGAAGCGCACCGATGCGATCCAGAGCTTCGTCAGCCAGGAAACGCCAATCGTCACCATCACCGATTCCGACGGYGCCTCCGGCACCGGCTATTCCTATACGATCGGTACCGGCGGCTCCTCCGTCATGCGGCTTCTGTCGGACCATCTGGCGCCGCTCTTAATCGGCGAGGATGCCGATTGCATCGAGGCGATCTGGCACAAGATGGAATTTGCCACGCATGCAACGACGATCGGCGCGATCACGGCGCTGGCGCTCGCGGCCGTCGATACCGCACTCTGGGATCTGAGAACCAAGAAGCAGGGCCTGCCGCTCTGGAAGCTTGCCGGCGGTGCCAAGGAAAGCTGCCCGCTCTACACGACCGAAGGCGGCTGGCTGCATATCGAGAAGGAGGCGCTCGTCGAAGACGCCCTGCAGGCGAAGGCCAAGGGTTTTTCCGGCTCGAAGGTGAAGATCGGCAAGCCGCATGGCGCCGAGGACTACGACCGGCTGTCTGCGATGCGCGCCGCCCTCGGCGACGGTTTCGAGATCATGACCGACTGCAACCAAGGCTTTACCGTCGATGAAGTCATCCGCAGGGCAGCACGGCTGAAGGAGCTCGATCTCGCCTGGATCGAGGAGCCGCTGCCGGCCGACGACCTCGACGGCCATATCAGGCTTTCGCTTTCCTCTCCAACGCCGATCGCGATCGGCGAATCCATCTACTCGATCCGGCATTTCCGCGAATATATGCAGAAGGGCGCCTGCTCCATCGTGCAGGTCGACGTCGCCCGCATCGGCGGCATCACGCCCTGGCTCAAGGTCGCGCATGCAGCCGAAGCCTTCGATATCCCCGTCTGCCCGCACTTCCTGATGGAGCTGCATGTCAGCCTGGTCTGCGCCATCCAGAACGGCAAATATGTCGAATACATTCCGCAGCTCGACGATCTGACCATCAAGGGCATGGAAATCCGCAACGGCCGCGCCATCGCCCCCTCCGAACCCGGCATCGGCATCGAATGGGACTGGGATGCCGTCAAGAAACGCAGCATCGCCGAATTCACGACAGAAATTACCCAAGGGCGGTAGCAACATGCAGCGCATGGGCATGGTGATCGGCCTGGAGCCGGACAAGGTCGCAGACTACAAGGCACTACATGGCGCCGTCTGGCCGGAGATCCTGTCACTGCTCTCGGCCTGCAACATCACCAACTATTCGATCTTCCTCAAGGAGCCTGAAAACCTGCTATTCGGCTACTGGGAATATGTCGGCGACGATTTCGAAGCCGATATGGCGAAGATGGCCACCGATCCGGCAAATCGGGAATGGTGGGCCGCCTGTATGCCCTGCCAGAGACCGCTTGCGACACGCAACGAGGGCGAGTGGTGGGCGATGATGCCGGAGGTGTTTCACCTGGATTGAGGCAGGATAGCGCCAGATCGCCGCGCACCCGTGCTGTGTCGTAGACCACGGGTTCCGATTTAGCGGCAAGCCCGTGGAACCCATCAGTCCCGGAAGACGTTTTCCGGGCATACCCGCCTGTCTCATTTCGAGCTCATCGATAATTTGCAGCCCCACGGAGCCGGATGACAAYGCAACAGATCCTCGCCTTCTCCGTCATCGCCCTGATGATGGGGGTCTTTATCTGGGATCGGTTCAGATATGATGTCGTCGCGTGCTGCGCGCTCGTTCTCTCCGTTGCAGTCGGCATCGTTCCAAAGGACAAGGCATTTTCCGGTTTTTCGGATGATATCGTCATAATCGTCGGCAGTGCATTGGTCGTCTCGGCCGGTGTCGCGCGTTCGGGCATCGTCGATACGGCGATCAAGCGATTCTTCCCTAACCTCAATACGCTGCACAGCCAGCTTGCCCTGTTGATGATCGTCGTGGCGCTGCTTTCTGCCTTCATCAAGAATATCGGCGCGCTGGCAATCATGATGCCGGTCGCTTTTCAGTTTGCCAGGAAGTCTGGCGCCTCGCCCTCCAAATATCTGATGCCCATGTCATTCGCCGCCTTGCTTGGCGGCCTGATGACGCAGATCGGCACTTCGCCCAATATTGTCGTCTCACGGCTGAGAGAGGAGATGACGGGCAGCTCCTTCACCATGTTCGATTTCACGCCGGTCGGCGGTGTCCTGACGATCGTCGGCATCACCTTTCTGATCTTCTTTCACTGGCTGGTGCCAAGTCGTACAAAACAGGGCGGCTCGATCGAGGAAGCGGTCGAGATCAAGAACTATACCTCGGAAGCGTTGGTTACAGCTGAATCGGCGGTCCTGGAAAAGCCGATCAGCGCTCTCGTCAAACCTGGCGACGGCGAAGCGATTGCCACTGCCGTCCTGCGCGGCGCAACGCGCATGTCCCCCTTCCCCGATCTGACACTCCGGGAAAACGATATCGTCCTGCTGGAAGGTCCGCCCGCCGCGCTTGACCGCATCGTGTCGGCCGGAAAGCTGCAGCTCTCCGGCAAGCCAATTGTCGAGAACGGGCAGGTGCAGGCGGAGGTCGTCTCGATCGAGGTGGTGATCGGCCAGGAATCTCCGCTAAGGGGCCGTTCCGTCAAGCAACTCGCKCTCGCCTATACGCGCGGCGTCAATCTGCTGGCCGTCAGCCGGCACGGCGAACGGCTGAAGGAACGTCTCGTCAATCTCACACTGGCCGCCGGCGACGTGCTGGTGCTGCAGGGAAGCCGTGAAAACCTGCCCGTCGTTATGCAGGATCTTGCTCTCCTGCCGCTTGCCCAGCGCGAGATATTGCTTGGCACGCGCCGGCGGGCTTTCATTCCGCTTGTTATCCTTGCGCTTGCCATGGCAACGACGGCGGTCGGCCTTGCGCCGGTGCCTGTCGCCTTCTTTGCGGCGGCGCTTGGCATGGTCGTTTTCCGGGCAATCCCGCTCGTCGACATCTACAAGTCGGTCGACGGGCCGATCCTTATCATGTTGGCAGCCTTGATCCCGGTCTCGGATACGCTGCGCACATCAGGCGGCAGCGACCTCATCGCCCATGGGCTTGGCGATATCGCCAAGGGCCTGCCGGCCTGGGGGGCGCTCGGCTTGATCCTTGTCGCCGCGATGGCAGTGACGCCCTTTCTCAACAATGCCGCCACCGTGCTTGTCATGGGGCCGATCGCCGTCGGTTTTGCCACCGATCTCGGCTTCCGGCCGGAAGCCTTCCTGATGGCGGTGGCGATCGGTGCGGGCTGCGATTTCCTGACCCCGGTCGGTCACCAGTGCAACACACTGGTCTTCGGTCCGGGAGGATATAAATTCTCCGACTACCCGCGCCTCGGTCTGCCGCTGTCGTTTCTRATCATTATCGTCAGCGTGCCGGTGCTGTTGTATGTCTGGCCGGTGAGATGATTGTCGACCGCTGCCCGTTGCCTCACGTCGTCAGGGTCTCGAATGTGGATGGTGAAAACCACGGTCGAAGTGGGGAAAAGGACCTCAGACTATCCGGCTGAGGATGGCCGTGAAGTTGGAGCGCAAAGGAGCTTAATATATCACTCAAATCTGGCGATAACCCGCGTAACAATCGTAACGCACGACATCGAGCATGATACCATACCTTTTGAAAATCTTTTCATTACTGACGGCATCAATCCTGTAAGCGCCGTACATCAACGGGTCCTCATTGGGAACAGATAATATTTCTCTAAGAAAATCCCGATCGCTTTCTTCAACCACCAACATGTTTGCAAGTCTGCCGCCTTGTTTCTTGTATAGTTCCAACACGAGCGAGACTGTCAAAGTTTCATCCTTTAATGTCATTCATTTGGGCCCAAAGGCTTGGCGCCTGGTGTGCTGACAATCCCGTCATTTCATTGGACGGATCAATAATCCGCAATGCGACGCGTGCCGGCAGTCTCACCCTTAAGATGCGGCTGCCCGCACTCTCTCAGCTCTTGCCCACCTCGACGGTCGCCGTCAGGCCGGCGATCAGCCTGACACCATCAGGCACGGCGTCGATGCTTATGCGCACCGGAACGCGCTGGGCAAGACGCACCCAGCTGAAGGTGGGGTTGATGTTGGCGAGGAGGCCGGTCCCTGACGTGCGTTCGCGGTCCTCGATGCCGGTTGCGATGCTCTCGACATGGCCCTGAAGGCTCTGCGACTGGCCCATCAGGTGGATAGAAACCTTGTCACCAGGATGGATGCGCGGCAGCTTGGTTTCCTCGAAATAGCCCTCGACGCGCAGCGAGTCCGTGTCGATCAGGGCGATCCTGGCGGTTCCGGCGCTGACATAGTCGCCGGGGCGCAGGCTGAGGTTGGAGACCGTTCCGTTGACCGTCGCCTTGATCTCCGAGCGTTCGAGATTGAGCGCGGCAAGATCGCGGTTAGCGGTCGCCTGGCGGAAGGCGGCATCGGCCTGTTCCTCGGCCGTCTGCGCCTGTTCCTTCTGCTGCAGGGACGCGGCTTCGCCGAGGCGTTGCTGGCGCTCGCGTTCGCGATGCGCCTGGTCGAGTGCTGCCTTGCTGCCTTCGAGCGCTGCTTCCGATTGGACAAGCGCGATCGAGAAACGCTGGCGGTCGACGCGGAAGAGGATATCGCCCTTCTTCACTGCCTGGTTATCGGTGACGAGCACCTCGCTGACGAGGCCGGAAACATCGGGCGCTAAGCCGACGACATCGGCGCGCAGGCGCGCATCGCGCGTCCAGGGTTCGTCCATGTAGTGGCCCCAAAGCCCGCGGCCGACGAAGACTGCGGCGATGAGGATGGCGAGAGTGGCGATGAGGCGGCCAATGAATTTCAGGGATTTCATACGAAGTACCAGCGTGTGAAGGAGGAAACGGCTCCGAGGACGAGCACATAGAGGGCAAGGTCGAAAAGACCGCGGTGCCAGACGAGGGAATAGGCGCCGAGCCAGGCAAGGATGCGTCTGATGACGATGATGAAGAGCAGGCTCAGCACCATGAGAACGAGGAGGCGTGGGACATAGACGCCGTAAACATCAAATTCTGCGGGCATGATTGTTACTCAGCGGCAAGCGGGAGGAGTTGCGGCGCAGCCTCGGCCGCGTGCCAGCTTGCTGGCGGGGCTGCATCAGGGAAAAGGGCGCGTCTGAGGCCGACGAGGGCATCGATACTGTCGGCGCCGCGCCTGTTGTCTTCGAACGCGATGATTTTGAGGCTGTCGTCGATCGATCGACGCAGGCCATCCTGCGGATTAAGCGCACGGCCGGCCGCGATGCGGCCATGATAGAAATCGGCAATGCCGGAGAGAACTGCGCCGAGCGATGCGGCGCTCGCACCACGCAGTTTCTTGCGCTCGCCTTGCAGCATCAGCACGTTGAAGCCGATGCGCACTTCGGCAAAGCCATCCACCTTCTTCAATTCGCGATCCTCGACGACGGCCAGACGCGGAACGAGCTGACCGAGGCGATCGAGAATGCGGCCGGAAAGCCGCTGGTGATCAGCGCGGCGTTCGCCGGCTGCCGTCTCGGCAAGATCGCTCCAGCCGGCACGCACGAGGCGCCAGGCGGCGAGTTCGGCACCGAAGGGGCGGGCAATCAGCGTCCAGACCAGGGCGAAGCCGATACCGGCAAGGGCTGCGATCGCTTCATTGGTGAAAGTAGTGAAATCGGACGTATAGCGATCCTGCAGCGCGATGAAGGAGGCGCTGTTGACGGTCATCAACATGGCCAGCATGTTGAACTGTGGCTTGGGGATCATCAGCCCGAGCAGCAGAAAGGGCGGAGCGAAGACCAGAACCAGGAGCTMGTAGCTGTTGACCATCGGCAGGATGGCAAAAATGTAGACGAAGGAAATGACGAGGCTGACGCCGCACCAGATGAACATCGAGGTGATGAAAGGAGCCGGCCGGTCAAGCGCAGCAAAGAAGGAACAKGCAACGGCTGCCATAGTGACGAAGCCGGCGCCATTCTGCCAGCCGCTGAAGATCCAGAACAGGCAGGCGACGAGAATGCCCACGACGACGGCACTCGCCTGGAAAGCGAGCAGCGCATAGTCATAATGGCGGTTGCCGCCGACGACCTGGCGATGGCGGAAGGCCGGCCGCCAGGGGCCGGAATGTCGGCCGCTGACGATTTCGTCGCGCAGTGTCAGGCAATCCTGCCAGAGATCGACGATTTCCTTCAGCCGCGCCAGCGCACTCGAGAGCAACAGATCGCCCCAGCGCAAATCCGGATCGGCCTCGCGAAGGCGCTCGATCCGCTGCGTTAGTTTTTCTGCCGTGTCGCCGGCTTGAGACCTTGCGCCGAGGCTCAGCCAGTCGGCGACCTCGTTTAGCAGGCAGACCAGCTCCTTGGGCAGGCTCTCGCGCTCGCTCTTCAGAGCGTGAAGCCGGTCGGCGAGCGAGGAGAAGAGCGGCAGCAGCATCAGGAGACGGCCGCGCAATTCGCGCGAATGGCGCACGATATCGCGGCTGCCCGCATCGTAACCGAGCTGACTGATGATGAGGTCGAGGCCGGTCACGTCGGCGGCAAGCTTCTGCCGCTTCAAGGGGGTTGCCGGGGTGGCGCCCTCGCCGCGCAGAATATCGTTTGCCCAGCTGCCGGCATCGTCGAGCCAGGTGGCGATGCGCTGACCGAGCACGCTGCGTACACTGGTCGGGAAGACGACGGCGCTGACCAGGCTAGCGCAGACTATGCCGATGATGATCTCTTCCGAGCGGGCGAGGGCCGTATCGAAGATGGTGTCCGGCGAACCGACTGAMGGCAGCGCGATCAACGGAAGGGAATAACCGGCTAGCATGAAGACATAGCTGCGCGAGGAGCGGTCCAGCATCGAAATGAAGAGCAGCGTGCCGGTCCAGAGCGCAATCGCGATGCTTAAAAGCTCCGGTGCGTTGACGAAGAGCGGCACGAAAAAGACGGCCGCACTCGCGCCGAGAAGCGTTCCGAGTGCACGGTAAAGGCCCTTCGAACTGGTTGCCCCCGCAAGCGGATTGGCAACGACATAGACCGCCGCCATTGCCCAGTAAGGCCGCGGCAGGTCGAGAGACAGAGCAATGAAAAGCGCAAGCATGGAGGCGAGGAAGGCCTTGGCCGAGAAGAGCCAATCCCGCCAGGAGGGAAGAGTCACGATGTTTCCTCGAATTGCTGTAATGTCGCCGCGACCTGTGACGGGCTGATCTCTTCGAAGGCCTGCAGCACGCGGACCGCCGCTTCGAGGTCGGCTTCACTGACCTTCTCGAGGATCCTGCCACGCAGGTCATCGAGAATGGCCTCCATGCGGGTTGCCAGGATATGGCCCTCCTCCGTMAGCCAAAGACCCTTTGCTCGCCTGTCGATCGGATCATCCTTGCGCACCACAAGCTCGAGCGCCTCCAGCTGATCGAGCAGCCTGACCAGTGACGGGCCTTCGATACCGACTTGATTGGCCAATGCGACCTGCCGAACTCCGCCGCCCAAGCGGCCGATCCACAGCAACGGCGCTGCGCAGGCTTCCGAGATGCCGTGGGAACTCAGCGCAAGATCGACCGCCCGTCGCCATTGGCGACCGGTCGACAAGAGGTTCGCGGTAAAAACGCGCTGCAGGGACGTGATGGATTGCATGTCAATCTGATAGCATCAAAATAGTTAGGATTCAAATGATTTTCTGAAACGAAGGGAAAATTGCTCCTGACTGATGTTCGAAACAACTGGCAGCAGGATCGACATCAGCCGGATTTGCCTTACCTGGAGGAGAATTGCAGGGCAGCGACGCTCGCCCGCAGCCGGGGTGCGGCGAAATCCAGAAAGTGGCGCATCTTGAGCGGCATCTGGCCACGGGCGAGATGGACCAGCTGTATCGGAGCGGGCTCCGGTTCGAAGTCCTCGAGCACGAGCCTGAGCGTGCCGGCCGCAACCTCTGCTGCGACCTGGTAATAAAGCAGCCGGGTGACGCCAGCGCCGCGGATGGCGGCCGCGGCGGCCGCCTCGGTGGTGGTGACGGAAAGCCGCGGGGTGATCGTCACCTCGATGGCTTTTGCCAGACCTGCCTCCTGGAACTGCCAGCCGGCGGTCGGCGTCAGGATCTCGACGCTGATGCAGGGAAGGCCCAGGAGATCGGCCGGCTCCTTCGGCACGCCGCGGCCGGCAAAGAGAGCAGGACTGCCGCAGACCACCCTGCGCACCGCGCCGATACGGGTGGCAACCATGGCGCTATCAGGCAGATTGCCGATGCGCACGGCCATATCGACATGTTCGTCGACGAGATCGATATTGCGGTCCGTCAGCATCAGGCGCACGTTGATCGCCGGAAAGGCGGCCAGAAAGTCCGTCACGACAGGCAGCACGTGAAGGCGGCCGAACTGCACCGGAGCTGTGATCACCAGCTCGCCCTTCGGCATGGCGAATTCGCCCGATGCCTGACGTTCGGCCTCCTCCACCTGCTCGAGGATGCGCCTGGCAGCATCGACATAGGTAGCGCCTGCATCGGTCAAGGCGATCTTGCGGGTGGTGCGGGTAAGCAGCTTGGTTCCGAGCAGCGTCTCCAGATCGGTGATCTTGCGGCTCAGTGTCGGCAGGGGAATTTTCAGCGACCGGCTGGCCGCCGACAGGTTTCCCCGGTCCACCACCTCCAGCAACATCGACATGGCTTCGAACCGGTTCACGACATTCTTCCAGATTCTGGTAAAATCAGTTTCACTTAGAGCATATTCTCTTCGTTGGTGGAAATAGACACATTCATCTCACCATGCCAATCACGGCTTGCCCGTCCGCCAAGGAGATCTCCATGTCCCGTATTTCCATCCCCACGAAAGACGACGCCCCGGAAGCAGCCAGACCGATACTCGATGGCATCCAGAAGGCGCTGGGCTTCGTTCCGAATGTCTTCCGCCTGGTCGCCAACAGCCCGGCCGCCCTGACGGCGTTCACCGGCCTTCAGGGCGGGCTCTCGAAGACGCTCGATGTCAAGACGCGCGAGCGGATCGCGCTTGCCGTCGCCGAGGTCAACGGCTGTGACTATTGCCTCTCTGCCCACACCTATCTCGGCCTCAACCTCGCGAAAATGAGCCCGGAGGAAATCGCGCTGAACCGCAAGGGTGCGTCCGCTGATGCCAAGGCGAATGCCGCCGTCCGCTTTGCGGCAAAGATCGCCGACGCGCGTGGCCATGTCGACGACGACGATATCGCTGCCGTGCGCTCTGCTGGCTTTTCGGATGCGCAGATCGTCGAAATCGTCGCTCTGGTCGCTGAAAATACCTTTACCAACTATCTGAACGAGGTTGCCAAGACTGACATCGACTTTCCGTCCGTCCCAGCAGCCGATGCGGCCTGACGGAGAGCAGCGGGGCCAGTGCCCCGCTCCTGCCAACCTTGAGGAGATGGATCATGTCCTATGGATTTCTCGACATAGCCTCGACGCCCAGCGTGCGCGCTGCCCAGGCCGAAATGGGCGTGCAGGACTTCTGGACCAGCCTGCCGACCGACAGGAGCTTCGACCGCTTCACGGAGAACGAGAGCGCCTTCATCGCCTCCCGTGACAGTTTCTACATGGCTACCGTTTCGGAAACGGGCTGGCCTTATGTTCAGCACAGGGGCGGCCCGCAGGGTTTCCTGAAGGTACTCGACGATCGCACGCTTGCATTTGCGGACTACCGCGGCAACCGGCAGTACATCAGCACGGGCAACCTGGCTGCCAATGACCGGGTCTGCCTCTTTCTCATGGACTATCCCCGCCGAGCACGGCTGAAGATCTATGCCCATGCCGAAAAACTGCCACTCGATGCCGATCCTGACCTGACGGAAATGCTCGCCACACCATCCTATCGTGCCAAGCCGGAACGACTTTTCCGCCTGCGACTCGAAGCCTTCGACTGGAATTGCCCGCAGCATATCACGCCGCGCTATACCGAGGCGGAGATCGCCGTCGCCGTCCAGCCGCTTCGCCAGCKCCTCGCGGAGTTGGAAGCAGAGAATGCCGCCTTGCGGGCACAGGTCGTGCGCGCTGGAGATATCGAGTAGCGGTTAGCTACTGAGCCGAAACCATGCCCCGATCAGTGAGCGTCATACTGGCGAGATCAACGCCATCGCGCCCCGGGCTGCTGCCCGGCCGATGGCCTGGAGCTGGTCGGGATTGCTCCGAGACTGCTCGACGGCGCTTTCGACCAGCAGCGCCTGCAACAACAGGGCTTCGGGGCAACCAGCACTTCCTCCTTTCAGAACTCCAGAAATCCCGCCAGACTTGTTACTCCCGCTCATTGGCGGCCGGGCCTAGGCTCCTTGGCGATCATCAGGGAACCCCCTGATGGCATGGTCAATCATAGGAGCATGTCTTGAACATCGAAAACAAAACGGTGCTGATTACCGGCGCCAATCGTGGCATCGGCCGGGCTCTCCTAGACGAAGCGCTGCGGCGCGGTGCAAAGCGCGTTTATGCGGGATCGCGCAGCGAGCAGCAGCATGGGGATGAGCGCGTCACTTTCCTCAAACTCGATATCACCGACGAGCATGATGTCCGGCAGGCGGCCGCCACTGTCGAAAACCTCGATATACTCATCAACAATGCCGGAATCTTCATGCCCGACGATCTCGATGATACGGACATCATCAATCGCCATCTGGCGGTCAATTTTTTCGGGCCGCTGAGGGTGACCAAGGCTTTTGTGCCGGCGTTGACGCGATCGAAAGGCGCCATCATCAACAACCTCTCCCTGTCGGCACTTGTGCCGGTCGCTTCCACGCCGGCCTATTCGATTTCGAAGGCGGCGGCCCATAACCTCATGCAGGCCTTCAGGGCGCTCCTCTCCGCTCGCGGTGTCGCCGTACACAGCTGCTTCACCGGACCTGTCGATACCAACATGACGCGCGGCTTCGAGGTGCCGAAGTCACCACCCGGCCTGGTGGCAGCGGGAATATTCGACGGCTTCGAAAGAGGCGAGGACGATATCTTCCCCGACCCTTACTCCGAACGCATTGCYGATGGCTGGCGCACCGGCGTCATAAAGGCTCTCGAACAGGAATTCGCCGCCTACGTTCCGACCGCCGCTGAAGTGGCTCAGGACTGCTGTCACCACTGACATTCCGTTTTGCGAGCGAACGGCATGCGCACCGTTCGCCGCAAGCAGCTGCCTTTACTTCATATAGAGCGCACGCGAGCGTTCCAGATGCTTGAGCACTGCGGCCTCTGCACCATCGGCATCGTTGGCAGCAAGCTGCTCCAGGATCTCTTCGTGTTCGGCAAGCGTAAACTTTTCCTTGCCGGTCCAGATCAGCATTTCCGTGTGATACTCCTTCAGCCATGCCAGCATGGCTTCGCTGACGGCCACATAGATCGGGTTGCCGGAAATCTGGGCGATACGCGTATGAAAGCGCATATCGGCGGAGATGAACTCTTCGGCATGGCCGAGCGAGGCCCGCTGATGGTCGATAATGTCGCGAAGCGCCTTGACATCGGATTGCTTGGCGCGTTGGGCCGCCTCGCGCGCCATTCCACGCTCGAAGAAGATACGGGCGCTTTTCAGGTGCTCGAGCGAATCGGCAGATTGCGACAGCATGATCTTCGCCGTCAGGTCGACCTGTCGGAAGATCGACTGGGCGGTCAGTTGCAGGACTTTTKCCCGCTCTCCATGCGAAATGCTGACGAGGCCCTTGTTGGCAAGAGACTGCATGGCCTCGCGGATCGCCGGGCGGCCGACGCCGAAGCGCTCCATCAAAACGCGTTCGGACGGCATTTCGTCGCCCGGTTGCAACTCTCCTGAGGTGATCAGCCGTTCCAGCCTGTCAAAAACCTCGTCAGACAGTTTTCGACGGACAATTGGCTCGATGGCTGAGGTCATGGGGTCTCGCTGGCTCAAATCTTCTCTCCCCTTAGCATTTTCACCGACCGACGACAAAGCGCACTAGGCGAAATTCACACTTGCTGAAAATTTCCGTTGCAGAAAATGGAATACTCATTATACCAGATCACGAGTTGACGCCATGACTTCTTGCCGTGGCGAGAGGAGCAACCGGCAATTTCATGATGATAACCCTCACCTACCGCATCGAGACACCCGGCAGCATCGAAGCGATCGCGAACAAGATCGCCTCCGATCAATCGACCGGCACCTTCGTCCCGGTTCCTGGCGAAACGGAAGAGCTGAAGTCGCGCGTGGCCGCACGCGTCCTCGCGATCCGCCCGCTTGAAGAGGCAAATCATCCGTCGTGGCCCGAAGCGCCTGAAGGTTCCAGGCTACAGCGCGCCGATGTCGATATCGCCTTCCCGCTCGATGCCATCGGCACGGATCTTTCGGCGCTGATGACGATCGCAATCGGCGGGACCTTCTCCATCAAGGGCATGACCGGCCTGCGTGTCATCGACATGAAACTGCCGGAGGCCTTCAGGGGTGCCCATCCCGGCCCGCAATTCGGCATTGCGGGCAGCCGGCGCCTGACCGGCGTCGAGGGCCGGCCGATCATCGGCACGATCGTCAAGCCGGCGCTCGGCCTGCGGCCGCATGAAACCGCCGAGCTCGTCGGCGAGCTGATCGAATCCGGCGTCGACTTCATCAAGGACGACGAGAAACTGATGAGCCCGGTCTATTCGCCGCTGAAAGAGCGTGTGGCGGCGATCATGCCCCGCATTCTCGATCGCGAGCAAAAGACCGGCAAGAAGGTGATGTATGCCTTCGGCATCTCGCATGCCGATCCCGACGAGATGATGCGCAACCACGACCTTGTTCTCGAAGCGGGCGGCAATTGTGCCGTCGTCAACATCAATTCGATCGGCTTCGGCGGCATCAGCTTCCTGCGCAAGCGCTCCGGTCTCGTGTTACATGCGCATCGCAACGGCTGGGACGTGCTGACACGCCATCCCGGCATCGGCATCGATTTCAAGGTGTATCAGCAGCTCTGGCGGTTGCTCGGCGTCGACCAATTCCAGATCAACGGCATCCGCGTCAAATACTGGGAGCCGGACGAAAGCTTCGTTGCCTCTTTCAAGGCGATCAGCACGCCGCTCTTTGATCCTTCCGACTGCCCGCTGCCGGTGGCCGGTTCCGGTCAGTGGGGCGGCCAGGCGCCCGAAACCTATCAGCGCACCGGCCGCACCACCGATCTGCTCTACCTTTGCGGCGGCGGCATCGTCAGCCATCCGCAGGGACCCGCAGCCGGTGTGCGTGCCGTTCAACAGGCATGGCAGGCGGCCGTCGCCGACATTCCGCTTAATGATTATGCCAAAGATCATCCGGAGCTTGCCGCCTCGATTGTCAAATTCGGCGACGGCAAGGCGGGGTGAATAAGATGCGTGACCTGCTCGTCAGCTATTACGGCGACGATTTCACTGGCTCCACAGATGTAATGGAGGCGCTCGCCAGCAACGGTATTCCGACCGTGCTGTTCCTCGGCATCCCCGATCAGGCGATGCTCGATCGCTTCCAGGATTGCCGTGCGGTCGGCATTGCCGGAACGAGCCGCAGCGAAAGCCCGGCCTGGATGAAGGAGCATCTTGCCCCGACCTTCCAATGGCTGAACGGCCTGCAGGCAAAGATCTGCCATTACAAGGTCTGCTCGACATTCGATTCCGCGCCTGATGTCGGCAACATCGGCACGGCAATCGAGATCGGCAAGGCAGCCTTCGGCCAGTCGCTCGTTCCCGTCATCGTCGGCGCGCCACAGCTGAAGCGCTACACGGCTTTCGGCAATCTCTTTGCTGCCTATCAGGGGCGTGTTTTCCGAATCGACCGCCATCCGGTCATGAGCCGCCATCCCGTCACCCCGATGCATGAGGCGGATCTTGCCCTGCATCTCGGCAGGCAGACCGACCTTCCCGTGTCTTTGGCCGATCTGACGCTGCTTTCAGCACCGGATGCCGATACCAGGATCGACGAGTTGGTTGCCAACCTATCCGGTATCCTGCTTCTCGATGTCGATTCTGCCGAGAGCCAGGGTTTCGCCGGCCGGCAGTTGCAGCGGATCACGAATGCCAAGGGCGGCTTCGTCGCCGGCTCCTCCGGTGTCGAATATGCGCTCATCAATGCCTGGCGCACGGCCGGAATGATCGGCCCCGGCGTCGCGTTCCAGTCTCCCGGCAAGGTCKACCGGCTTGCCGTGGTCTCCGGCAGCGTATCGCCGACGACCGAGCGGCAGATCCGCACGGCCGTCGCCGATGGCTTCGAGGATATCCCGCTTGATCCGCTGGCACTCGTCGGCGCCGACGCCGGGGCCGCGCTGGATGCGGCAGTGGCCGCGGGGCTTGTCGCCCTGAAAACAGGCCGCAGCGTCATCCTGCATACCGCGCTTGGGCCTTCGGCCGATCGTGGCGCCGATATCGATCAGCTGCCCGGCGCCCGTCATCGCCTCGGCCGCGCGCTCGGCACGATCCTGCGCCGCCTCGTCGAAACCGAAAGTCTTTCGCGCGCCGTCATCGCCGGTGGCGACACCTCGAGCCATGCGCTGAAAGAATTGCGTGTCGATGCACTAACGACCCTGCTGCCGTTGCCGCAGACGCCCGGTTCGCCGCTCTGCACCGCCCATGGCGGCCATGCGCCGACGGACGGGCTGCAGATTGCGCTGAAGGGCGGGCAGGTCGGCGCGGACGGTTATTTCGCTCAGATCCGGGACGGAAGACCGTTCTGAGGGCCAATCAGGCGTTGTCCGCCTGCTGGACAACGATGGAATGGTGATTGACTCATCATACCAGTTACGATACCAATCTCGCATACAAAGGTGAGGAAACATGACTGCAATTGCCCTCTTCGGCGCCGGTGGAAAAATGGGATACCGGCTGGCCAAGAATCTCAAAGGTTCCCGTTTTGACGTTCGCCATGTCGAGGTCAGCGATGTCGGCAAGGCACGTCTGAAGAGCGATCTCGGCATCGATTGCACGCCGGCCGATGCCGCGCTCGACGGTGCGGACGTCGTGATCCTGGCCGTGCCGGATACCGCAATCGGCAAGGTAGCCGCCGGCATCGTCGACAAGCTGAAGCCAGGCACAATGGTTGTCGCGCTCGATGCGGCCGCCCCCTTTGCCGGCCACCTGCCGCAGCGCGACGATCTTACCTATTTCGTCACCCATCCCTGCCATCCGCCGATCTTCAACGACGAGACGGACATGCAGGCCAAGAAGGACCATTTCGGCGGCCTTTTTGCCAAGCAGCACATCGTCTCGGCACTGATGCAGGGTCCAGACAGCGCTTACGGCCTCGGCGAAGAGATCGCCAAGGTGATCTGGGCGCCGGTCATGCGCTCGCACCGCGTCACCGTCGAGCAGATGGCGATGTTGGAGCCCGGCCTTTCGGAAACCGTTTGCGCCTCGCTGCTCGTCATCATGCGTCAGGCCATGGACGAATGCGTCTCGCGCGGCGTTCCGGCGGAAGCTGCCCGCGACTTCCTGCTCGGCCACATGAATGTGCTCGGTGCCGTCATCTTCAAGGAAGTCGACGGCGTGTTCTCGGATGCCTGCAATAAGGCGATCGAGTTCGGCATTCCGGCGCTCATGCGCGACGACTGGAAGAAGGTCTTCGAACCTCAGGAGATCGCCGACAGCATCCGGCGCATCACCTGACACTACCGCGGCAGGGCTCGGGCCTTGCCGCCTTGCCGGCCCGGGGGGACTTTGAAGACGGGCCGGTTTTCGATTTCGCATGAATTTCAGCCGAGCCGGGGTTGGTTCGGCCATGCGTCAAACCTGGGAGGAGAAACCATGAAGCTTACACGTAGACTGACCCTTGCCGCCTTCGCCGGCGCCCTATCGCTCGGCGTTGCGATGCCGGCCTTTTCGGCTGACCTGATTGCCATCATCACGCCGGCCCACGACAACCCCTTCTTCAAGGCCGAAGCTGTCGGCGCCGAGGCCAAGGCCAAGGAACTCGGCTATGAAGCGCTCGTCATGACCCATGACGACGATGCCAACAAGCAGTCGGAAATGATCGACACCGCCATCGGCCGCGGTGCCAAGGCAATCATCCTCGACAATGCCGGCGCTGACGCTTCGGTTGCCGCCGTCAAGAAGGCCAAGGATGCCGGCATCCCCTCCTTCCTGATCGACCGCGAAATCAATGCGACCGKCGTTGCCGTCGCCCAGATCGTTTCCAACAACTATCAGGGCGCCCAGCTCGGCGCGCAGGAATTCGTCAAGCTCATGGGCGAGAAGGGCAATTATGTCGAGCTCGTCGGCAAGGAATCGGACACCAATGCCGGCATCCGCTCACAGGGCTATCATGACGTCATCGACGACTATCCGGACCTGAAGTCGGTCGCCAAGCAGTCGGCCAACTGGAGCCAGACGGAAGCCTATTCGAAGATGGAAACCATCCTGCAGGCCAACCCTGATATCAAGGGCGTGATCTCCGGCAACGACACGATGGCCATGGGTGCGATTGCCGCCCTCCAGGCTGCCGGCCGCAAGGATGTCATCGTCGTCGGCTTCGACGGCTCCAACGACGTTCGCGACTCCATCAAGTCGGGCGGCATCAAGGCGACCGTGCTGCAGCCGGCCTATGCGCAGGCGCAGCTGGCTGTCGAACAGGCCGACGCCTTCATCAAGAACAAGACGGCGCCGAAGGAAGAAAAGCAGCTGATGGACTGCGTCCTCATCAATGCCGACAATGCCGGCAAGCTCGAGACCTTCGCCATCGCAAAGTAAGGCGGACCGATTACTGCAGGGAGCGCGGGAGACTGCGCTCCCTGCAGCCTATTTCCATTGATTTCGAGGTTTATCGCATGTTGAGGATCAGGGGCGCCCTGATCGCCGCTTTCGTGGCGGCGGCTTTGCCCGGCTGCAAGATCATCAAGACACCGACTGCGGAAGAAAAAGCCGCAGCGGCGGCAAAAAGCGCTTTCGATCCGAATGCCAAGGTCGAGGCGATTTGGCAGCCACAGGTCGTTCCCTATTATGAAAAGCGCGCCGGCGAGCTGAAAGATGTGGCGGCACTGGCCGCTTCGAACCCAGATCAAGCCGGTGAGAAATACGGCAATCCGCGCAAGCAGGCGAGCTCGCCTTGGACCTATGCGGTGAAATTCACAGGCAAGGTCGTTGCCGCCGACACGACGTCACGAGCAGCAGCGCTCGATGTCGATGCCGATGGCGACGGCAAGGCGGATGCCAAGGTGCAGATCGGACCGGCCATCCGCGGCACGGCGCTGCGCGACACGCTGGATTTCGTCAATTTCAACGAGTTCAAGAACCAGATCGAATGGGCGCAGTTCGGCAAGTCCTTCAATGAGAAGGCGAACGCCGCATTTCTCTCGGCGGTCCCGCGCGACGGACTGGTCGGCAAGACGGTTACAGTCACGGGCGCCTTCCCGCTGCCGTCGGGCAGCGATCTGCCGCTCGTCACCCCTTCAGCGCTGACGGTGGCACCATGACCATGGCCGAGGCTCCAACCGACGATATCATCTTGCGCCTCGACGACGTGTCGAAGGTCTATTCCGGCATCGTCGCCGTCAAGCGTGCCAATCTCGAACTGCGCCGCGGCGCCGTCAACGTGCTGGTCGGCGAAAACGGCGCCGGCAAATCGACGTTGATGAAGATCATCGCCGGCGTCGAGCGGCCGACGCTCGGGCGCATCATTCTGGACGGCGAAACCGTTTCCTTCGACAGCCCGGCCGATGCGCAGGCGCATGGCATCGGCATGATCTTCCAGGAGCTCAATCTCTTCGCCAATATGTCGGTCGCCGAAAACATCTTTGCGACGCGCGAGCTGACTCGCGGCGTGCTCGGCATCGACCATAAGGAACAGGTCCGCAAGGCGAACGAATTTCTTGGGCGCCTGGATGCCGGCATCGATGCCGAAACCATGGTCGAGGATCTGCCGATCGGCCAGCAGCAGCTTGTCGAGATCGCCAAGGCGATGTCGCTGAACGCCCGCATCCTCATCATGGACGAACCGACATCGGCACTGTCTGCGGCGGAAGTCGAGATCCTCTTCAAGGTGATCGGCGAGTTGAAGGCGCAGGGCGTGGCAATCGTCTATATCTCGCATCGGCTGGAAGAGTTGATGCGGATCGGCGACTACATCACCGTGCTGCGCGACGGGCAGATCACCGGCCACGCCATGGTCAGGGATATCGACACGCGCTGGATCGTGCGTTCGATGATCGGATCGGACGCTAAGGATTTTGCCAAATCCGAGGATCATGCGCTCGGTGCCGAGATGTTTCGCGCCGAAAATATCAGCCTGCCGCGCCCGACCGGCGGGCTTGCGGTCGACGATGTTTCTCTGTCCGTCAAGGCGGGCGAAATTCTCGGCATTTACGGCCTGATGGGCGCCGGGCGCAGCGAATTCTTCGAATGCGTCATCGGCCGCCATGCGCACTCGACCGGCAAGATCTTCATCGACGGCAAGGAAGTGCGCGCGAGGGACACGACGCGGCGTATCCGCCGCGGTCTCGCCCTCATTCCCGAGGACCGGCAGCGCGAGGGGCTGGTGCAGGTTCTCTCCATCGCCTCCAACCTGACGCTTGCCAGCCTCGGTCGCTTCACACGCCTCTTCCATATCGACGCCAAGGCCGAGAAAAACGCCATCGTCGAGGCGATCCGCGATCTCTCCATCAAGGCGCCGAACCCGGATTTCGAGGTCACCTCCATGTCCGGCGGCAACCAACAGAAGGTGGTCATCGGCAAGGCATTGATGACCAATCCGAAGGTTCTTTTGATGGACGAGCCGAGCCGCGGCATCGATGTCGGCGCCAAGGCGGATGTTTTCCGCACCATGCGCCGGCTTGCCGCCAATGGCCTCGCCATCCTGTTTTCAACCTCCGACCTCGAGGAGGTCATGGCGCTTTCCGATCGCATCGCGGTGCTCAGCAACGGCCATCTCATCGCCGTTTTCGACCGCAATCAGGCGACGGAAGAGGCGATCATCGCTGCCTCCGCCAAGGGCCACGAACACCAAGGGAAACTCGCGTCATGACGGCGGCTACCACATCTACTTCCGCGCCGAAGAGCGCGAACGGCTCCTTCCTGCTGACGCTGATGAAGCTTCGAACCTTCATCGCGCTCTTTGCCGTCATCATCTTCTTCTCGATATTCGCGCCGAACTTCACTTCGACCGCGAACATGATCCTGATGTCGAAGCATGTGGCGCTGAACGCCTTCCTGGCGATGGGCATGACCTTCGTCATCATCACCGGCGGCATCGACCTGTCGGTCGGCTCGATCGTCGGCCTCTGCGGCATGGTCGCCGGCGGCCTCATCCTCTACGGAATCGAACTGCCGATCGGCTATACTGTTTATTTCAACCTCGCGGAGATCGTGTTGATCACGCTCGCAATCGGCCTCATCATCGGGCTGATCAACGGGTTGCTGATCACCAAGCTAAATGTCGCGCCCTTCATCGCCACACTCGGCACGCTCTATGTCGCGCGCGGCCTTGCGCTGCTGTCGTCCGACGGCCAGACCTTTCCGAACCTCGTCGGCCGGCCGGAATATGCGACGACCGGCTTCGATTTCTTCGGCGCAGGCCGCATTCTCGGCCTGCCGGTGTCGATCTGGATCCTGATCTTCCTGGCGCTCGTCGCTGCCTATGTGGCGCGCTCGACGCCGATCGGCCGCCACATCTTCGCCGTCGGCGGCAACGAGCGCGCCGCGCGCATGTCGGGTATCCGCGTGGATCTGGTCAAGATCTTCGTCTACATGTTCTCCGGCCTTTGTGCCGCGATCGTCGGCATCGTCATCTCCTCGGAGCTGATGGCCGCGCATCCGGCAACGGGCGAAAGCTTCGAACTCAACGCGATTGCTGCAGCCGTGCTCGGCGGCACCTCGATGTCGGGCGGGCGCGGCACGATCGGCGGCACGATCATCGGCGCCTTCGTCATCGGCATCCTCTCCGACGGTCTCGTCATGATGGGGGTTTCCTCCTTCTGGCAGATGGTGATCAAGGGGCTGGTGATTATCATCGCCGTCGTCGTCGACCAGGCGCAACGTCGGCTGCAGCAGCGCGTCACCCTTATGCAGATGGCAAAGGCAGGTTGAAATGGCTGACTTGAAAGGTGCTTTGATCGGTTGCGGCTTCTTTGCGATCAATCAGATGCATGCGTGGAAGGACGTTGACGGTGCTTCGATCGTGGCCATCTGCGACCGGGACCCGGAGCGGCTGAAGATTGTCGGCGACCAGTTCGGCATTAACAGGCGCTACACGGATGCCGCGGCCATGTTTGCCGATGGCGGCTTCGATTTCGTCGATATCGCCACCACGGTCCAGAGCCACCGGGCGCTGGTGGAGATCGCCGCCAGCCACAAGATCCCGGCCATCTGCCAGAAGCCTTTTGCAAAGACGCTTGCCGATGCCAATGCGATGGTCGAGGCCTGCCGGAGTGCCGGCATTCCGCTGATGGTGCATGAGAATTTCCGCTGGCAGACACCGATCCAAGCCGTTCGCCGGCTCTTGGACAACAAGGCGATCGGCACGCCCTTCTGGGGCCGCTTCTCCTTCCGCTCCGGCTACGACGTGTTTTCGGGCCAGCCCTATCTCGCCGAAGGCGAACGCTTCATCATCGAGGACCTTGGCATCCATACGCTCGATATCGCCCGCTTCATCCTCGGCGACGTGAAAACGCTGACAGCCCGCACCAAACGCGTCAATCCAAAGATCAAGGGCGAGGATGTCGCGACGATCCTGCTCGACCACGAGAGCGGCGCGACATCCGTCGTCGACGTCAGCTACGCGACCAAGCTTGGCACAGAGCCTTTCCCGGAAACGCTGATCGAGCTCGACGGCACCGATGGCACGATCCGTCTTTCTGTCGGCTACCGGCTCGAAGTGACCAATGCGGCAGGGACTGTCGTTTCCGATGCCTCGCCGGAGTTGCTCGCCTGGGCATCGCGGCCCTGGCATAATATTCAGGAAAGCGTCTATGCGATCCAGAAGCACTGGGTCGATCGGTTGAAAAATGGCGGCGAGCCCGCAACCTCGGGTGCCGACAATCTCAAGACCTTTGCCCTTGTCGAAGCGGCCTATGACAGTGCCGCGTCCGGCAAGACGATCGATGTAGAGGCGATGCTGAAATGACCACGGACGCCTTCGCCCTCTACGGCACGCATGAGGCCGAAGAACATCCGGTCCGCCTGACCGCCGGGCGCCTCTCGGCCGATCTTGCCAACGGCAATCTGCGGACAATCCGCTATGACGGCATCGAGGTGCTGCGCGCCGTCTCCTATCTGGTGCGCGACCGCGACTGGGGTACCTACAGCCCTGGTATCGAGGGCCTGTCGGTCGAGCAGGACAAAGGAAGCTTTTCCGTCCGCTATGTCGCGCGCTGCAACGGACCCGATGACAGCACGCTCGCAATTTCGGTACGGATCGCGGCGACTGAAAGTGAACTGGTTTTCGCGGCCGAAGCGCTCTCGCCTGATGGTTTCGAAACCAATCGCTGCGGCTTCTGTATCCTGCATCCGATCGTCGGCATTGCCGGAAGTCCGGCAATGGTCGAGCATGTCGATGGCAGCATCGACGAGACGCGTTTTCCCGATCAGATCGATCCCTGGCAACCCTTCAAGGATATGCGGGCAATCACCCATCAGGTGCTGCCAGGGGTTTCGGCCGAATGCCGTATGGAAGGCGATACGTTCGAGATGGAAGACCAGCGCAACTGGTCGGACGCATCCTACAAGACCTATGTGCGCCCCCTCGCCCTGCCCTGGCCCTATCAGATCGCCGCCAACGAACCGGTGAAGCAGAGGATCGTCCTTTCGATCCGCGATACCAGGAGTGATCAGACGACGGCCCCCGGCTCAACTGCCGGCGCCATTCGGCTCGAACCGGCTGGGCGGAGCGGCACCATGCCGGCCATCGGCCTGATCGTCACCCCTGAGGAAGCCAAGGCAACACTTGCGGCCCGTGATCTGCTTAACGAGATCGCGCCACAGGAACTGCTCTTCCACTTCGACCCGAATGCGGGTCACGGCGCGCAAGCATTCAGGGATTTCGCCGCCGTCGCCGCCGTTCATCGCGGCCGCTCGACGCTGGAAATCGCCCTTCCCTGCAGGCAGACGCCGGCAACTGAAACGGCAGAAATTGCCGGGCAGATGCAGGATGCAAGCTTTCGTCCGGACGCCATCCTGATTTCGCCCTCCGTCGATCGGCAGTCGACGCCTCCCGGTAGCAAATGGCCGGAATGCCCACCGCCAGAAGAGGTCTATGCCGCAGCCCACGCGGCCTTTGCCGGTATCCGCATCGGCGGCGGCATGTTGAGTTACTTCACCGAACTCAACCGCAAGCGCGTGCCGGCCGATCGCCTCGCGTTCATAAGCCATTGCACCAATCCGATCGTCCATGCCGCCGATGATCTGAGCGTCATGCAGACCCTGGAAGCGCTGCCCTTCATCACGGGCTCGGTGCGCGCCATCTATGGCGACAAGTCCTACCGGATCGGTCCCTCGACCATTCCCATGCGGCAAAACCCCTATGGCAGCCGCACGATGGACAATCCCGCCAACGGACGCATTCCGATGGCCAACCGGGATCCGCGCCATAATGGCCGCTTCGCGGAGGCCTTCGCGCTCGGTTATGCCATACGGGTACTTGATGCCGACATCGAATGCATGACGCTTTCGGCACTCACTGGCCCCTTCGGCTTGGTTGCCGGTAAGGCAGAGCCAACGGAAGAAGGCGGCAATCGCCCGCTTTTCAACGTGGTGAAGCTTCTCTCCGGCCTTGCCGGCTCGTCGTGGAAAAGCTGTGTTTCCTCACGCCCATCAGAGCTGTTGGCTTTCATTTCGCGGCAATCATTCAATGCGACACTGCACATCGTCAACCTGACGGCGGAAGAGCGAAGCGTCGATATCGCGGCCTTCGGGTCCGCTTCGCGCGGTGGAAGCATGACGCTCGATGCCTTCGGCGCGATAGCCGTTCGCCTCACCGATTGACCGGTTGCTTATCCGCCCTCTCGCCGACCGAAACGCCAGCGAGCGCCGGTGKCGCTGTCAAACTTAGGTGCTCGTTCAGCTGCAAAGCACCATTAAAGGAAATGTGAACGCCCTCGTCATGGTTACCTCATCATACCAGTTGACATGTCAATGAGCATCCTGCAAGAAAGGCTCCAGCTTTACAAGAGGAGGACGTAATGCTGACGCTTTCTGCAAAATTGAAGTCTTCATGCATGGCCGCTATCGCTGTCGCGGCTGTTGCCGTGACGCCCGTCAAGGCTGAGGACATCACGCTCTGGACGCTGAACTTCGACAACAATGCCGCCAACGTGGCACTGAAGAAGGTTGCGAGCGACTTCGAAGCGGCAAATCCGGGAACCCATATCGAGATCGTCCAGCGCGCTGTCGACGAGCACAAGACGGCGCTGCGCGTCGCTGCCGGTTCCAACCGCGGCCCGGACATCTATTTCAGCTGGGCAGGCCTTGGCCTTGGCGGCGAATATGTGAAGGCCGGCCTGTCGCTGCCGCTCGACAAGTATTACACCGAATACAAGTGGAACGACGAGCTGCTTCCCTCGGCAGCCGCCTTTGCCGACCTCTATCCGGGCGGCAAGCACGGCACACCTTTCACCTTCAAGGGTGAGGCCGTCTATTATAACAAGAAGCTTTTCCAGCAGGCCGGCATCACTGAAGAGCCGAAGACCTATGACGAGCTTCTGGCAGCAGCCGACAAGCTGAAGGCAGCCGGCATTCCGGGCTTCACCTTCGGCGGCACCGTCAACTGGCACGTCATGCGCCTGATGGATGTGATCCTCGAAACCAAATGCGGCGCCGAAAAGCACGACCAGTTGAAGCTGATGAAGCTCGACTGGTCGACGGAGCCCTGCGCCACCGACGCATTCGCCGAATTCGCCAAGTGGACGAAGGATTATACGCTCCAGCCTTTCATGGGCATCGACAACAAGCAGTCCTATAGCCTGTTTACCGCAGGCCGTGCGGCGATGATGCTGGAAGGCGACTGGCTGGTCGGTCAGCTCTCCGGCAGCGGCGTCAACCTCGATGATTACGGGATCTTCCCCTTCCCGACCAACACCAACCGCCTCTACGGTTTTGCCGAGTATAATTACATCAGCACCAAGACCAAGAACCCGGACATGGCTGCAAAATTCATCGACTATTTCCTGTCGACGAAGGTGCAGCAGGATCTCGTCGGCCAGATCAGCTCGATCTCGGTCAACAAGAATGTCCAGTACACCAACCAGAAGCCTCTGGAAGCCGAGTGGCTGGATATCTTCAAGACCTACAGCAAGATCTACATGAACGGCGACCAGGCCTTTCCGCTTGACGTGACGACGGAATATTTCCGCGTCATCAACGATGTTGCCTCCGGCAGCATCGAGCCGGCCGCGGCTGCAAAGCAGATGCAGGCATTCATCGCCGGCAGAACCTGACCCCTCCCGAGACGCCGGCTGGCCGACACAATGTCGGTCGGCTGGCGCCGTATACGCAAGACCGGCAGGGCGATGCCCTGCCCCGGAGGTGACAATGTCCTTGCGCCAAACAACGCATGATCCACGCGTGCAGGCCTTCATCCTGCTCGTGCCGGCTCTGGCGATCTACGCGATCTTCGCGCTCTACCCGATGCTGAACGTGGTTATCATCAGCTTCCAGAAGTGGAACGGGCTCGATCCGCAACGGCCCTTCGTCGGCATCGCGAATTACGCGGCGATCTTCACGCGCGATCCGGTTTTCTGGGTCGCCTTCAAGAATACCGTGATCTGGACGCTGATGAGCCTGGTTTTCCCGCCGCTGGTCGGGCTGCTCCTGGCGCTCAGCCTCAACCAGAAGATTTTTGGCCGCAACAGCCTGCGCGCCATTTTCTACCTGCCCGTCATCATCGCGCCGATCGCCGTCGCCACCATGTGGAAGTGGATGTACGATCCCTTCTTCGGTCTGTTCAGCCAGATGCTGACCTMATGGGGGATGCAGACCTCGATCAAGGACTGGCTCGGCAACAAGGATATTGCGCTCTATTCCGTCTTCATCGCCTATCTGTGGCAGACCGTCGGTTTCTCGATGGTGCTGTTCCTCGCAGGGCTTCAGAACGTCTCGCAGACGCTGGTCGAAGCCGCCCGCATCGATGGCGCCGGCCGCTGGGCCGTGTTCAAGCATGTCACCCTGCCGGCGCTGCGACCTACCATCACGATCGTGCTCGTCCTCTCCATCATCTCGTCGCTGAAGGCCTTCGACATCGTCTACGGCCTGACCGGCGGCGGTCCTGCCCAGTCGACGCAGATGCTGGCGCTCTGGGCCTTCACCCAGGCGATGCAGATCTTCGATTTCGGCCGCGGTGCGGCGATCTCGGTGGTGCTGCTTTTGATCACCATGGCGATCGTCATCCCCTATCTGCGCTGGACACAAAAGCACGAGGAGGTCGACGCGTGACAGTTCTCGGAGCCGAAGTTGACGATATCGACATCGATATGAAGCCGATCCGGCTGAAGCGCGATCCGGTGCTGATCGGGTTGTGGATCGCGCTTGTCCTTGTCGCGCTGGTCTGGGTTGCACCCTTCATCTTCATCGTCTTCACCTCGTTGAAGACACCGGCGGCCGTCACCAGCACCGGCGCCTTCATGCCGCCCACCGAACTCGCCTTCCAAAACTACGCCGACGCCTGGAGCCGCGGCAATTTCGCCAGCTCCTTCTTCAACAGCGTCATCATCACCGTCATCAAGGTGCCTCTCGGCCTCGCGCTGTCGGCAATGGCTGCCTACGCGCTTGCCAAGATCAAGCTCAGGATCAGMAAGGCCCTCTTGCTGCTCGTCGTCTTCGGCACGATGATCCCCTTCCAGGTGATGCTGGCTCCGCTCTTCACGCTGGTGAATTCCTTCGGCTTGATAGACACTTATCCGGGCGTCATCCTGCCTTACATCGCCTTCGGCGTTCCCTATCAGGTCTTCATCCTGCACGGCTTCTTCAAAAGCATTCCGAAGGAGCTGTCGGAGGCAGCTCTCATCGATGGCGCCACGCATTTCACCATCTTCCGGCGGATCTTCCTGCCGGTCTGCCTGCCGGTTCTCGCCGCCTTGCTGATACTCGACTTCGTGTCCACCTGGAACGAATTCGCCATGGCGCTCGTCCTTTTACAGGACCAGCACATGTGGACCCTGCCGCTCGGCCTCATGTCGTTTCAGGGTCAGTTTTCCAGCAATTACGGCCAGCTCAACGCCGCGATCGTCATGACCGTGCTACCGGCGACGATCGTCTATCTCATGTTCCAGCGCTACTTCGTGTCCGGGCTGACCTCCGGGGCCGTCAAGGGCTGACACCGAAATCTTGTTCTACGAGGAGAGACATATGTCCGATGCAGCAGTCGAAAAATGGGGCGTGTTCGAAGCGGCCTTCGCCGGCCCGTCCGAGGGCAATCCCTATCTCGACGTGGCATTCGATGCCGTGTTCATGCACAAGAGCCGCCAGGTCCGCGTGCCGGGCTTTTATGACGGCAACGGCACCTACCGCATCCGCTTCATGCCTGATACCGAGGGCGAATGGTCCTTCAAGACACGGTCGAAGACGGCTGCACTCGACGGCAAGACGGGTTCGTTTGTCGCAAGCGCACCATCAGCAGCCAATCACGGCCCCGTCCGGGTGCGCAACAAGTTTCATTTCGGCTATGCAGACGGCACGCCGTTCTTCTCCTTCGGCACGACCTGCTATGCCTGGACGCACCAGCCGCTGGAGATGCAGCAGCAGACGCTCGAGACGCTGAAGAAGACGCGCTTCAACAAGATCCGCATGGGCGTGTTCCCCAAGGATTATCCTTACAACGTCAACGAACCGCTGCATGCCGGGTTCGAAAAAGGCGCTGACGGCAAGGAGGACTTCGACCGGCCGAACCCGGCCTTCTTTCAGCATTTCGACCGGCAGGTGGCAGCCCTGTGTGCGCTCGGCATCGAGGCCGACATCATCATCTTCCATCCCTATGACCGCTGGGGTTATGCCGACATGTCGGCCGAGGAGGATTTCCGCTATGTCACCTATCTGGCGGCACGGCTTTCAGCCTACCGGAACGTCTGGTGGTCGCTTGCCAATGAATATGATTTCCTGATCGATACCAAGCCGATGGAGCAATGGGATCGCTATTTCCATATCCTGGAGGAAAACGACCCATACCAGCACCTGCGCTCCATCCATAATGGCGACGTGACGGCCAATTTCGACCATCGCAAGCCATGGGTCACCCATACCTGCATCCAGAACCCCGACGTCAAGCGCACGCAGGAATGGCGCAATGCCTATGGCAAGCCCGTCGTCAACGACGAGCCGGAATATGAAGGCGATATCTTGCAGTCCTGGGGCAATCTCTCCGCCCAGGAGCTGGTCCACCGCTACTGGATCACCATGGCGCGCGGCGGTTATGCCGGCCATGGCGAGACCTATTCGCATCCCGAGGACCTGATCTGGTGGGCCAAGGGCGGCGAGCTGCACGGCGAGGCCTGGAAGCGCATCGGCTTCCTGCGGGACCTGCTCGAGGCCGACGTCAAGCACGGGCTGGAGCCGCTCGGCATTATCGGCGAATGGCCCTGGTCACGGGTCTCGGGCGCGCGCGACGGCGACGGCGACTTCCGGCTGATCTATCTCGGCGAGCATCAGCCCGTCATCTGGTCATCGGGCCTGCCGCTCGACGGCACCGATTACGACGTCGATATCATCGACACCTGGGAGATGACGATCACGCCAGCCGAAAAGGTCGAGGCCCCCGTGCCGCATCCCACCCGTCATGGCGCGATCGTGCGCGGCGGCAAGCCGGACGCAGCTTTCGGCGTCAAGCTGCCGCGCAAGCCGCATCTGGCACTGCGCGTGCGCAGGAAGCGCTAGGGATCAGGGAGAAGCTCCATGTCTGGGTTGAGCATCAACAAAGTCAAGAAATCCTTCGGTTCGGTCGACATCATCCACGGCATCGACGTGGAGATTGCCGACGGCGAGTTCGTCATCCTCGTCGGCCCGTCCGGCTGCGGCAAGTCAACGCTCTTACGCATGATTGCCGGACTCGAGGAGATCAGCGCCGGCAAGATCAGCATCGACGGGCGCGTCGTGAACAATCTGCAGCCGAAGGACCGCGATATCGCCATGGTCTTTCAGAATTACGCGCTCTATCCGCAGATGACGGTCGCCCAGAACATGGGATTTGCTTTGGAGCTTGCCGGCGCCAAGCGGCCGGAGATCGACAGGAAGGTGGCGGAAGCCGCAGCAATCCTCGGCCTGCAGCCGCTTCTGGAGCGCAAGCCGGCGCAGCTTTCGGGCGGCCAGCGCCAGCGCGTCGCCATGGGCCGCGCCATCGTTCGCGATCCGAAGGTGTTTCTTTTCGACGAGCCGCTGTCGAACCTCGACGCGAAGCTCCGCGTCAAGATGCGGGCCGAGATCAAGGCACTGCATCAACGCCTGAAGACGACGATCGTTTATGTCACGCATGACCAGATCGAAGCCATGACCATGGCCGACAAGATCGTCGTGCTGCAGGGCGGCCACGTCGAACAGATCGGCAGCCCGCTCGAACTCTATGACCGGCCGCGCAACATCTTCGTCGCCGGTTTCCTCGGTTCGCCGGCGATGAATTTCCTCGAGGGCACGCTTGAGGATTCCGGCGGGCCCGGTCTCGCTCTTCCCGGCGGCGCGCGGGTCAAACTCTCGCAGGCGCCGGCCAATTCCGCGGGCAAGCCGCTGACGCTTGGCATCCGTCCCGAGGACATTTCGCTCGGTGGCGACGACGGCGTCGATGCGGTGGTGAAGGTTATCGAGCCGACCGGTTCGGAAACCCATGTCGCCGTCGAGGTCGAGGGCAAGGAGCTGACCTGGGTCGTGCGCGAACGTGTAAACCTCGCTCCGGAGCAGCGCGTCAAGCTGTCGTTTGCGACCCCCAAGGTGCACTTCTTCGACCGGCAGACGCAGAACAGGCTCGACGCTTAAAGCTCGTTGTGTTCCCGCCATTCCGGACACTGAACAGCTGCGCTCCTTTGCTGGAATGGCGCTGAGATCAGCACCCTCAGATACAAATGAGCCGGGCGGCCTGACACCGCCCGGCTCTTTCCACGGTGGTGGTCCGCCCCAGGTCAGGTCACCGTGCTGAGTGTTCGTGCAATTGCATTGCGCCAGCCGACGATCCGGGCCTGTCTGTCCATGTCAGTCATATCCGGCTCAAAGGTGCGGTCGCTCGCCCAGGCCTGGGCGAAGTCATCCCGATCCGGCCAGACTGCAGCCCTGGATCCGGCAAGCCAGGCAGCGCCAAGCGCCGTCGTCTCCAGCGTCGCGGCCCTGTCGACAGGACTTGAGAGAATATTGGCGAGATGCTGCATGGTCCATTCGGAGGCCGACATGCCGCCATCGACGCGCAGGACGGTTTCGATCGGGTGGTCGCCCCAATCGCTGCGCATCGCCACCAGAAGATCGAGCGTCTGGTAGGCGACCGACTCCAAGACAGCGCGCGCGAGCTCGGCCGGGCCGCTATTGCGCGTCAGGCCGAAGATCGCTCCCCGCGCTTCCGGATCCCAATAGGGAGCGCCAAGCCCGGTGAAGGCCGGCACAACATAGACCCTTTGCTGCGGATCGGCCCTGTCAGCCAGAGCACCGGTTTCCGATGCCTTCCCGATAATGCCGAGACCGTCACGCAGCCACTGCACGGCAGCACCCGCAATGAAGATCGATCCCTCCAGCGCGTAGGTCGTCTTGCCGTTCAGACGGTAGGCGATGGTAGTGAGCAGCCGGTTCTTCGAGTGCACGCGGTCGTCACCGGTATTCAGGAGTGCAAAACAGCCGGTGCCGTAGGTCGATTTCACCATGCCCGGTTCGAAACAGGCATTGCCGATCGTCGCCGCCTGCTGGTCGCCCGCGACCCCGAGGATCGGGATCCCCGTGCCGAAGATGTCAGGATCGACCACGCCGAAATCGTCGGCACTGTCCTTGACCTCGGGCAGCAGCGCGCGCGGGATGCGCAGGATCTCGAGAAGCTCGTCGTCCCAGCGGTTCTCGGCAATGTTGTAGAGCAGGGTGCGCGAGGCATTGGTCGCATCGGTGGCATGCGTCCGCCCGCCGGTCAGCTTATAGATGATCCAGCTGTCGATGGTACCGAAACAGACCTCTCCGGCTTCGGCGCGGACACGCAGTCCCTCAACGTTGTCGAGCAGCCAGCGCAGCTTCGTGCCGGAAAAATAGGGGTCGAGAAGCAGGCCGGTCTTGGCAGTAAAGAGCTTTTCATAGCCATCGACCTTCAGCCGGTCGCACATTTCCGTCGTGCGCCGGTCCTGCCAGACGATCGCCCTGTGGAGCGGCCGGCCGGTGGCTTTTTCCCAGACGACAGTCGTTTCCCGCTGGTTGGTGATGCCGATGGCGGCAATCGCGCCCGGTGCTATGCCGCTCTTTGCTACCGCATCGCGCGCCGTCGCAAGCACCGTGTCCCAGATTTCGCCCGCATCGTGCTCCACCCAGCCGGTCTGCGGGAAATGCTGGGTAATCTCCGTCTGGGCCGATGATGCGATCCGCATCTGCGGGTCAAAAAGGATTGCCCGCGACGATGTCGTGCCCTGGTCGATGGCAAGGATATGGCCGTTCATGACATGTCTTTCCTGCGCAGCAACCATCGCTCCGTCGAAACGACGGCCCTGTGCTCGTTTTATGTTTTGGAAGCGCTGTCGACCTTCCCGGCACTGTCGCCGGGAAGGCCTGACGGTTGCCGGACGCCCAGAGCGCCCGGCCAATCCGACGCCTACTTCTTGGCGTCGGCCCAGCTCTTGACGAGGTCGTCATAGTTGATGGTGACAGGCTTTTCCTTCTCGTTCTCGATCTTCAGCTGCGGCGCAAGGTTACCCTTCTTCACCGCGTCTGCGTTCCAATAGGCGAGATCATGCTCCTCGGCGAGTTTCGGGCCGATATCACCCTGTACCTTGGCGCGTTCCAGGCGCTGCAGCACCTTTTCCTGTTCGCCGCACAGCGAGTCCATGGCTTCCTGCGCCGTCTTTGCGCCGGAAGCGGCATCACCAATTGCCTGCCACCACAGCTGCGCGAGCTTCGGATAGTCAGGAACGTTGGTACCGGTCGGMGACCATTGCACGCGGGCGGGCGAACGGTAGAACTCGATCAGGCCGCCGAGCTTTGGAGCGCGCTCCGTGAAGCTCTTGTCGCGGATGGTGGATTCGCGGATGAAGGTCAGGCCGACGTGGCTCTTTTTCACGTCGATGGTCTTCGAGGTGACGAACTGCGCATAGAGCCATGCGGCCTTGGCGCGGTCGTCAGGCGTCGATTTCATCAGCGTCCAGGAACCGACGTCCTGATAGCCGAGCTTCATGCCGTCCTTCCAGTAGACGCCGTGCGGGCTCGGAGCCATGCGCCATTTCGGTGTGCCGTCCTCATTCATGACCGGCAGGCCGGGCTTGACCATGTCAGCGGTAAAGGCCGTGTACCAAAAGATCTGCTGGGCAACCGCACCCTGCGCCGGCACCGGACCGGATTCGGAGAAGGTCATGCCGCCGGCTTCCGGCGGAGCGTAGGCCTTGATCCAATCGAGATACTTCTGGATCGAATAGACAGAGGCCGGGCCGTTGGTGTCGCCGCCGCGTGCGACGCACGAGCCGACCGGACGCGAATTCTCGTCGACCTTGATGCCCCATTCATCGACCGGAAGCCCGTTCGGCAGACCCTTATCGCCATTGCCGGCCATGGATAGCCAGGCATCGGTGAAGCGCCAGCCGAGCGACGGGTCCTTCTTGCCATAGTCCATATGGCCGAAGACCTTCTTGCCGTTTACGTCACGGCCGGTAAAGAATTCAGCAATGTCCTCATAGGCCGACCAGTTGACGGGCACGCCGAGGTCGTAGCCGTATTTCGCCTTGAAATCGGCCTTGTTCTTCTCGTCGTTGAACCAGTCGTAGCGGAACCAGTAKAGGTTCGCGAACTGCTGGTCGGGAAGCTGATAGAGCTTCTTGTCCGGCGCGGTCGTGAACTTGGTGCCGATGAAGTCGTCGATGTCGAGGCCCGGATTGGTGACATCCTTGCCTTCATTGGCCATCCAGTCGGTCAGGCTGCGGGCCTGCTGGTAGCGCCAATGGGTGCCGATCAGGTCCGAGTCGTTGACATAGGCATCATAGATATTTTCGCCGGACTGCATCTGCGTCTGCAGCTTTTCGACGACGTCGCCTTCACCGATGAGGTCATGGGTGATCTTGATGCCGGTGATCGCGGTGAAGGCAGGCGCCAGCACCTTCGATTCATATTCATGCGTCGTCAGCGTTTCGGAAACAACCTTGATGTCCAGGCCGGCGAAGGGTTTGCCGGCATCGACGAACCACTGCATTTCCTTTTCCTGGTCGGCGCGCGAAAGCGTCGATAGATCGCCGACTTCCTTGTCGAGGAATGTCTTGGCCTCGTCCATGCCGGCATAAGCCGACGCGGTCATTGCCAGCAGCAAGCCTGCTGTCGTCGTCAGTAAGTGCTTTCGCATAATATCCTCCCGGGGTTTGCGATTGCAGGTCTCACGTCTCAGGCGGCCAGTACCCCCGGCCATCTGTATCACCCTGGCATCACACGTAACGGAACACGCCGATCGCGTAGATCACGGAGATGCCAAGAGCCCACCACAGGTTGGGTCCTCCCAGACCCAGCCATGCAAGATGAATGAATGCTKCGCCAAGCAGCGAAATGAACAGCCGGTCGCCGCGCGTCGTCTCGAAGCGCAGCAGGCCGACGCGGGGCGAACCGCCCGGCGAGAAATATTCCCAGACGCTCATGCCGATCAGCAGCAGAAGGATCGTCAGGAAGAAGAGCGCCGTCGGCAGCGTCCAGGCCATCCAAGAAAAGCTCATGTCCGGTCCTCCTCAGACGCGGCCCAGGGCAAAGCCCTTGGCGATGTAATTTCGAACGAAATAGATGACGAGCGCGCCGGGAATGATGGTCAGTACGCCGGCTGCCGCCAGTACACCCCAGTCCATGCCGGAGGCCGAGACCGTGCGTGTCATGATCGCCGAGATCGGCTTTGCCGCCGTCGTCGTCAGCGTGCGGGCAAGCAAGAGTTCGACCCACGAAAACATGAAGCAGAAGAAGCCTGCCACGCCGACACCGCTCGCAATCAGCGGAATGAAGATCTTCACGAAGAAGCGCGGGAAGGAATAACCGTCGATATAGGCCGTCTCATCGATCTCCTTCGGCACGCCGGACATGAAACCTTCCAGGATCCAGACCGCCAGCGGCACGTTGAACAGGCAGTGGGCGAGTGCGACGGCAATATGCGTGTCGATCAGGCCGAAGGCCGAATAGAGCTGGAAGAAGGGCAACGCGAAGACTGCCGGCGGCGCCATGCGGTTGGTCAACAGCCAGAAGAACAGGTGCTTGTCGCCGAGGAAGCGGTAGCGCGAGAAGGCGTAGGCGGCCGGAAGTGCTGCGGCCACCGAGATCACCGTGTTCATCACCACATAGATGATCGAGTTGATATAGCCATTGTACCAGGACGGATCGGTGAAGATGACCGCATAGTTGCGCAGCGTCGGGTTCGTCGGCCACAGCGAGAAGGTGCCGGTGATCTCGGCATTCTCCTTGAAGCTCATATTGACGAGCCAGTAGATCGGCAGGATCAGGAAGACGATGTAGATTGTCGGGACGAGCCAGGAAAGGCTGCCTGCAGGTTTGTAGTTGCTGGTCATGTCTTACCTCCCCCTTAGCCGTTCGCGTCGCCGCTGGTCATCACGGTGTAGAACACCCAGGAGAGCAGCAGGATGATGAGGAAGTAGATGATGGACATTGCCGCCGCCGGGCCGAGATCGAACTGGCCGACCGCCATCTTCACCAGATCGATGGAGAGGAAGGTCGTCGAGTTGCCGGGGCCGCCGCCGGTGACGACGAAGGGTTCGGTATAGATCATGAAACTGTCCATGAAGCGCAACAGCACGGCGATCAAAAGCACGCGCTTCATCTTCGGCAGCTGGATGTAGCGGAAGACGGACCAGCGCGAGGCGCCGTCTATCTTGGCCGCCTGATAATAGGCATCCGGGATCGAAACGAGGCCGGCATAGCACAGCAGCACGACGAGGCTCGTCCAGTGCCAGACGTCCATGATGATGACGGTCACCCAGGCATCGACCGGATCGCGTACATAATTGTAGTCGAGGCCGATCGCTTCCAGCGTATGGCCGAGCAGGCCGATATCGACACGGCCGAAAACCTGCCAGATCGTGCCGACGACGTTCCACGGAATGAGCAGCGGCAGCGCCATCAAGACGAGGCAGACGGGAACGCCCGGTCCCGATTTCGGCATGTTGAGCGCAATGAAGATACCGAGCGGAATCTGCAGCGCCAGGATGATGAAGGAGAAGAGCAGGTTGCGTTGCAGTGCGTCCCAGAAACGGGCGGAATGCAGGGTCTGGACGAACCAGTCGGTACCGGCCCAGAAGAACTCGTTATTGCCGAACGTATCCTGCACCGAATAGTTGACGACAGTCATCAGCGGGATGACGGCCGAAAACGCCACGAGCAGCAGCACCGGCAGGACCAGAAACCAAGCTTTGTTGTTCCACGTCTTCTGCATGGTTCAGGCCTCCCTGCCGACACGCCAGCTGTCGGCGTAAATGCTGATGGCTGACGGATCGAAGCTGACGCGGGCTTCCGCCGGGATTTCGGCATCCTCGGATACGACGATTGCGATCGGCTGCCCGGCGAAGCGGGCGCGAACGATCTTCTGGCGGCCGATATCCTCGACCTTGCTCACCGATACCGGCATACCCTCCCGGCCGAGCCGGATGAATTCCGGGCGAATGCCGAGCTCGGTCTTGGTCGCTCCCTCGGTCTTCGGCGCATAGTCGAGCGTCAGCGTCTCGTCTCCGACCGTGACGGAGCTGCCATTGATCCGCGCCGGCATGACGTTCATGCCGGGCGAGCCGATGAAATAACCGACGAAGGTGTGGCTCGGCCGCTCGAAGAGTTCGGCTGGCGTGCCGATCTGGACGATCTGACCGTCATACATGACCACCACCTTCTCAGCGAAGGTCAGCGCCTCGGTCTGATCATGGGTGACATAGACCATGGTGAAGCCGAACTGCTTGTGCAGCCGCTTCAGCTGCGAACGCAGCACCCATTTCATATGCGGGTCGATGACGGTGAGCGGCTCGTCGAAGAGGATGGCGTTGACGTCGTTGCRCACCAGCCCTCGCCCGAGCGAGATCTTCTGTTTCTGGTCGGCGGTCAGGCCCTGYGCCTTGCGCTTCGCCCAGCCGGCAAGGTCGATCATCTCGAGAATGTCGCGCACGCGCCGGTCGACATCCGCTTCAGCGACGCCGCGGTTGCGCAGCGGAAAGGCAAGATTGTCGTAGACCGTCATCGTGTCGTAGATGACCGGAAACTGGAAGACCTGCGCGATATTGCGGCTCTGGGTCGAAAGGTCCGTGACATCCTTACCGTCGAACAGGATGCGCCCGTGCGATGGCTGCAGGAGGCCGGAGATGATATTGAGCAGCGTGGTCTTGCCGCAGCCGGAGGGGCCGAGAAGCGCATAGGCGCCGCCATCGTTCCACTCGTGGTCGACTTCCTTCAGCGAATAATCCTTGTCGCTCTTCGGATTGGCGCCGTAAGCGTGGCGGATATGGTCGAGCGTGATGCGTGCCATTGTGCTCTCCTAAACCTTTCCAACCGTGGCGATGGCCTGTCCGTCGGCGCCGAAGGCCATCATGTGGCGCGTGTCGAGAAATGCCTCGATTTCCATGTCCGGATCGATGTCGTGAATGCCGTGTGCCAGCATCACCCAGCGCACGCCGTCATAGTCCAGGTGAACAAAGCTCTCCGAACCGGTGATTTCGGACACCAGCGTGCGCGCCTGCAGGCGAGCTGCATCGCCGGTCTGCGGCGCAAGGCCGAGGTGGTGCGGATGAAAGGCTATGGTGACAGGCCCGTCCGGCACGGTGGAAAGATGGGCCGGAACCGGAAGCGTGCCCCCGCCTGGGCGCACGAAGAGATGGCCCGATTTGGTGACCTCAATGGCGTTCAGCGGCGGATCGGCGAAGATGCCGGCGGTGGCGAGATCGACCGGGCGGCGATAGACCTCGATCGTCGGTCCGAACTGGGTGATGCGGCCGGCGTTCAGCGTCGCTGTATTGCCACCGAGCAGCAATGCCTCCGATGGCTCGGTGGTGGCGTAGACGAAGATCGCACCCGACTGGGCGAAGATCTTCGGCAATTCCTCGCGCAATTCCTCGCGCAGTTTGTAATCGAGATTGGCGAGCGGCTCATCCATCAGCACAAGGCTGGCATTCTTGACGAGGGCGCGCGCGAGCGCAGTGCGCTGCTGCTGGCCGCCGGAGAGATTGAGCGGCGTGCGATCGAGATAGGGCGTGAGCTTCAGGAGTTCGGCTGCCTTGCGCACGTCGCGATCGATCGCAGCCGCATCCTTGCCGGAAATGCGCATCGGGGAGGCGATGTTCTCGTAGACGGTCAATGCCGGATAGTTGATGAACTGCTGGTAGACCATGGCGACTTTGCGCTTCTGCACCGGCATGCCGGTGACATCGGCGCCATCGAAATGCACCGATCCTTCGGTCGGCCGATCAAGCCCCGCCATCAGACGCATCAGCGATGTCTTGCCCGACAAGGTTGGCCCCAGCAGGACATTCAGCGTGCCCCGCTCKAGAACCAGATCGGTCGGATAGATATGATAGTCCGCGCCCACCATCTTGGCGGCGTTTCGCAGCTCCAGCATTCCGATTCCCGTGCCTCCTCGCAACGGGGACCACACGCCACCTTATCCGGCCATCTGTGCCGGCTTGGTGGCCATGTACTCCTCCAGTGATCTGACCTGCTCCTTGGAAAGACGCAGGCCATCCTTTGTTCTTCGCCAGAGCACGTCTTCGGCGTGCCTGGCCCATTCATGTTGGACGAGATATTCGACCTCGGCCTCATAGAGGTCGGATCCGAACCGCCTGCCGAGATCCTCGATCTTCTGGGCGCCGCCGAGAAGCGTGGTTGCCCTGGTGCCATAGCGGCGTACGAGCCGGCGGGCATGGGCATCGGTCAGGAACGGATAGCGGCTCTTCAGCTTGCTGACTTCGCCCTCATAACCCTGCACCGGAAAGTCGCCGCCCGGCAGATGGCTGCCCGCCGTCCACGGCCTCCCCTTGAGACCGATCGCTTCGCCGATCTTTTCCAGCGCATGTTCCGACAGCCGCCGGTAGGTGGTGAGCTTGCCGCCGAAGACATTGAGAAGCGGCGCCTCGCCGGCCTTTCCCTCGATCTTCAGCACATAGTCGCGCGTCGCTTCCTGTGCCTTCGAGGCGCCGTCGTCGAAGAGCGGCCGCACCGCCGAATAGGTCCAGACGATATCCTCCGGCCTCACCGGCTCCTTGAAATATTCCGACGCCGCATTGCAGAGATAGAGCGTCTCCTCCTCGGAAATCTTTACATCCTTCGGATCGGCGGTGTAATCGCGGTCGGTGGTCCCGATCAGCGTGAAATCGGTTTCGTAGGGGATGGCAAAGATGATGCGGTTGTCGGGGTTCTGGAAGAAATAGGCGCGTGGCCCATCGAACTTCTTCCTGACGATGATGTGGCTGCCCTGGACGAGGCGCACATGGCGGGCCTCGTTCTGACCGAAGGCTGCGCGGATGACATGATCGACCCAGGGGCCGGCGGCATTGATGAGCATGCGGGCCTGATGGCGCTCGCTCTTGCCGCTCACCGTGTTGACCGTCTCGATCGTCCAGACGCTCTTCTCGTCGGCACCCTTCTCCTGTCTCGCCGACACGACCTTGGTGCGTGGCATGATCAGCGCGCCCTTGTCGGCGGCATCGCGCGCATTCAGCACCACCATGCGGGCATCGTCGACCCAGCCGTCGGAATATTCGAAGGCCTTGGTGAAGAGCCCCTTCAGCGGCTTGCCGGCCGGATCGGAACGCATGTCGAGCACCGATGTCGGCGGCAACAGCTTGCGGCCGCCGAGATGGTCGTAGAGGAAGAGGCCGAGGCGGATCATCCAGGCCGGCCGGATGCCGCCCTTGTGATAGGGCAGCACGAAGCGCAGCGGCCAGATGATGTGGGGGGCCATGGCCCACAGGATCTCGCGCTCCATCAACGATTCCCGTACCAGGCGGAACTCGTAATGTTCGAGATAGCGCAAGCCCCCATGGATGAGCTTTGTGGCGCCCGACGAGGTGCCTGAGGCAAAATCGTTCATCTCGGCAAGGGCCACCGTATAACCACGGCCAACCGCATCGCGCGCAATGCCGCAGCCGTTGATCCCACCTCCAATGACGAAAATATCGTGGATTCGGCTCATGCTCCCCCTCTTTGAGCCAGAAAGCGCAATAGTTTCCCCAACCATTGCGAAAGTGAGGACGATTAAACCGAAAATTTTTCGAATGTCAAACGAATGTTACTCGCCGTTAAAATCAGCGATTGGCTTTCGCCGTTTCGACCAAAACGACGCCGCTCTGTTGACAGATATTGCGGATGGAAGGCGAATCGCATTGGTCGGTAATGAAGGTATGGACCTGCGAAATCTGGCCGATACGAACAGGTGCGGTTCGTTCGAATTTGGTCGAATCCGCAACCAGGATGACGTGTCTGGCATTGGCGATGATCGCCTGCGCCACCTTGACCTCGCGGAAATCGTAATCAAGCAGGGCACCGTCAGGATCGATCGCCGAGGCGCCAATCACGGCATAATCGACCTTGAACTGCCTGATGAAATCAACGGCCGCTTCGCCGACAATGCCGCCGTCGGACTGGCGCACGACGCCGCCGGCAATCACCACCTCGATATGGTCGATCAGTCGTAATCTATTGGCAACATTGATATTATTGGTGATCACCATCAACTCGTGATGATCGGAGAGGGCTTCGCCCACGGCTTCTGTCGTCGTGCCGATATTGATGAAAAGCGAACTGTTGTTGGGAATGAGATCGGCTGCGGCAATGCCGATCGCCTGTTTCTCCGTCGCGGCGATCTGGCGTCTTGCGTCGTAGCGGACATTTTCCGTTCCGCGCGGGAAGGTTGCGCCGCCATGTATGCGCGTCAGGAGCTGTGCATCGCAAAGATCGTTCAGATCCTTGCGGATCGTCTGCGGTGTCACGGCAAACTGCGTTGCCAGATCATCGACCAGCACCCGGCCCGACGATCTTGCAAGCGCGATGATCTTCTCCTGACGATCTGACAGAAACATGCGCCCTCCCTTCGTTTCGCTTTCATCTTTAGCGAAACTTCGCTTGAGGGCAATCTCACCGGGCGTTTTGTTTGAATATGATCGAGTGCTGAAATCCCTTTGGATATTGCAAAGCTCGCCCCGCCTCTGCCTTGTTGCGCGCTTAGCGTATTATGCGATTCGCTGTCCGCGACGGGGCGGAGCATGCACGAGGGACAAAAGGAGAGTTCGATGACAGACGCCAAGAGCGGCATTACGGGACTACGGCCGCAGATTACGGTGATTGGCGTCGGCGGTGGCGGCGGTAACGCGATCAACAACATGATCGCCGAGAAACTGGCCGGTGTCGATTTCATCGCTGCAAATACGGACGCGCAGGTGCTGGCGACCTCCAAGGCATCCCGCCGCATCCAGCTTGGCGCCCATGTCACCGAAGGCCTCGGCGCCGGCTCCTTGCCGGAAGTCGGCCGCGCCGCCGCAGAGGAATCGCTCGACGAGATCATGGATCACCTGAGCGGTTCGCACATGTGCTTCGTTACCGCCGGCATGGGCGGCGGCACGGGCACGGGTGCGGCACCCGTCATTGCGCATGCGGCCCGTTCGGCCGGCATCCTGACCGTCGGCGTCGTCACCAAGCCCTTCACCTTCGAAGGCAATCGCCGAATGAAAATGGCGGAAGCCGGCATCGAAGCGCTGCGCCAGGCAGCCGATACCGTCATCGTCATTCCCAACCAGAACCTCTTCCGCATTGCCGACGCCAAGACCACCTTCGCCGATGCCTTCATGACGGCGGACCGGGTGCTCTATTCCGGGGTTGGCTGCATCACCGACCTCATCGTCAAGGAAGGCTTGATCAACCTGGACTTCGCCGATGTGAAATCCGTCATGCGCGGCATGGGCCGGGCGATGATGGGTACCGGCGAAGCCAGCGGCGAGGGCCGGGCGATGAAGGCAGCGGAAGCGGCTATCGCCAACCCGTTGCTCGACGATATCTCGATGAAGGGCGCCAAGGGCGTGCTGATCTCGATCTCCGGCGGCTCTGACATGACGCTGTTTGAGGTCGACGAAGCCGCAAGCCGCATTCGCGACGAGGTGCAGGACGACGCCGAAATCGTCGTCGGCGCGATCTTCGATCGCGGCCTGGACGGCAGGTTCCGCGTTGCTGTCGTTGCGACCGGCCTTGACGGCGCTGGTGCGACTGCTGCCGCGCCGGGCTTCACTGCCGAGCAGCTCCAGGGCCGCATGCTGCAATAGCCTGACAGGATCGCTTGACGATCAGGCGGTTTCTTTTAGCGACAACGAAAAAGAGCATCTGAGAGAGATGAGACGACTGCAGCCACGGCGCGTCTCGACTCTCTCGGCGGTAAGATGCTGAAGGCCTATGAGGTCGCCCCACCTCTGAGTTAGTGGCAACGTTCGTGATCATGTCCGGCTAGGTTTGCGCAATCGTCGGTTTTGAGCGCCGTGTAAGCCCGGCATTCGTGCTTGGACCGACGCAGGTCGTGATCCTGCGCGTCCTCGGATTGCAATTCGAGAGACGGGAGAATTAACCGCGCCCTTGGTCCGGGCGGCGAAGCGCGCAAAGCCTGGACTGGTCGCACCGGTCTCTAGCCAGTCACCCCGATCACCTCGTCGGCGGCACGCAAGCCACTTTCCCAAGCGCCATGCGCGGTCGAGAAGTCCGATTGATGTGTCGCCTCACCAGCGAAGAACAGCCGGTCGGCGACCGGTCGTGCGAGGATGGTGCGGGCGCCTGCATGGCCGGGTAGCGCATGGCTGTAGGAGCCGCGAACCCAATCCGTGTGGCACCATGACGAGGCGGCCAGAGGCCGCAGGTGGCGGCGAATATTGTTTCCGATGAGCGATGACAGCTGGTCGAGGGCGAAGGCGAAGGCGTCGAGCAGGCCGGACTGTTCGATGACGACGGCGCCCTTTCCGCCGAAGAAGCCTTCGACGAGCGGGCGGCCGAGCGGCCGGATATAATAGCTGCCGGTCTCGTCACTCCTGGCGTCGCCGAGCAGATGGGTTTCCGGCTCGAGGCCATGATTGCCGTGAAGCTCCATGAACAGCTTGTCGGCAAGGCCGAGCGGCAATTGCGCTGCAGCATGCAGATGATCATCGGCCTCTGGGTCGAAGGCGATGGTGCCGCGGGCGAGAACATTGGTCGAGACCGTGATAATCGCCGCACCCGCCGTGACCGGGCCGCGGTCGGTTTCCAGCCGCACGCCTTGACCGGTCAGGGCAATACGGCGAACCGGTGTCGACAGGCGCAGGACCACATCAGGAACGGCAGCACCGATCAGACTTCCATAGCCTTCGTGCACCCGCCAGTTGGCGTCGGTCGCGGCATTGTCATAGGCAAGGAAATCAGCGACCGACAGCCGCTCCAGCGGAGCGCCGTTCAGATAGCCGCTGAGCGACTGGCAATAGGCATTCCACTCGCCATCCGGCTCCAGCGCGTCCGACGCCCGGTCGCTTTCGGGCGGATTGGCGCGCAGGCGCTCTTCGAGCGCATCCCAGGCAGCGGCGGCAGCCTGACGTTCCTCCGGCGCAAAACCGAGATCGCGCCACTGGGTCTGCCAGGCCGTCGGCCCGCGCTCGATCGTGAAGCCGGCCGCACGGCCGATGGCGACGAGCGGATTGCGTTCGGCCGAATGCAGCCAGCCGCAACCCATGTCGAGCGGCATGCCTGACAGTTCGATCGTCCAGGCCCGGCCGCCGACGCGGTTGCTGGCTTCGAGAATGACGACCGAGCGCCCGGCATCGGTAAGCTTTCGTGCGGCAGCAATGCCCGCTGCGCCTGCGCCGATAACAGCCACGTCGTAGTCCATCGTCACCGCTCCGCCGCGTGCTTCGTCATCACCTTGATAGGCTTCAGCTTTACATCGGAGCTGCCCCCGCTTCAATGCGCCCGAAAGCCTGCTACTATGCCGACATGACCTTCTTTGAAACCCTTGTTGCCTTGCTGGCTGTCGCCATCCTGCTCCTGCAGATCACCCGTCGCATGCATCTGCCCTATCCCGGCATTCTGGCTGCTGCCGGGGTCTGTGTGGCGATGTTGCCCGGCGCGCCTGTTATCCCGATCGATCCGCCGACGGCGCTTGCCCTGTTCATCGCGCCGGTGCTCGTCGACTCCGCCTATGACTTCCCGATGGGTGCTGCGCGGCGCATGGTGCTGCCGCTGATCTTTTATGCCGTGATTGCCGTTCTGGTCACGACCGGCTTGGTGGTCTCGATCAGCATGCTGACTGTTGGCCTGCCGATTGCGGTGGCCGTCACGCTCGGCGCCATTGTTGCCCCGCCCGATGCTGCTGCGGCGACCGCCGTGCTTTCCAATCTGCCGGTGGATCGGCGTGTGGATGCGTTGCTCAAGGGCGAAAGCCTGTTCAATGACGCAACGGCGCTGTTGCTGTTTGGAGCGGCACTGACAGTCCAGGCACGAGGCGGGCTCGATGGCGCAACCGCGCTGCAGATCGGCTTTGCCGCACCCGGCGGCATTCTCTTCGGCATCGTCTTCGGCTTCTTCGTCTCACGGCTGCGGCCGATCACCGAGAATACGGTCGGCGGCACGCTGCTCCAGTTCGTCTATGCCTTTTCGACCTGGCTGATAGCCGAGCATCTGCACCTTTCGGCGGTGCTGGCGACGGTTGCGAGCGCCATGACGATCGCCACGCTTTCGACGGTCGATGATTCCCCGCGCATGCGGGTACATTCCTTCGCCGTCTGGACAACCGTCGTCTTCCTGCTGAACGTGGTCGCTTTCCTGCTCATGGGCCTGCAGGCCCGCCGTATTCTTGAATCCATGTCCGCCGACGCGCTGGAACGGGCGCTCGGTTTTGCCGCCATCGTCGTCGTCGGCGTCATCCTGGCGCGCCTGGCGATGGCCTTCCTGCTGCATGCGATCGTCGCTTCACGCCACCGGCGCGGCAATGTGCTGGCGCCGTTTACCAACGGCGAGACCTTTCTGGTCGGCTGGTCCGGCATGCGTGGCCTTGTCACGCTCGCGACCGCCTTTGCCCTGCCTGCCGATTTTCCGGAGCGGGACCTCGTCGTGCTGACGGCCTTTGCAGTCGTGCTCGCAACGCTCGTCATCCAGGGAGCGACACTCGCCCCGATGATCCACTTTCTAAAACTCGGGCGGCAGGCGGAAGTCCGCGATGAGTTCGAGGCCGCCCGACGGTCGCTTGCCGAAGCGGCATTTCAGCGACTGGAGAAGGAAGATGGTGCCGAAGCCGCGGCGCTCCGCGCGGTCAGCAAGGATCATTGGAACGCGCCGGCCAATACGGGTCAGGCCTTGCAGCTTATCCGACGCCGCGATCTGACGATCGCAGCAGTGATCGCCCAGCGCCAACGCCTCGAGGAACTGCGTGACACGGACCAGATCGGCCCGACCCAGTATCTGGAATTGCAGGAGGACCTGGACTGGAAACAGCTCTCGGTCGGCCCCGACGAGGATCGGCGCATGACCGAGAGCTAGCTCATCAAGAACGAGCGAGGCGTCGCGTCCTCAGCGGATGCTGAACGGGAAATATTTCGCGTTGATCGTATCGTAGGTGTCGCCGGCCTGGATCGTCTCCAACGCAGCATTGAGCTTGTTCAGCAACGCCTTGTCGGAAGGGCGCACGGCGATACCGGCGCCGTCGCCGAAATATTCGGTATTCTTGATATCTTCGCCCTTGAAGGCGCAGCAGCTGCCCGCTTTGGTGTTTGCGAGCCAGTCGTAGACCGCCAGCTTGTCTTCCAGGATGATGTCGACCTTGCCGTCGGCAAGGCCCTTGTAGAGATCCGGAGATGCCTGGAACACGGTCGTCGCGACGCCACTATAGAACTTCTTGGCATAGGCTTCCTGGGAGGTCGCCGCTGTCACACCGAGCCGTATGTTCTTCAGATCGTCGGGTGAAGTGCCGGCAATGCCGGACTTTTTGGGCGCGATGAAGACCGACGGGCTATCATAATATTTCTGGGTGAAGGCAACCTTTTCGCGCCGCTCTGCGCTCATCGACATCGACGAGATGATCGCGTCGTACTTGTTATCCAGCAGGTTCGGGATCATCGCCGTCCATTCCTGGATGACGAATTCGCATTTCAACTTTGCCGTCTCGCAAAGGGCCTTGGCGAAATCCACGTCGAAGCCTTGAAGCTGATTGTTGGAATCGAGATAGTTGAACGGCGGAAATGCGCCCTCGACCGCTATACGGATGCTGTCGTTTTCCGCAGCTGAGACAATAGCAGGCTCAAGAATACTTGCAGATATAAAGGCGGCAAAAGACAATGTGAGGAACTTCAGGCGGAAACCAGATATAAATCGCAACATAACATCACCTTATCTTGGAGTTATCTTGCCAACGTTGCATCGGGCAAGCGTCACGCAGCAAGCAGCCAACCACACAACGATTAAAAAGCTGATCACTTTTGCGCCGTTAATTTACGGCTGCTTGAAAAGCTTTTCGTAATCAATCAAGGCCAGTATCGGAAATTCTTGGGAGAAGGTTCCGTGTCTGCTCGTCAACCGTCACGACTATTTGCTCACAGGGCGGCCCGGGCGTCGTCCGGGTCGATATTGCTCCTGCTTGCGATTAGCGGGCTGGCAATTCTTGGGCTTGTATTCCTCGCTGCCATTTGGGCGGGGGAGGAAAGTGATGCGGCAGCCCTTGATCGTCAGCGACAACTCGTCAACAGCCGCCTTCAGGATCAAGTCCAGCGCGTGTCGCAGGACATCCAGCTGATGGGCGCAGGTTATGCCTCGCTGCTGGTGTCGGATTCAGCAACCGCGAGCGGCAAGAGCGACCGCGCTGGCGCGACATCCGCAGCGACATTCGGGAAGATCGCAACAACGGTCTTCGGCTACAACGCGGCATTCCTCGTGACCCCGGCAGGCGAGCTAGCCCTGCAATCCGATCCCGAAACGAAAAGTCGCTTCAAATGGGTGCGGCCGCTGCTTCAGCCAATGATCCGGGATCTCGAAGCAAAGCAGCACGGTGCGCCGCAGGGGCCGAGCTCCGATCCAGAACCGAGCCAGGTGGAGCTGATGCGACTTGAGGGCCGCCCTTCGGTCGCCGGCGTTGTTTCGGTCACGGGTTCTTCGAAAGTGGATACACAGGAGGGGAATGACGGCAACAGGCTCTACCTCGTGACGTTCCGCTTTCTCGACGGTATCGCGCTCGATACACTGAGCCGCGAACAGGGATTGGCCGGCRCCCGCTATGCCCGCACCGCCGATCAGGAGCAAAATGAGGTTGCGTTCCAAATAGAGGCGACGGCTACCGGAGAGCCTATCGGCTTTGTTATCTGGACGCCGGACCTGCCGGGCTCACGCGTCATCGGCCGGCTTGTTCCGGTCCTCTCCATTGCCGGCTTGGTCATTGCCGGGCTCTTCTTCGCCTTGATGGGTCGTTTGCGCCGCAGCCTTAGAGAACTCAGCGCCAGCGAACATCATGCGCGGCATCTATCGCTTCATGACGTTTTGACGGGCCTGCCGAACCGGGCGCTGTTTGCGGCTCGCTTCGAGCAATGCCTTGCGGCCATGAAATCCCCCGGCCGACGCGCCGTCCTTGCCCTCGTCGATCTCGACAAGTTCAAGGAGGTGAACGACATCCATGGACATGCCGCCGGCGACGAGCTTCTGCGCAGCGCCGTCGACAGGATGAACGCCCTGATCAAATCGGGCGATACACTTGCCCGGCTCGGCGGCGATGAGTTCGCCCTGCTTCTTCCCGATGCCAGGGAAGCCGACGAAACCCATATTGTCCTCTGCAGCGCCATCATCGAGGCCCTGAGCAAGCCGTTTCAGCTTCGCGGAGGCGACGTCGTCGTCCGCATTGGCTGCTCGATCGGCATCGCCACCTTTCGTGATACGACCCAAGCAACCAGCGAATTTTTGCGACGTGCGGATGTTGCGCTCTATGAAGCCAAGACCAACGGGCGCGGTTGCTTGATCGAGTATGAACCCTCTCTCGATCACAGGGTCGAGGCGCGGGAAAATCTCAAGAACGATCTTCGCGTCGTGCTGGAAGATCAAGCGCAGCTTTCCGGCATTCCGGACAATTCGCGTTCGGGTAATCCGGGCCATCTGGAGGTCTTCTTTCAAGGCGTGCATCGTGCCGACGCGCCTGGGCAGCTATCGGGTGCTGAGGCCCTCGTGCGATGGCGCCATCCCACCCAAGGGCTTCTGTCGCCCGACAAGTTCATCCCCGTTGCCGAGGAGGCTGGCATGATCGACCAGCTGGGCGAGTGGGTCCTCAGGAATGCCACGCAGGCAGCTGCTTGCTGGCCAGCCGGCATGTCGGTCGCCGTCAATGTTTCGCCCTCGCAAATCCGGCATCGGGACTTCGACCGCCATGTGCTTTCGATCCTGGCGGAAACCGGCCTGCCGCCATCGCGGCTGGAATTGGAACTGACGGAAGCTGCACTCTTCAATATCGATGAAAATGCGCAGGCAACGCTTGGCCGACTCCGATCCCAGGGGATCCGAATTGCCCTCGACGATTTCGGCACCGGTTTTTCGTCGCTAAGCCATCTCGTTCAATTCAACATCGACCGGATCAAGATCGATCGCTCATTCGTTGGCTTGCTTGGCGCTCAGGCAGAGGGCGCCGCCATCGTTTCCGCGATCCTGGGTTTGAGCCGTACGCTCGGAAAGGCGACGACGGCGGAAGGCGTGGAGACGGAGGGGCAGAGAGACTTTCTCGTCGCAGCCGGCTGCAACGACCTGCAGGGCTTCCTTCTCTCCCGCCCCATGCCTCTGGCCGAATTCCTGAAATCATTCCCTTCGATCGAAGCAATGAGGCCCCAGTCGGTTGCCGCATCCTATTCGCGCGGCTGATCGCTTCCGCGACAGCTCCCTCACGGCCGTTTTCCCATCATCCAGACGAGATAGGGGGCGCCTGCGAAAGCGGCAAACAGGCCGAGCGGCAGATCGTAGGGGAAGGTCACTGTGCGGGCACCGAGATCGGCGATCACCATCAGCACAGCCCCTATGACCGCGGCGGCGAAAAGCCTGCTGCCTGCCTTTTCGAAACCGGCCCGGTGGGCGATATGCGGGGCCATCAGGCCGATGAAGCTCAAGGGGCCGACAAGCAGCGAGGCGGCAGCGGTCGCAATGCCTGCCGTCAGCACCATCATCGTGCGGGCACCAACGAGCGGCAAGCCGAGCGCAAGCGCGACGGGTGCCCCGAGCGGCAGAATGGTCATCCATCGCGTGAAGATCAGGCCGACGGCTAGGATGAMGACGGCGAGGCCGGCGAGAAACGTAGCCGTTTGCGGCGTGGCGGCMGCAGCCGAACCGCCGAGCCAGGCAAGGATCTGCCAGGCACGCTGGTCGCCGACAGCAAGAAGCGCACTCAGGATCGCCGAGGAGAAGGCGCTGACGGAAATGCCGGCAAGCAGCAGGCGTTCGGGCGGCAGATGCCGGCGGGCGGCAAAGAGGGCCACAATGACGAGCACGACGATCGCACCGCCGCCGGCGCCGACGAAAAGACCAGCCGCGTCGGCATTGGCGGAGAAGCTCAAGGCAATGGCATAACCGACGCCGGCCCCACCGCTGACCCCCAGGACCTCGGGGCTTGCCATCGGATTACCGGTGAGGCGCTGCAGCATGGCGCCCGCCATGGCAAGCAGGCCGCCGGCGGCGGCAGATGCGACCAGACGCGGCCAGCGGGCGGGAAACAGTTCCCAGAAGAGCTCACCGCGGAGCAACGTCCACCCATCCGGCAGGCGGGCGATGAAGAGGGCCGCCCAGACGAGCGGCGGCAGCAGGCAGAGGATCAGGATGAGGCGCGACAGCGGCGCCCGGGAAACGACGACGCTATCGGGCGGCTGCGGCGGCTCGACGGCACGCACCTGCGGTAGCAGCCAGAGCAGCAACGGCCCGCCGATCAGTGCGGTCACCGATCCCGTCGGGAAAGTCTCGCCCGCCGAGGAAGCGAGCAGTTGCACGACACCATCGCAGAACCACAACAGCAAGCCACCGGCGACAGGCGAGAGAAGCAGGATGCTGCGTGTCGTGCGCACACCGAGAAGGCGCACGAGCGCCGGGGCGGCCAGGCCGACGAAGCTGACGAGACCGACGGCGGCAGCAACGCCGGCGCTGAGCGCCACGGCAAGGCTTGCAACGGCAATGCGTGTGCCGGCGAGTGCCACACCTAGCGAGCGCGCACTGCTATCGCCAAGACCGAGCAGGGTGAGCGGGCGCAGCAACAGGAGGGTGATGGCGAGGCCGAGCAGCAGTTCCAGGCCGAGGGTCACCGTCGCCGACCAGTCCTGCTGGCTGAGCGAGCCGCCGTTCCAGGTGACTAACGACATCAGATATTCGCCCTGCGAAAGCGTCATCGCCGCCGACAGCGCGCTGCAGGTAATGCCGACGAGAAGGCCGGAGACCACCATGGTGATAGGCTCGAAGCTGCGCCGCCAGCCGAGCAGGAAGACGATGGCCGTTGCCGCGGTCGCACCGGCAAGCGCAACAAGCGCGCGGTATCCATCGAGCACTTCGGGAAAGAACAGCGTCGCAGCGACGATCGCAAGCTGTGCGCCGGAGGAGACGCCGAGCGTCGAGGGATCGGCGATCGGGTTGCGAAGCAGGCGCTGCAAGAGGGCGCCGGCAAGCCCGAGGGCCGCACCAGCCAGAATCGCGACCGCGCCGCGCGGCAGGACAGCGTAGGCGAAAATGATCTGCTGCGTCGTCATCTGGCCGGCATCGAAGGGTAAGGACGGCCAGTCGGCGAAGGGCAGATGGCTGAGTGCCGCCCACAGGAAGAGGCCGGCGGAGGCGACAAGGGCGAGAAGCGCGGCGGCGAGTGCGGCGGGTCTCATCACGGCCTTTCCCCTGACGACAGCATCGCCGCCTTGAAAAGCCGCGTGAAGCGGGCGGCCGCCGAGATGCCGCCATAGGGATTGATATTGCCGAGCATCAGCACGCGGCCAGAGCGCACCGGCTGCAGCGATCGCCAGATCATGCTGTCCGTCAGGCCGTTACGGGCTTCGACCGGGATATCGGAGATGATGACGATGCGCGCGTCCRGCTCTACGGCGAGGTTTTCGATCGGCACGGGTGCTGCGAACGTATAGCGGGAGCGGTCCGTCCAGGCATTCGGCAGGTCGAGGCGGGACAGGATATCGCCGAACATGCTATCGGCGCCGAAGACGCGGACGTGCCTCGCATCCCCGATATTGACGAGATAGGTCGGGCGCGAGGCAAAGAACTGCAGGCTTGCGCGCGTTTCTTCGACGAGAGCTGCCTGTTCGGCTACGACCTGACGGCCGCGCTCTTCGAGGCCAAGTTGCCGTGCCAACGCCGAGATGGCATCGATCGCCTTCTGATAGGGCGGCTCGCCCCTGTTGTAGAAGGGCAGCGACAGGACAGGCGCGATCGCCCGAAAGCTCGCCTCGAACCTGACATAGAAGGGCGAAATCAGGATGAGGTCCGGGCGCAGCAGTCGCAGAAGTTCGAGGTTCGGCGATCCGCGCAGGCCGAGATCGGCAACGCTCTCGTCCAGCATCGGCTCGACCGCATCCTTGCGGAACTGCACGAGCTCGGTCGCAGCGATCGGCATGACGCCGAGAGCCACCAGCGTTTCCAGCATGGCCCAGTCGATCGCCGCGATGCGCTTTGGAAGGGATTGGGGCGTTTCCGCGAAGGTTTTTCCCGGAACAGCGAATGCCGCCAGCAGTGCAAGCGCCTGCCGACGGCTGATGCTCCGTCCATATGCGTCTTGAAATTCACTCACCATTGAAAGGTCAGCTTGCCCATCACCGTTCTGCCATCGCCATAGGTGCAGCCGAAAGAGCTGCAGCTTGCAACATAATCCTTGTCGGCAAGGTTCTTCACGTTCAGCGAGGCGGTCACATTGTCCTTCTTGTAATGCACTGCTGCATCGAAGAGGGTGATGGCGTCAAGATCGAGCGAGTTCTTGGTATCGCCGTAGCGCTGGCCGACATAGCGCACGCCACCGCCGAGACCGAAGCCTTCAAGCGCCGTATCCTCGGGGAAGGTGTAGTCGAGCCAGAGGCTGGCGGCATGTTCAGGCACATTGTCCGGACGATTTCCGTCGTCGATGCCGCCGACGATTTCAGCCTGCATGTAAGTGTAGGCAGCGCGCAGATCGAGGCCGTCGGTCAGGCTGGTGACTCCTTCGAGCTCGATACCCTTGACGTCGACCTCGCCGATCTGCCCCGTCGTCGTGCCACCGGACGGCAGCGCGATTGTCGTCAGAACATTCTTCTGCTTCAGGTCATAGGCGGCGACAGTGAAGAAACCGTTCCAGCCCTCCGGCTGATATTTGACGCCGACTTCCACCTGTTCGCCCGTCGTCGGCTGCAGCGGCCCGCCGGTCGCCGGCACAGGCACTGGCTCGAAGGAGGTGGCATAGCTGATATAGGGCGCAATTCCATTGTCGAAGACATAGCTGAGGCCGGCGCGTCCGGTCAGCTTCTGGTCGTCCTTATTAAGGGGGCGCGATACGCCGGTCAGCCGGTTCGTCGAGGTGCCCTCAGTGCTTGCCCAGTCCTGGCGAAGGGCGGCCGTCGCGCGCCAGTTTTCATAGGCAAGCTCGTCCTGCACGTAGAGGCCGACCTGGGTCATCTGCGAGTCGACTTTGGTGCTGACCGTCGGCGCAATCAGCTTGACCGAGCCATAGACCGGATTGAAGGCATCGAGCGGCGTGGCGCGCCAGAACTGGGTGCCGACATTGTTGTCGTAGTAGCGGTAATCCAGTCCGAACAGCATCTTGTGCTGGATCTCGCCGGTATCGAATTCCGCAAGCAGGTTATTGTCGACGTTGAAGGTGTTGAGCAGCTCATCCTGGATGGTGGCGTTGCGGTTGATGGTCCGCCCGCCCGTAAGGCCTGATGTCGCCATTCCGAGCGCCTTATAGTTCCAGTCGAAATTCTGGTAGCGGAGGTTCTGGCGGAAAGTCCAGGTATCGTTGAAGCGGTGTTCCAGCTCATAGCCAAGATTGGTGAGCGTCCGGTCGGACGTGTCGAAGCTCTTGTCGCCAACGAAGAAATCCCGCGACAGGCGGTTTGCGCCCGTCGCATTGAGCGTGAGCTGCGGCGGCAGGCCGGATGGCGTGCTCGGATTATCGTGCTGGATGCTGGTGAGGATCGTCAGCTTGGTATCGTCGTCCGGCTGCCAGGTGAGCGCCGGAGCGATGAAGTAGCGGTCATTGTCGAGTTCGCCGACCTGCGCCGAGGCCGTCCTTGCCAGACCCGTCAGACGATAGGCGAAATCGGAATTGCCGGGCATGATGTCGCCGAAATCGAAATAGGTGCCATAGGTGTCATAGCTGCCAGCCTGTACGCCGACCTCGCCGAAACGTTCGAAGACCGGCCGCTTGCTGATGAGATTGATCATGCCGCCCGGATTGCCCTGGCCGTATATGACCGACGCCGGGCCACGCAGCACTTCGATACGCTCGAGCTGATAGGGATCGACCGCTGGGGCACCTGCGGTGCGCATCATTCGCAGTCCGTTCAGGAATTGCGCCTGACGGCTGTCGAAGCCGCGGATACGCGGGGAATCAAAGCGCGGATCGGCGCCATAGGGCTCGCCGACGACCCCGGGCACATAATCGAGCGCCTGGCCGACGGTTTCGGCACCCTGCGACTTCAGCTGGTCAGCCGTCAGCACCGAGATGGATTGCTGGGTTTCGAGGAGCGGCGTACCGGTCTTGGTGGCAGTCGCACTCGTCCTTGCGACAAAACCCCTAACCGGCGCCGTCGGGTCCTCATCCTTGGAGCCGCTGATGACGATCGGGGCGAGTGTCGTCGGATTGACTTCCTGCGCAGTAGCCGGAAACAGCGGCGCCAGAAGCGCGCTTGCCAGCGCCGTCGTCGAAACGAATTTGAGCAGGTGAGGAGAACCAGTCATCGAAAGCCCGTTATATTGGAAAACTGGATTTTTCTAATCATGTTATTTTTCCAAGGTCCAATAAACGAGGCTCGAATTTTTCATAAGTCTGATTTATGAAACGCGCCCAATGCCATAGATTTGAATTCTTCCAGGAGAGAGAATTGGCCCTGTCCAACCCCGGCTTTGAACTCCGGCATTTGAGGTATCTTGTCACCCTCGTCGAGGAGCGGAACTTCGAGCGCGCTGCGGCCCGTCTCGGCATCGCCCAGCCAGGCCTCAGCCAGYAGATCAGGAGCCTTGAAAAGATCGTCGGAACGCCGCTGCTCGACCGGACCCGCCGGGGCGTGCAACTCACTCATTCCGGCGAGATCCTGTTCCAGGAGGCGCGCAAGGTACTGGTGCAGACCGAGGCAACCGTGGCGGCCGTCCACCGCGCAGGCCGCGGCGAAAGCGGACGCATCTCGATCGGCTATGTGGCATCGGCCGCCTATTCCGGCGCCGTCGTCGGCTCCATCAGGGAGTTCAAACGCGATTATCCCTATGTCGAGGTCGAGCTGCAGGAAATGGAGCTGCGCCAGCAGCTGCAGCGCATTGCCGACGGCCTGCTCGATTTCGGCTATATCCGCGCGCCGGCGCCGATCCCATCAGGCGTTTTTGTGCAGGTCGTGCTGCGCGAGCCGCTGGTTGCCATGGTCCCCGCAGATCACGAATTCTCAGAGCGCGCCATCGATACGCTCTCACGGCTGGCCGACAATACCTTCATCACGCCACGCCAACCGCCGGAAGTCGGCTTTTACCGCAACACACTGCAGGCCTGCCGGGAKGCGGGCTTCGAACCGTCCGTCAAAGCCATCGCACACGACTTCACGGAAATCGCCGCTCTCGTCGGCATAGGCACCGGCATCGCGCTCGTGCCGCAATCCATGAGCCGCGTGGAACTCCCCGATATCCACTACCGGCCGCTTCCGAGTGTCACGGTGACGTCGGACGTGGCGATCGCCTACCGCAAGGGAGAAGGCGCTCCGGCAGTCAAAGCCTTTATCGCCCGCCATCGTGGGCAGCTCCTGTCTCTTGCCAACTGATCGTTGGAATACGGTCATAGAGGCTTCGGATCCGACGGCACTGATCGTCCATCAACCCGTCTTTGGCTAATGACGAGATACCCCAGCGCACAGACGAAGATGAACAGGAGCACCCATAGCTCCGTGACATATGTGATCCAATATTCCCCGAGCCTGAGGCTCAGAACGCGGTCCATCAGAAACATCAGGTCCATGGAGGACACCGCCGGCAAGCCCACGATCCCGGCTAACGGTGCGACCATCGGGATGCAGACAACCGCGGAGATCATCGCCGAGACAAATGCGCTGATGCCGGCAAATTGCCAGGAGATCGTGAGCGCGCCGGCGCGGTTTTCATCCTCTCCTTTCCAGAAGGAAAGGAAGATGACGAAGGCGAAGAAGAAGAGCAGCGTTACGGGAAATCCAAAGGAAAATATGCCGAGCGAAAAACCGACAGCCCAGAAATTGAACCCGGCAAGAAGAACATCACGCGCTGCGAGCAGCCACAGCACACCGGCAAGCGTCCACAAGACGCCCAGGCCCGCACGCGCGCATCGCCTCGCAATGAACGTCAGCATCGCCATGGCGTAGACCAATACCAGGATGATGCGGCCAAATAGGGCGAACACCAGAGCGACGGCGCCGCAAGTGTCGGCCGCGCAGGCGATCGTCTTCATGGCAGCAAGGAGGAGAAGTGGAAAACCGACGATGATGGCAATCCACAGGGCGGTGAACACGCTGCTATATATCGCGAAGCTTTTGCGGGTCATGGTCTCTCCATCGTCCGGAGGAACTTGCCAGACGGCGCTTAAGGACGCGAGACGCCAATCGACAAAATGCGGCTCGGTCGTGCTGCCATATCAACGACAGGTCAATCGGCTGCAGGGCGGTGACTTCCGATGTGGCGGCCGCCTACCGAAAGGGCGGAGGTCCACCTGCCGATAAGGCAGAAGAGAAGAATTGGCCGCGGCCAACTCCGTTTCGATCGGCTCCATGACAATTGCACGACACAATTGGAACAAGGGTGGAAACGCTTGTAACCCGCCTGACATTGGGGCGCTCTAAAGAGGCGGCATCAGCATTGCCTGCCGCCGCAAACCTGCCGCGGGCCTTATTGGAGACCGCCGGCATGAAAATCGTCCAGATCACCGACACGCATTTCAGCCCGTCGATACCGCATTTCAACGGCAACTGGCAGCCGCTTGCGGACTGGATCAATCGCAGCGGTGCCGATCTCGTCGTCCATACCGGCGATCTCGCCGTCGATGGCGCCGACAAGGACGAAGATCTCACCTTCTGCATGGAGCTGATGCGGCAGGTGAACATCCCGATGCTGATCGTTCCCGGCAATCACGATGTCGGCCATCTGCCAGGCTCGCTCCAACCGGTCGATGAGACAAGGCTCAACCGCTGGCGCAGCCTCGTTGGCCCCGATTACTGGCTCGAGGATGCCGGCAACTGGCGGCTGATCGGCCTCGACAGTCTGCTGATGGGCATGGAGGATGAGGAGCAGGAAGCGCAGTTTGCATGGCTGGAAAAGGCGCTTGCCGAGCGCGCCGGCCGGCGGATCGCGATGTTTGCCCATAAGCCGCTTTTCGTCGATGCGTCAGATGAAGGCGACACCGGCTATTGGAGCATCCGCCCGGCCCAGCGCCGCCGACTTTACGACCTGATGTCGGCCCATGATGTCGCGCTTTATGCCAGCGGTCACCTCCACTGGGCCTGGAAGGGCGCCTTCAAGGATACTTCGCTCGTCTGGGGACCATCCGCCGCCTTCATCATCGGCACGATGGAGCGAGAGATGCCAGGCGAGAAGCTTGTTGGAGCCGTGCTTCACGATCTCGGTGATGACGTCTCGAGCGAGATCGTCGCCATACCGGGCATGGTGGCGCATGTGCTCGACGATGTGGTCGCCGAAGTCTATCCGCACGAGGCCCACAAAGTGCAGAAGGAGCCGGCGCAATGAGCGCGCTGACGCTTTCGGCCATTTCCAAATCCTATGGCGACAGCGCCATCCTCAAGAATATCAGCCTCGACGTTCAGCCGGGCGAATTCATCGCGCTGGTCGGCCCTTCGGGCTGCGGCAAGAGTACGCTCCTGCGTATTCTTGCTGGCCTCGATCATGCCGATAGTGGCGAGATCGTCATCGGCGGGCGGGAAATGTCTGATGTGGCGCCAGCCGACCGTAATATCGCGATGGTCTTCCAGTCCTACGCGCTCTATCCGCATCTGTCGGCCGGCCAGAATATTGCCGTGCCGTTGGCTATGCGCCGGCTGAGCCGTGTTCAGCGCCTTCCCTTCCTCGGTCCGGTCATGCCCGGCTACCGCGCTATCAGCATGAGTATTTCTCGCGACGTGCAGGAGACGGCCAAAGCTTTGAAGATCGACCATCTCCTGGAGCGCAAGCCCGGCCAGATGTCGGGCGGCCAGCGGCAGCGCGTGGCGCTTGCCCGCGCCATGGTGCGCCATCCGAGCGTCTTTCTGATGGACGAACCGCTGTCGAACCTCGACGCCAACCTGCGTGTTCATGCCCGCGGCGAAATCGTCGAATTGCATCGGCGCGCCGGTGTGCCGACCGTCTATGTCACCCACGACCAGGCCGAGGCGCTCTCCATGGCAGACCGCGTCGCCGTGATGATCGGCGGCCAACTGCTGCAGCTGGCAGCACCCCAGGTCATCTATGACGACCCCGCCCATATCGAGGTTGCCCGCTTCGTCGGTCAGCCGCGCATCAATCTCTTAACCGCGCGCGCCGATGGCGGAACGATCGCCTTCGGCGATATCAGGCTGGCGCTGGAAGAATCTGATCTTTCCGGCGCAGACGTGACGATCGGCATCCGCCCGGAATTCGTGCGGCTTGCCATGGACGGCCAGACGGCCCTGCCCGCCCGTATCGAGCGCATGGAATTCCTTGGCTCCGAGGTGATCCTGTTCTGCCGGCTGAATGCAATCGGCGAGACCGTGCTTGCCAAGCTTGCACCAGCCGAAGCTGCGGGACTTGCCGCCGGCATGGCCGTCGCGCTGTCTTTTCAGCCCGACAAGGCCATGGTCTTTGACCCCGACGGCCGCCGGCTGCGTGCGGCAGCGCTTCCGGCCGACGCTGCACGGGAGAAGGCGCATGGTTAGCATTGCCACAGGCGAGGTTGGCCGGCCGGCCGCATCGGCTATCCGGCACGAGCGCCGCGAGGCGCAGACCGCCTGGCTGCTGGCGCTGCCGGCGATAATCCTCATTGTCCTCTTCGTGCTGCTGCCGATCGTCGCTGTCGTCGTTCTCGGCTTTACCGATTTCGAGCTCGGCGTCGGCAAGATCCGTTTTGTCGGCTTGGAGAATTACGCCGAGCTTTTCACCGACCGCACCTTCCGCAAGTCGCTGTGGAACACCACGGTCTATACGGCAATCGTCGCGCCCGTCTCGATCCTGCTCGGCCTTGGTGTGGCCATGCTGATCGAAAGCGAGGGCTGGGGGAAGAGCGTCTTTCGCACCGCCTATTTCCTGCCGGTGGTTTCGCTGATCGTCGCCATGGCGACCGTCTGGCAATATCTCTTCCATCCGACCATTGGCCCGCTCAATGCGCTGCTCGGTGCCGCCGGCCTGCCGAAGCCGAACTGGCTCGGGGCCTCATCGACCGCCCTCTACAGCCTCTCCATCATCGGTGTGTGGCAGACGGTCGGCTTCAACATGGTGCTGTTCCTTGCCGGGCTGACGGCGATCCCGCGCGAGCTTTATGCCGCAGCCGAGATCGACGGCGCCAAATCCTCGCTGGACCGCTTCTTCCTMGTCACCTGGCCGATGCTCGGGCCGACGGCGCTTTTCGTCACCACGATAAGCGTCATCAATGCAGTCAAGACCTTCGAGACGGTGAAGACGCTGACCGATGGCGGACCCAATCATGCTTCCGAAGTCCTGCTCTTCACCATTTACCAGGAGGGCTTCGTCTACATGAAGGTCGGCTATGCCTCGGCCATGACCGTGGTCTTCCTCGCCATCCTCGTCGTCATGATGTTCCTGCAGTACCGCTTCCTCGACCGGCGGGTGCACTATTCATGAAGACGCGCTCCCGTTTCACCCCCGGCCGGCTGATCCGCCTGGCGCTGCTTGTTCTCGGCGCGGTCATTTTCCTCGCGCCCTACATCTTCATGATATCGGCGGCCGGCAAGTCGCAGGACGATATCTTCACGGCAGCACTTTCGCTGATCCCGACGCATTTCTTTTACCTGCAGAATTTTACCAAGGCGCTCGACAAGGTGGCGATGGGCACGCTCTTGTGGAACGGCGCGGTGGTCTGCGCGCTGATCTTTTTCTTCCAGGTGCTGGTCGCCATCCCCTGCGCCTATGCGATGGCGAAGCTGAAGTTCCGCGCCGCCCGCCTGATGATGGTGCTCGTACTGCTCGGACTGCTGGTGCCGATCCATGCCACCGCCCTGCCGCTCTATGTCGCCTTCGACCGACTGTCGCTGCTCAGCAGCTACACGGCGCTGGTCGCCCCCTTCACCATCTCGGTCTTTGCGATCTTCCTGTTCCTGCAGTTCTTCCGCGCCATGCCTGACGACCTGATCCATGCCGCCCGTCTCGACGGCATGTCCGAACTCGGCATCGTCTCGCGCGTCGTCGTGCCGAATGCCTGGCCGGCCGTCACGGCCTTCGCGATCTTTTCGGTCGTCGCCCATTGGAACGACCTCTACTGGCCGCTGATCGTCATCTCGAAGCCGGGCTACGCCACTCCGCCGCTCGGCCTGATGAGTTTCCGCGCCGCGGAAGCCGGCGACGACTACGGCGCGCTGATGGCGGCGACCATCATCATCACCATTCCCCTCGTTGCGGCTTTTCTGCTGGCGCAGAAACGCTTCGTCGAGGGCATCACCATGACCGGTCTCAAAGGCTGACCGGTTAAACCCAGGAGAACGAGCGATGAAGCATTTCACCCAGTTCCTCGCAGCAGCGGCTCTGTCCGTGGCGGCGGCACTGCCGGCCCACGCCGAAACGACGCTGACGATCCACTACCCGATGCCGGGTTTCTTCAAGGACGTGATGGACACGATCTCGAAGAAGTTCATGGAAGAAAACCCCGACATCAAGATCCAGTTCGCCGCTCCTTCGGCGACCTATGAAGACGGTATCCAGCTGATCCTGCGCCAGGCCGGCACGTCTGAAATGCCCGACATCACCTTCATCGGCCTGAACCGCCTGCGCATGCTGAACGAGCGCAATGTCGCCGTCGACATGACGCCGCTCGTCCAGAAGGAAGGCAACATGGCCGAGAAGGGCTTCTCGGACACGATCCTGAAGCTCGCCCAGGTCAACGGCAAGCAGGTGGGCCTTGCCTTCGCCACCTCCAACCCGATCATGTATTACAATGCCGATCTCGTGAAGGCAGCCGGCGGCAATCCGGACACCCCGCCGAAGACCTGGGACGAGGTCATCGCGCTTGCCAGCAAGATCAAGGCGCTCGGCAACGGCGTCGACGGCATGGATTTCCGCTGGCAGGGCGACGACTGGATGTTCTCCGCCCTGCTCTTCGGTGCCGGCGGCAAGATGCTGAGCGACGACGAGCAGAAGGTCGCCTTCAACGGTCCCGAGGGACAGAAGGCCGTCGAACTCATCAGCCGCTTCGTCAAGGAAGGCGGCATGCCTGTTTTCACCAAGGCAGCAGGCGAACAGGCATTCGCCGCCGGCAAGGTCGGCTTTGAATTCCAGACGACGGGCGCGCTCGTCAACACGATCAAGAACGTCGGCGCCAAGTTCGATCTGCGCACCGCCCAGATCCCGCTTCTCGACCCGGAAAAGGGCCATCTGCCGACCGGTGGCAACGCCGTCGTCATCCTCGCCAAGGATGCCGCCAAGCAGGACGCCGCCTGGAAGTTTGCCAAGTTCGCGGCCGGCCCCTATGGCGCCTCGGTCGTCGTGCCCGGCACCGGCTATGTGCCGAACAACGAGCTTGCCGCCAAGTCCGCCGAATATCTCGGTGATTTCTACAAGAAGAACCCGCTCTTCCAGGCTGGCCTCAGCCAGATGCCGCGCATGATCCCGTGGTATGCTTTCCCAGGCACCAATGGCGTCAAGGTTACCCAGACGATCGTCGACAACCTGTCGCGCATCGTCGACGGCTCGGCCGAGCCGAAGGAAGCGCTCGACGACGCAGCCTCCGACGTCGAAGGCATGCTGCCGCGCAGCTAAGCTTCTYGTTATCACGCAGTTCCGGACGCAAGATCCGCTTCACACTTGCCGGAATTGCATTAAGCCGCTCTTGGCTTCGATCCCGAACCGCCGCATCCCATCGGTGCGGCGGTTTCGTCTTTCTGGAGGTTTCGAACAGTGCCGCCGGCACGCAAGGCATGCGATAGTTCCAGATGCCGCAGCGGCGCGTCGTTTTCGACGATATCGAGCAGCAGCGATGCCGCCGTCGCCCCCATGCTGAGATCGGGCATTTCGATCGAGGTCAGCGTCGGATTTATGAGCTTGCCGATGGCGATGCCGTCGAAGCCGGCAACGGAGACATCGTCGGGAACACGCAGGCCCTCGCGATGGATGGCTCCGACGACGCCGAGCGCGATGAGATCGTTCGAGCCGATGATGGCGGTCGGTGCAAATGTCCGCAACGCCTGGCCGAGATCCATCTGGTCGTAGCCGCTGACGAAGGACACCTCTACGGCGTCGAGTGGCGCGACGCCCGCCGCCGCCATGGTCCTCAGATAGCCCTGATAACGCAACAGCGCGCGGTCCGAAGCCTTGAAGCTGCCGGAGACGTAGAGAATGCGACGATGTCCCATGGAGAGCAGGTGTTCGGTCAGCCTGCAGCCTGCCGCATAATTGTTGACGGTGACGGCGGCAGGATATCGGGCGGTCGGCGGATTGCCGAGCAGCACGGTCGGCGGCAGGTCCTGGGCGAGCGCCGGGCTGGTGCCGGCATCGCAGACGGTGAGGATGAGCCCGGTCGGCCGCTCGCCGAGAAGCCCGGCGACGGCATCGGCCTCCTGATCGGGATCGTAATTCGACTGGGCGATGAGAACGCTGTGGCCGGCGACCAGCATGCGGTTCTGGATGCCGGACAGCGACGAGGCGAAAACCGGATTGGTGACGCTCGGCACCAGCACGCCGATAACAGGCCGGCGGCCGCTGCGGGCCGACGGTGCGGCCGCACGATAGCCGACTTCGGCCGCAGCGCGGCGCACGCGAAGTGCTGCCGCCCGGCTGACCGGGCCACTGAGGTTCAGCACCCGGCTCGCCGTCGCCATGGAACACCCGGCCCTCAGCGCAACCTGTTTCAACGTCGTCATCGGCTTCCCCCGTGCGTTTCCGTCGAACTTCGCCGGCTATTACAGGCAGCATGTCATAAAAAGATGACGGTCCGGGACGGGCCCTAGCTTCAGCCGCGCTTGGGATGGCGGCCGAGTATCTGGCGCACGCCGTCCTTGGTGAAAGGCTGCGCCAATTGCCTGACGAAGCCGGGAGCGATCTGACCCTTGATGCCGATATCCGTCGAGGACGGCCGGTCGGGATTGAAATAGGTGCCGAACAGCTGGTCGAACAGCACGACATTCTCGCCGTAATTCGTATTGCCCTCGCGAAGATCCTTCGAATGGTGCCAGCGGTGAAGTCTGGGCGTCGAGAAGACGAGGTCGAAAGGGCCTGTTCGCATGTCGACGTTGCAATGGGTCAGGATGCCGATGAAGGCGGTGACGGCGCCGAGCCACCAGAAGACCTGCAGCGGTGCGCCGAGAAGGTAGAGCGGGATCTGGCTCAGCGCGATCTTGAACAGCGAATCGACGACATGGAAGCGCCCGGTATTGACGACCCAGAGACGGGTGACGCTGTGGTGCAGGGCGTGGAAGCGCCAGAAAAACAGCCGCTCATGGGCGATGCGATGAGCCCAGTAGAGGCCGAACTCGGCGATGACGACGGCGAGGCCCGCCTGGAAGAACATCGGCCAGGATGACGGCCAGAGACTGAACTGCATGGCGGCAAGTGGTTGCAGCAGGGCCGCGGCAAGCATCGGAAAGATGACTCCGGCGAGCGCCGCCAGTTCGACGAGCCCCTTGGTCAACACCGTGTGGGCAATATCGTTGGCCGTTTCACCATCAGGCTGCAGCCAGCCTTCTTCATAGGGAATGATACGTTCGAGCAGGAAGAGGAGCAGGACCGCACCTGCGTAAGTGGCTGCAAATGCGACCATCGGATGCCCACTCGCAAAGCCAAAATAGGCGCCCGTCAGGCCGGAGAAAAACACCAGTGGCCAGGCCAGGTAGGCAAGCATGTATCTTGCGGCTGCGGCTGCTTTCGGCATCAATGTCATGTTCCCTCAAGAGCTCGCCGCGTTTCGAGCCCGTCGCCCAATCTTGCCCKGATCGCCCTCGGCCCGGTGTTCCCGTCAGTCATGCCATCGATCACGACGATCGGCAATCGCTTGCGCCCATCACCTGGTGGAACGATGGGGCCAACTTGTGGATGGAGGATTGCATGGGCATTGCGGGGGCCGGTGATTTTGACGAGTGGCGCGACAGTCCCTGTAACCGGCTTGGTGCCGGCCGCTGTGAAATTCAACACGGCACTGCTTTTGTCGCGCGGCGACCTGCTGGTCGTCCTTGAACGGCACCCCTCCCCAGATATTCGTGTCTTGAGACTGTTGCTGTTCTTTGCCAGATTGCTGCAGTGGCTTTGGGGCTGCTTCAATAAAATCAAAGGGATTGGCGCATGAAACGCGATATTGAAATCACGACGGCCGACGGCGTTGCCAAGGCGTCACTTTTCCGCCCCGAAGGCAGTGAGGGCAAGGTCCTTCCCGGTATTCTCTACTATATGGATGCGCTCGGGCCGCGCGAGGCAACCGATATCATGGGCGAGCGTCTCGCCAATGCCAGTTACGTCGTGCTGATACCCGATCTCTTCTACCGTTTCGGCTCGTACGGCCCCTTCGACGGCTCCTCCTTCGGCAACGAGACCTCGCGTGCCGAGATCATGAAGATGATCCGCGAGACGACGCAGGAGATGACGAAGCGCGACAGCGCAGCCTTCCTCGACGCGCTCGAAGCCGAGGGCGTTTCCGGTCCGGTCGGCGCCGTCGGTTATTGCATGGGCGGCGGTCGCGCCCTGACGGCAGCGGCCGTTTATGCCGACAGGATCGCGGCGGCCGCAAGCTTCCATGGCGGCAATCTGGCGAGCGAGGCGCCCGACAGTCCGCATCGCCTCGCCGGCGACATCAAGGCGCGCATCTATGTCGGCGTCGCTGGCGTCGATGGCAGTTTCCCGCCCGAGCAGTCCGCTCGCCTTGCCGAGGCGCTCCGCACCGGTGGCGTCGACCACATCATCGAGAATTATATCGGCATGTCGCATGGCTGGACGGTTCCCGACCGCGGCGAGATCTACAGCGAAAAGGGTTCTGAGCGGCACTGGAAGCGCTTGCTCGAACTTTTTGCAGAAACGCTTGGCTGAGATCAGAAAATGCGATCCCGTCTGGCCTCGGGCGGGGTCTGCGATCACTGCGACCTGCTCTAGGCTATCCGGACGGCGCTGACGCAATGGCGCGATCGTGCCGGCCATTTGCGGGTGCCCGACAGCAGTGCGCGCCGTTGTGCTGAAGCTGGCTGCGACATTAACCCATTGGGCTTGATAGCGAATTGTCTCGCCGGACGGCGACAATACACTTGGCCATCAGTTTGCCACGATGTGCCCTACCCTCGCAGGCGTATGCCCCCAACGAGAATTGGATTGATGATCAACTTCACGAAATCTGCCATCGGCATTCTGCTTGCCCTTGGCACTGTAGTCTCCACGTCGAGCATCGCGTCTGCGCAGTATTACGAAGGTTACGACAGGGGACCGCCGCCCCGTTTTGAACCTGACAGGGATTGGGGCCGGCCTCCGCCGCCGCCGCCTGGCTGGGGTCGTCCGCAGCGCGGTGGCTGCGATCCCMGATGGGCAGCGGACAAGGCGCGCGATTTTGGCTTCCGTCGCGCTCGCGTCGTGGACGTCACGCCGCGGCGTGTGATTGTTCAGGGCTGGACGCGGCGAGGTCCCGACGAGATCAGCTTTGCCAACGTCCGCGGCTGCCCGGCGCTCCGATAACGGCTGCCGGCCGACATGAACGCCCTCGGTCGGGAAACCGAACCGAGGGCTTACGGACGAATTGACGTGCGAGCATTTCCATCTCTTTTCGCTCACCCGCGAAAGGACAGGCCTCCCCACTTCGATGGCCGCGGGTCACGCCCGCGAGAGGTGGGACCGCTTCAGGCGGGCTGCAGTTCGTAACCGTTCATTGCCACCCCCGGCCACAGCTCGTAGAAAACTTCCTTGTGGTTGACCCCGCCGTGGCGGGGGCTCGAAGGCATGCCGAGCGCATCGGCGGCTGCGATGCTGAGCTCGCCGATTTTGTTGCCGGGTCCGAGATCCGCCACGACGCATTCGACCGACCTGTCGCGCCATGTCACCCTCGCCCTCGAGCCCCGGACGACAGGCGTGACGCGTTGGACGATGAGGGGCGGCACGACGATATAGGGCACTGTCTGCGCATCGACGTAAGCGGCGGGATCGCCGGCAGGCCGATCGCGGTGGCGATACCAGGTCCGGGATGCGATGATGCCACCCGGAAAGATCTTCGGCTCGTTATCGGTATTCAGAATAACGACACTGCGCGCCCAGTCGTAAGCGCAGATGACTTTTTCGTGGGCGTTGATCCTCATGCCGCCATTGGCCAACGCTTCGCTCCCGCTGTCGTCTTCCTTGTAGGCTGGCGCTGCGCCATGCTGGCCATTGGCGCCATCGGCATCGATGGCGGCATCGGCGGTAAAATGGACGCGGCCGTCGGCATCTTGATGGATTTCGCAGCCTTCGATAATTCCTATTATTGGCATGATCCTCCTCCTATTTGCCGGTCATCGGCCCTGCGACGATGTGGACTGCGCTGATCAGCCTTCGTGTACCAGGATGCACCAGCCGATCACGCTATTCCTGTTGTTGGCAAAGATCCGCGCATCGGTCTCCTGTATCGCGTCTCCGGAATTGTCGTTGCTCACCGAGCAATGGACGATCTTGTCGATACCCGCGATGCCGCTGCGGTTGTTCACCTCGGTAACGACAGCCATATGGCCTTCATGATGGCGGCCGTTGCTGTCCTTGTAATCGCCATAGACGACGACGCAGCCCGGCAAGGGTTTATCCAGCGGCGCGAAGATCCCTGTCGAGGCAAGGACGTCTTTCGAAACCGCTGTCGTCTCGATCCATCCGCCGTTCTCCTCGACATAGAAGGCCTCTCGCGTCTTTCGCGACATGCCGAGACACAGGCCACGAACCCGGAACAGTCACATTTCCCGTTCGCTGCCGGTGACGGCTTGCCGGGGTTCATTCCCCCGGCACCCAGCCCGTAGCGCGTTCCTTTGTTGGTTGCGACCAATGCCCTGTTTACAACTGCGCTGGCTCTCATCATGTCCTCCTGAAGTTTTCGGCGATCCATGAAATGAACTCCGTCATCGCAGGCTCCTCGAAGTCATGACTGTGACCGGGAGAAGGCATAGCGAGGCGCGAAAACGGGATGCCCTGATATGAGCTTAAACCATCCTAGTTGCAATCAGCAGTTATAGGTAATCCTGGGATACTAGTGTTCATTCAATGGTTGAGCCTGCAGATCATAGGGATGCCTTTTATTGCTGAGTGCCGGTTCATCCGCGGCGATGGCCGCGGGTCATGCCTCAAGCGCGGGGCCCCCGCTCCGGGCAACCGCCATCAGCACATCGTCTCCGCCGCCGTGACGGGCAAGCAGCGACATGCCTTTCTGCGGCGTGGCAAAAAAAGACCGCAGCAGCCTTGCAGCCGAAAGTGCCGGCAAGTTCGCCTTCGCTGACGGCCCGTTCGAACTTTTTCCTGAGCTGGCTAATATTCTCGGCGCGGCGCGGCCTGATATCTTCGCCGACTGCTTCGACTTCGCTGGCAGCCGGGTTTGCGCCAAGCACGATCATGCAGCCGGCAGGCACATCCGGGCGACTATAGTCGCGGGCGGTATTGACGAGGGAACCTTCGATCGCCGCGGCAATCGTTTCCCCCTCGTCGAGCGCATTCCAGATCTCGGTGTTGACAGTCGCCTGATAGAGAGATCAAGCTCTTCGATAAAGAGCGCCTCCTTGGAGCCGAAGGCGGCATAGAGGCTCGGAGGCGCAAGCCCATCGTCCGGGTCAGGCATGAACCCGCTGGGAGGCCGCCTGCCGAGGAGCGGAAGGGCTGATGTCCAATCCGGCAGGCTTTGCCGATTCCGGCGAGATTGCCGACATCGTCGCGTATCTCGCCTCGCCGGCCGCCCGCTCGGTCACCGGTGCGGCCTGGACGGTCGACAATGGGGCGTATGCCTAAAGGGGCTGAATAAGGAGAAGAAGCCCGGCGAAAACCGGGTTTTATCACGCTGCCGTATTAGCCTCGGCAGCGCTCAGCGCGAGATCGGTTACCTCGCCGGTCGAGGCATAGCCGGAGACGAGTTCGGCAAGCATCAGGCGGGCGGCCGGTATGTCGTTGCGGTCGAGCKCGGCATTGAGAACCTTCAGGCGTTTGGAAAGCTCCGGCCAGAAAAGGAAATCCTCGCGCGCTTTCATGATGCGCGGATGCTGTGTCGTCTCGGGATTGTAGCCGATCAGCAATTCCTCGTAGAGCTTTTCGCCGGGCCTGAGACCCGTGACCGAAAGCTCGATATCGCCTTCTGGATTGTCTTCACTGAGGACCGTCAGGCCCGAGAGATCGATCATCCGGCGGGCGAGATCGGCAATGCGCACCGGTTCGCCCATGTCGAGCAGGAAGACGTCGCCGCCATCAGCCATGGCGCCMGCCTGGATGACGAGCTGAGACGCCTCCGAGATCGTCATGAAGTAGCGGGTGATGTCCGGATGCGTCAGCGTCACCGGGCCGCCATCCCTGATCTGCTGGCGAAACAGCGGCACGACCGAACCGGAGGATCCGAGCACATTGCCGAAGCGGACCATGGAGAAATTGGTGCGCGCGCGGCCGGTCGGCTGCTCGGCTGACAATGCCTGCAGCAGCATTTCGGCAAGCCGCTTGCTCGCGCCCATCACATTGGTCGGGCGGACCGCCTTGTCGGTGCTGATCAACACGAAGTTCGAGACGCCGTATTTTTCGGCCGCCTGTGCGGTAATCAGCGTGCCCATGACATTGTTCTTGATGCCTTCGACGGCATTCTGCTCGACGAGCGGCACATGTTTGTAGGCGGCGGCATGATAGAGCGCCTGCGGCCGCCAGCTCATGATGATATGTTCCATGCGGTCACGGTCACGCACCGAACAGAGGATCGGTACGATCTGCACCTTCTGCTGTTCGTAAAGTTCCGAAAGCTTCTGCAACTCGCCGTGGATCGCATAAAGGGCGTATTCGTTCTGCTCGACCAGGATGAGATGCGTCGGCCCGCTGCGCAGGATCTGGCGGCAGAGCTCGCTGCCGATCGAGCCGCCGGCGCCCGTCACCATCACCACCTTGCCGAGGGAGGCCTTATCGAGAAGCTCCTGGCGCGGCGTGACGGCCTCGCGGCCGAGCAGATCCTCGATTGACGGCCTCGCGGCCGAGCAGATCCTCGAT
>NZ_JBFTNV010000021.1:0-113161 GCF_056397645.1 Rhizobium sp. 05L429 | reverse complement strand
GCTTTCGGCGGCACCCTCGCGGACCCGCTCGGCGATGCCGGCAAGGGCAGCGGCGGAAAGCTGCAGCCGTCCGGCATGACCGGAAGCATTGCCGGCAAAGCTGCGGGATGCGCCGGCGAGCGATTGCGTTGCGGCTTCCGCCTTCGCATTGCGTTCGGCGATCGCTGCAAATTCCGTCTGGAGGTTGTCGAGTGCTGCGTTCAGCGCGGCGGCAATGTCGGCGTGAGCGCCATCGACCGGTGCGCGCTGCGTCAGGTCGCGGGCCGACAGGCCTTCAATGACATCGCTGAAGATGCGGGCGACGTCCGCCTCGCCTTCGGCACGCTGATCGGCGAGCTCCCGTTGCTGGGTGGAGCGCAGTGCGTTGAAGCGCAGCGAGACGGCGATTTCCGTATCGACCATGACGATGCGGATGATCGCTGTCATCAGGTCCGTGATCTCACGGGCGCGGCGTTTGGCCGAAGGCAGTACCGGACGGCCGGCAAGCTCGTCGGCCAGACCGGAAATCACGTGTTCCAGCATGACGCCGTGGCCCGCCACGTGCCAGCGGGGATCAAGGCCGATCTTCATTTCGGTATCAGAGAGAACCTTGACGCGCTCTGCATAGAGGCTGTCGAAACGCGCATCCGTCAGCACATCCCAGTGCGAGGATTGCAGGTCGTGCAGGCGCTCGATCTGGCGTTCGCTTTCGAAATTGCTGGCTGCGTCCGGGAAGGACTGGAAGCGATGGAAGAGATCGCGCAGGCCGGCCTTCAGATAGGCTTCGAGAGCGGGCCTGTTGCGGCGGACCATCTCACACTGGTCGGGATCGAGCCCGGCAAAGCGCAGGCGGTCGCGCAGGCTGCCTGCCTGTGCTCCACGAGCCTGATCTGATGGCATATCCTGCCTCAACGCCTGTCCCCAACCAATTTCCGGGCGAACCCGGCCAAAAACTTTCGCAGCTTCCGATGAATGCCATACGCGGAGACGGTCTTCGCCACCGGTCGCAACCGGGGGGCTGAAGCCTCCTGCTCAGCAATTCTGTTTCGGAGCTGCCTGAAGAAGATGGATACCGGATCAACCCGGTACGGCGGTACGGCGTCATGCCTGGTGGGAACGAGTGCATCTTCCCATTCCGACGTGTAACCCAATGTTTATGGTTAATTCCTTGCTTGAAGGTTAATAACCCATTCCTGCCGGCAGCTTTTGAAACAATTAGGCAGACTTCACATAGTAAATACTGGCGGGGAGTTGCATCGCTGCTACAAGGCACACGCAAGCTTTATGTTATAGACCCGTTTTATAGAGCCTGACATGATGTCAACAAGGAAAGAGAAATGATAGTTCTCGGAATGGGTTCCTGCCTGATCGCAATCACGATCGCCGCAGCCGTTGCCCTCCTCGATGTGATCGCGGCGCACCGCGGCAACCGCACGCTTCGCGTCTTCTAAGAGGCCACCGCGCCCAAAGTCTCCCCTTTACCTTTCCCGTTGGCAGCCCGGCACCGTTGGTGTATCGACACGCGCTCCTGTGTCAGCGGAAGTCAGTAATTCATGTCAGCTCGGACCGGCCTCTTCATCATTCTGGCGTTTACGATCTTCCGCATCGTGACACTGCATTTCGATAGGACGGATCTGTTCGTCGACGAGGCGCAATACTGGTTCTGGTCGCAGAATCTCGATTTTGGCTACTATTCCAAGCCGCCGATGATCGCATGGGTGCTCAGGATCTTCACCGAGCTTGCGGGCTCCAGCGACATCTATTGGCTGCGACTTCCCGGCCCCCTCTTCCATATGGCCACCGCGCTATTACTGATGAAAACGGCGAAGCGCTTCATCGGGCCCGAGATCGAAGGCTGGGTCGGCGCGACTTACATAACGCTGCCGGCCGTTGCCCTTTCCTCCGTGTTCTTTTCCACCGACGTCGTCCTGCTCTTCTTTATCGCGGTTGCGTTGTTTGCCTATTTCGAACTGACGCAACGCCGTTCGGTCGGGCTGGCGCTTCTCATGGGGTTGGGTGTCGGGCTTGCCTTCCTGTCGAAATATGCAGTGCTTTTCCTTGTCCCGGGTGGAGCGATCGCGCTGCTGTTCATTCCGGCTGCGCGGATTTCGCTGCGCGATTTCATTATCGCCGTCGTCACTTCGGCGGTTATCGCTTTCCCGAACCTCTGGTGGAACCTTCAGAACAACAATACGACAGTGCGCCACACGCAGGATATTGCCCATTGGAGCGATCTCGGCATCAATCTTCGCGGCGGGCTGGAGTTCTTTTCCGCGCAGTTCGGCGTCGTCGGTCCGATCGTCTTCTTCGCTATGCTCTGGGCCGTCTGGAACATGATCCGCGGCAACAGCGAGCCGCGTGAGAAGATACTCGTCTGGCTCTCGATCCCGGTCGTGCTACTCATTACGCTGCAGGCGACCGTCGCCAAAGCCTATGCCAACTGGGGGGTCACAGCCTATGTGGCGGGCATTGTGCTGGCTGTCTGGCTGCTTCACCGCCTGTGGCCGAAAGGTCTTAAAACCTCGCTCTGGATCAATGGCGTCACCTGCCTTCTTTTCCCCTTCGCAACGATCTTCTCGCATCAGCTGGTTCTGCCCAACGGCAAGGAGGTCATGCAGCGTTACCTCGGCCGGGCAGAAGTGAGCAGCGCCGCTGCCGATCTTGCGGCACAAGCCGGCGCCGGCATCATCGTCACCGATAACAGGGACATGGTCGCCGATCTCTTCCATACACTGCGCGATACTCCCTACAAGATCTATGCCCGTCCGCCAGCCGACCTGCCGGACAGCTATTACGAACAGGAATTCGCCTTACCGGCCGATACCGGCGGGCAGGTTCTGTTCCTAACAGTCAAACCGCTGAGCTGCGCCGACGAAACGCCGGAAATGCTGAAAAGCTGGCAGCCAGAAAAAGGCAACTACAAGGGCGATACGATCTACGTCTACAAGGTCGGCGCGGCCTGCTTGATGCAGCCATAAAGCCGTTCAGTTCACGGGGTCGGGCAGGCAGAGGCCGGTTCCACCGCCTTCCAATTCGACAAATCTCACGCCGCCCTCCTCGAAGGCGAGGCGCAGCTGCGCTTCCGTCGCACGATGGATTTCGTGATGCCGGCCTTCATAATCCCGGATCGTGCTGCGGGAGACGGCCGCCTTCTCGGCGAGATCCGTCTGGGTCCAATCGAGCAGCCCACGAGCCGCGCGGCACAAAGCCGGCGTCAGAATTGTCTCTTTTGCGCCTTGACCCATAATCCTAAACCACCCATATTGGTCAATATAGATCATATATGTCATATTCTGAACGGGATTTCCAGATCGGGAGAGAGCGATGCCACACGATACGCCTTTGATTTCGACGATCGTCGGGGGGCTCGTGCTGGCGTTTATCCTCGGTGCGATAGCCAATCGCCTGCGCCTGCCACCACTTGTCGGATATCTTGTCGCAGGCGTTCTCGTCGGTCCGCATACGCCGGGTTTCGTTGCAGATCAGAGCCTTGCGCCTGAGCTTGCGGAAATTGGCGTCATCCTGCTGATGTTCGGCGTCGGCCTGCATTTCTCCCTGAAGGATCTGCTTTCGGTGCGCGGCATTGCGGTGCCGGGCGCTGTCGTGCAGATCGGCTTTGCCACGCTGCTCGGCTGGGGTCTCGGCGCTTTCATGGGATGGCCGACCGGCGGCAGCCTAGTCTTCGGTCTCGCGCTTTCCGTCGCTTCCACCGTGGTACTGCTGAAAGCCCTGCAAGAACGGCGTCTCGTCGAGACCGAGCGTGGGCGCATCGCGGTCGGCTGGCTCATTGTCGAAGACCTCGCCATGGTGCTTGCGCTGGTACTCATCCCGGCAGCTGCCAGCATCACCGGCGATGGTCATGGCCCGGTCGAACCGCTTTCGGCAGGCTTGAACCGGCTTTTCGGTCTCGATCTTGGCGTCGGCGGCATCATCGCCATGACGCTGGTCAAGGTGGCGCTGTTCGTCGCCCTCATGCTCGTCTTCGGCCGCAAGCTCATCCCCTGGACCATGCACCGCATCGCTCATACCGGCTCGCGCGAACTCTTCCGCCTCGGCGTGCTGGCGATCGCCCTCGGCGTTGCCTTCGGCGCGTCCAAGCTTTTCGGCGTGTCGCTGGCGCTGGGCGCCTTCTTTGCCGGCATGGTTCTCGCCGAGAGCGAGCTCAGCCATCGCGCCGCCCAGGAAAGCTTGCCGCTTCGCGATGCCTTCGCCGTACTTTTCTTCGTCTCCGTCGGCATGCTTTTCGATCCGAACATCCTGATCGAGCGGCCGCTGCCTGTGCTTGCGACCGTCTTTATCATCGTGATCGGCAAGTCTGTCGCCGCCTTCCTGATCGTGCTCCTTTTCAGAAAACCAATCAGTACGGCGCTGACAATCTCGGCGAGCCTCGGGCAGATCGGCGAATTCTCCTTCATTCTCGCTGCCCTCGGCGTCGATCTCGGCCTGCTGCCAGAAGAAGGCCGCGACCTGATCCTTGCCGGGGCGATCATCTCAATCATCATCAATCCGCTGCTATTCTTCCTCTGCGACCGTGCACGGCCGTTCCTGGAAAGCCCGAAGCGCGAAGAGCCGGCCACCGAAGCTGCGCCGGCCGCTGAGCCTTCGCCCGCACCGGAAGCGCCTGAGGCAGACAGTGACGACGTCCGTCCGACAGTGCTGAACCGCCATGCGATCCTTGTCGGCTACGGCCGCGTCGGCAGCATCGTCGGCCAGAACCTCAAATCTTCGGGCACGCCCTTCCTCGTCATCGAGGATTCGGACAAGCGCATTGCCGAACTGCGAAGCCAGGGCATCGAGGTGCTTTCCGGCAATGCCGTCAGCCGCGAAACGCTGGATCTTGCCAATATCGCCGGCGCCCGCAGTCTTGTTATCGCCATTCCAAACGCATTCGAGGCCTGCAGTATCGCCGAGCAGGGCCGCACCATCAATCCGTCGATCCTGATCGTTGCACGCGCCCATTCCGACGCCGAGGTGGATGAACTGCAGCAATATGGCGCCGATACCGTGATCATGGGAGAACGGGAAATTGCGCTTGGCATGGTTGACCGGCTCGCCCAAGTGCATCATGACAGTGCACCCTATGAAGACGGGCTTGCGACTGGTACAATCGCGCCCACGGTGGAGCCCCCGCCGGAAAAAGAATGAGAGATTGCCGCACCTTTGAGCCGATTTGGGAGTGAAATCGCCGAGACAGGGGAGATGGAGCTGGATCAGCGCCGTCTGGCAAGTCGTATTGCCGCCTCCGTCGTCGTTGCGATTGTCGCCTATCTCGGCCTGCTCTTCGGCGGCAATATCATTATCGGCCCGTCCGCGGCGGCAAACAGCCTTTCTTCCTCCAGCAGGGATTCGCAGCAGACGCAAGTTACGGCGCGCGACGCCATTCGCGGCCTGCTGATCAGTGATCGCAAGGTTTCACCGAAACAATCGCTCCAGGATTCCGGCCCGGCGGCCTTTGCCGTTGTTCCCGCACTGCAATTTGCCAACTGGCGCGCCGCTRCGCCGGCGCCTGAATTCGAAGCCCCGCTCCGCCCCGCGGCAACCTGGGCTCATCAGCCCCGCGCACCGCCGCAGGCTGCCTGAATTACGCGCCTACGGGCACTTCTGATCCATAGACATGCCGCAGCGCGGTTGCGCCGGCCCAAGCATTATCCAAGGACTTAAAACATGCGCAATTCACCATGGCTGGTGTTCACCTATACGGTGATCATCGTGCTCGGTCTGTTGATCGCCCTGCCGAACGCACTGCCCCCGAGCGTCTTGCAGCGCGTGCCCTCCTGGCTGCCGCACAGTCAGGTTTCCCTMGGTCTCGACCTTCGCGGCGGTTCGCACCTCGTTCTCGAGGTCGATGAGGCCGACCTGACCAAGGAGCGCCTGAACTCGATGCTGCAGGATGCACGTCGCGTGCTGCGCGAAAAGAACATCCAGCCGAAGTCGGTCGTGCGCAACAACAACAACATCGTTGTTTCGCTTGCCGACCCGTCGCAGAGCGACGCAGCCGTCACAGAGCTTCGCACACTCGGCAATGTGATTGCCAGCGGTATCAGCGCCGGCCAGTCCGACCTTGCAGTTACGGCCAACGGCGGCAACATCACCATCGGCTTCTCGCCGGCCGGTATCTCCACCAATGTGGACAATGCCGTCCAGCAGAGCCTTGAAGTCATCCGCCAGCGCGTCGACCAGGTCGGCGTTGCCGAGCCGACGATCCAGCGCATCGGCGCCAACCGCATTCTCGTCCAGCTTCCGGGTGCGCAGGATCCCTCCCGCCTTCGCGAACTTCTCGGCTCCACCGCCAAGATGTCCTTCCACATGCTCGCCCCGAACGGCCAGGCCGGCCCGGGCGTGACGATCATGAAGGATGATGAGGGCAACTCCTATCCGGTTCTCGACCGCGTCGAGATTTCCGGCGACCGCCTCTCGGATGCCCGCGTGAGCTTCGACCAGAGCCAGCAGCCGGTCGTCACCTTCCGCTTCGACAGCGCAGGCGCCACCCGCTTTGCCGATATCACCCGCCAGAATGTCGGCAATCCCTTCGCGATCGTCCTCGATGACAAAGTGCTGAGCGCGCCTGTCATCCGCGAGCCGATCACCGGCGGTTCGGGCCAGATTTCCGGCAATTTCTCGACCGACACGGCAAATACGCTGGCCGCCATGCTGCGGGCCGGCGCCCTGCCCGCCAAGCTGACGGTCATCGAAGAGCGCACCGTCGGCGCCGACCTCGGCGCGGATGCGATCCGCATGGGTCTTTATGCCGGCATCGTCGGCTTCGCACTCGTCGCCGCCTTCATCTTCGTGCTCTACGGTACGTGGGGTATTCTGGCGAACACCGCGCTTCTCATCCACACGATCCTGACCTTCTCGGCACTGACGCTTGTCGGCGCGACACTGACGCTGCCCGGCATCGCCGGCGTCGTGCTCGGCATCGGCCTTGCGGTCGACGCGAACGTCCTGATCAACGAGCGCATCCGTGAAGAAACGCGCAAGGGCAAGAGCGCCTTTGCGGCCATCGACACCGGCTTCCGCCGCGCCTATTCGACCATTATCGATGGCAACATGACGGCGCTGATCGCCGCCGCCGTCCTCTTCTGGTTCGGCTCCGGCCCTGTTCGCGGCTTTGCCGTGACCATGGCGCTCGGCCTGATCATCTCGATGTTCACCTCGGTCGCCTTCGTGCGCGTCACGATGATCGAGATCACCCGCCGCCGGAAGATGAAGGTGCTGAACATCAAGCCGCTGTTCCCCTTCTTCAGCCCTTACGACAAGCATATCCAGTTCATGAAGGCGCGCTTCTTTGGCGTGAGCGTCTCCGCGCTGCTGTCGATCGCCTCGATCGCCCTCTTCGTCTATCCGGGCCTCAACTACGGCGTCGACTTCCGTGGCGGTATCCAGATGTCGGTGAAGACGCAGGACGCTGCCGATCTCGGCCGCTTCCGCGAGGAACTGAACGGCCTCGGCCTCGGCGAAGTCGCCCTGCAGTCCTTCGGCGACAACAACACCATGCTGGTGCGTGCGCAGAGGCAGGAAGGTGGCGAAGAGGCACAGACCGCTGCCGTCACCAAGCTCAAGGCCGAGATCGTCAAGATCGACCCGTCGGCGACCGTCACCGGCACCGACGTCATCGGTCCGAAGGTCAGCGGCGAACTCGCCTGGGCAGGTATCCTGTCCGTCGTGATCGCCAGCCTCGCGATGCTGTTCTACATCTGGTACCGTTTCGAATGGCCCTTCGCCGTCGGCGCAATCGTCACCCTTGTGCTCGACGTGACGAAGGTCATCGGCTTCTTCGCGCTGACGGGTCTCGACTTCAACCTGACGGCAATTGCGGCGATCCTGACGCTGGTCGGCTACTCGGTGAACGACAAGGTCGTCGTCTACGACCGCATGCGTGAAAACATGCGCCTCTACAAGTCGATGCCGCTACGCGAGATCATCGACAAGTCGATCAACGAGACGCTGGCACGAAGCCTCTACACCAATGCGACGGCCTTCCTCTCGCTCCTGCCGATGGCGATCTGGGGCGGCAGCGCCGTTGAAAGCTTCGCCATTCCGATGGCCTTCGGCATTCTCGTCGCCGCTGCATCGTCGGTCTTCATCGCAGCGCCGATCCTGCTCTTCCTCGGCGACTGGCGCCGCCGCCATGCCAAGGCAGTCGCGGCTTCCAACGATGCAGCCGTGGAAATCATTCCGCCGGACGCAGGCCAGCCGCGCAAGACGGCGGGCTAAAAAGTCGACATTTAACGTGGACTTGAAGAGGGCGCCGGTTGCACAGCCGGCGCCCTCTTTCTATGTTCGGTTCAAAGAGATCGGGAGCACCGCCACATGTCTTCCAGCCCGACGGCGAAAAAGCCGGAAACCGGTTCCACTGGGGATCAGGAGGAGCGTATCAAACGCTTCCTCGCGACCGCCTCGCACGACCTGCAATCGCCGCTTCGCCACATCGCCATGTATGCGGAAATGCTGCTCGACGATCTGGAACCGATGCTGGACAGCGAGCAGCTGCAGAGCCTCAAGACGATCATGGACAAGGCCCAGACGGCACAGCGGCTCACCAAGGCGTTGATGAGCCTTGCTGGAACGCCTCCCCAGATCACCATCGGCGACGCGCACCTCACCGACATTGCGCGGGATGCCTGGAAACAGGTGCTCGGTGAATTTCCTGGCAGCGGCGTGACACTCGATGCGGACAATCTACCCATTATCCGCAGTGATGCCGCACTTCTGACCATTGTTCTGAAGCACCTCTTCGCCAATGCCCTGACTTATCAGGGCGCTCCAACACCGCATGTCGCCGTGACGGCCGCAAGGGAAAGTGCGGACTGGCGCATCATCGTGGCCGACAATGGCTKCGGCATCGAGCCGGCCTATCAGGAGAAGATCTTCGATGCCTTCTGGAAGCTGCCGAAAGCCGGCAGCGTACCCGGACCGGGACTGGGTCTGACGACCACCCGCGAACTACTCGGCGCGCTTGGCGGTGATATCAGGCTCGAACATTCCGACGAGAACGGCAGCCGATTTGCGATCCGCCTGCCAGCCTGAGAGTCAGATGCTGTAATCGTCCTTCCAGAAATCCGGCACGTCATAAGTCACGTATTCACGGATGATGTGCTGCAGGGTTTGCACGTCGATCTCATCCTTGCCGATACGGAAATCGACGCCGTAATCGGGGAATTCCTGGAAATAATTGCCTGATATATCGGTCGAGATGACGCCGATCGGGCCGGTGTAACCGATGCCCCTGAGTTCGGGCACGGTCTCGCGAAAATCTGCATTCGGCAGCAGGCGGTTGTCGAGAAGAACGAGATCGAAGCGGGCAGCCTTCACCTTGTCCAGCGCATCGCCTATCGACTGGGAATATTCGACATCGACACGCGGTTCGGAGAGATCGGCGATCTTTTTCTTGAGCGAACGAAATTCGATGAACTCGTCATCGACGAACAATACCTTCACCGCATTCCTGCGCGTTGCTTCCGCACTMATCGTTTCATCTTCCCCCGACATGAAACCGGCTCACGAAACCAGACCGTTTCGCATCGCAATCGCCACCATATGAACGCGGTTGACGGCATCGAGTTTGCGGACTGCGGACGTAATATGCGAATTGACCGTGTGCTCCGAAAGGCCAAGGATAATGGCGATCTCCGCGGAGGTCTTGCCTTCACTCGTCCATTTTACGATTTCGGTTTCGCGCTGCGTGAGGCGACCCGACATTTCCTGCGTCAGGATTTCCTCATACAGCTTGTCGAAGATGCGCATGGCATCGAGCAGAATATCCGCCACCGCGCCCTGGTCCGGCTCCTGACGCTGGCCGCTGAGCACCAGGCAGTAACGCCGCCCCTCCGGCGTGAACAGCGGAATGAAAAGGAATGTGTTGCCGCTGAATTCATTAAAGACGAGGTCTGACGGATAGCCTTCTATCGCCGTACTCTTTCCATGCACCGGCGTCGTCAAAAACTGCGCCGTCCGCGCTTTGGCTGTTCCCAGCGCCTCCTTGAGTGTCTTAACAAAGAGGCTCATGCGCCTTTCAGCGACATTGGTGATGAGAACCTCGCGTTCGCCGAAAGGAGCAGCTGCTTCCGAGATGCGCGCCAGGGTAAAATTGTCGAAATTGTAATGCTGCGCGGCCGCCTTCAGCAGGCGAAAAAAATCCGTGCGGTTGATGGCCCGGCTAAGTTCCGGACCGGCATGAAAGGGAACTGCGGCAGCACTGGTCATTCCCACTCTTCTTCCTCCCCCAATTCTCATTCCGCCGATCCCGAAATCTTGGGATATACGTCTTAAACGCGAACAGCTACAAAAAGTGCGAGACAGTTGATGATCGATAGCGAAACGGGGACTTTCGATATCGCAGGCGGAAACATCTCAACTACAGGTGATGCACAGGACAGTTTACTCGAATAGTAGCTCTTACCTAGGTATCCCAATCTCTCCGCATTCAACATCCATGAATGCGGAAGACAGTGCCAGAAGTAAGCGCGGGAGAGTCGGTCGGCCCATCAGCTAAGGGGTTGGCTGGMGTTCGTGGCGGCGAACACGGATCGGTCGGCTCTCTCAGCGCTTTTGTTTTTCTTCTCTTCGGTTGCATCTTGAAATGCACCGCCAGGCTTGTCAATTGTGCATTGCTGCATGCACCCGGCACTTTGCGCACAGTCTCGTTGCATTTTCCACAATCACCGGTTGCTGATGATGCCGGCAAGATCCAGTGGCTTCTCAAGGTAGAAATCGGCACCGGCAGCAAGTGCCCGTTCACGGTCCTCGACCGCGTCCGAACCACTGCAGACGCCGAGCCGCATCGCGGAAAAGCGGTCGTCCCGCCGCAGTCGCGCGATCAGTTCGCTGCCGCTGTCGAGCGGCATGTAGAGATCGGCGATCAGTATATCCGGCACGCCTTCGCCTTCTTCCAGGCGCTTCTCAAGCGCCTCGAATGCAGCCGGTGCGGTGGAAAAGCAGAATAGATCAACATGTACCTGCTGTTTCTTTCGGATATAGTCGAGATAGAAGAGGTCATCCCGGCTATCATCGATGTAAAACAAGGTCGGCATCTGGCGCCACAATCCGGATATTGTTTCTGATGTCCTGCACTGTCCTTCACTGGGACAGTAACGCCACTTCACTAAAATTCGATATCAACCTTCACGGATTTGCTGTCGAAAAAGCATGTTTTGCGCAACAATCTGCCTATTGAGTATTCGGCGATTTCGGAAAAGATGGCTCGCAAACAAGGACATGGCGAAGAGGTGTTGCAGGTGCGGGATGCCGCTGTAGCGGGACGGAACGGGACGGAAAGCGTACGCTATCGCGCGGTCGCGCTCGTCGTCGGCTGCCTGCTGGTCTTGCTCGGCCTGACGGCGCTGACCGGGTGGCTGCTCGAAGTCGGGGTGATCATCTCGATCGTGCCTGGCTTTCCGTCCATGGCATTCAATACCGCCATCTGTTTCGTGCTGTCGGGTATCGGACTGGCCACGTCGATGGAGACAGGCAGGCGCTACCAAATAGTGCCTGTCATGACTTGCAGCCTTGCCACCCTGCTTTCCGCGATCCGCCTGATGGAGATCATCACGCTCGGCCGCACGATACATAATGTCGATGTGTTCCTGACGCAGTTTTTCATTTCTCCAACCTTTGCCGAGCAGATCGGCGGCGGCATGGGGCCGAATACGGCACTGATCTTCCTGATATCAAATCTTTCCATTCTTTTTGCCCTCTATGGGAGGCAGCCGCGCGGTCAGCTCGTACAGGAACTCACCAGCTATATCGCGATCACGCTCGGCATGATCGCGCTTGCCGGATACATCACCGATGCCGAACAGGGATATCGCTGGGGTCCCTATGCCGCCATGGCCCTGCCTACGGCCATCGGCCTGGTGGCTTTCGGCGGCGGGCTTCTCGCCAGATCCTGGTGGATGTTGCCAACCAACAGGGCACAGATCCCCCTCTGGATACCGGCAACGATCTGTTTTACCGGCATCATCGTCGATCTCTATACACCGCTCGGCGTGGCAAACGGTATTCTCTATGTCCCACTCGTGCTGACAGCGCTCTGGTTCGGCAATCGTAACGCGCCGATCTTCTTCGCTTTCGTCTGTACAGTCCTGATCCTGCTCGGCTTTTTCGCCGTCACCCATGCTGAGAACGAATACTGGCGGGAAGCCGCCAACCGCTCGATCACGGCAGCGACGCTCTGGCTGGTTGCCATTTTCGTCTTCTATTTCATGCGTAACAGCCAGCATCTGGAAACCGAGCGCATCCGCTTCAGCGCGCTGGTCCGCAATACGCCTGACGCCGTGATCGCCATCGACGAGGTGGGGCGGATCATGAGCTTCAATCCGGCCGCCGAGACCATGTTCGGCTACACACCAAAGGAAGCGACCGGCAACAACATCAAGATACTGATGCCGGAACCCTACCATTCCGAACATGACGCCTATCTCGGCAATTACCGGCGCACCGGCGAGGAACGCATCATCGGCACGACGCGCATGGTCTCCGGCCGGCGCAAGAACGGCGTGGTCTTCCCGATCGACCTCTCGGTCAGCGTTGTCATCACCGGCTCGAGCAAGACCTTCGTCGGCGTCGTGCGCGATATCAGCGAGCGCGTGCGCCAGGAAGAGCGGATGAAGACGACGCTTTCCCAACTCGAGGAATATACGGCCGATCTCGAGCGCTCCAACCACGATCTCGACGAGTTCGCCTATATCGCCTCGCACGATCTCAAGGAACCGCTGCGCGGCCTGCACAATCATTCGCGTTTCCTGCTGGAAGATTATGAAGACAAGCTCGACGAAGACGGCGTGCGCCGGCTCAACCGGCTGGTTCGCCTTAGCCAGCGCATGGAAAAGCTCGTCAACGATCTCCTCTATTTTTCGCGAATCGGTCGCCAGCAGCTCGCCGTCAAGCGCACCGACATCGGTTCGATCGTCCGCGACGTTGTTGCCACCATGGAGCTATTTCTGGAAGAKCGGCATGCGAAGGTCGTCATCGACGGCGTACTGCCGGAGGTCGTCTGCGATGCACCGCGCCTGACCGAGGTGTTCCGCAACCTCGTCACCAATGCCATCAAATATAACGACAAGCCCGTGCCTCTCGTCAGCGTCGGCTACCTGGAACGCTATGTCGGCAAGGACGGGACGCTGGCCCGCCATGTCTTTTACGTGAAGGACAACGGCAAGGGCATACCCCAAGAATTCCACGAGGATATTTTCCGCATTTTCAAACGGCTTGAAAAATCGCAAGATTCCGAGGATGGCACCGGCGCAGGGCTCACCTTTGTGCGCAAGATCATCGGGCGTCACAATGGTGAGGTATGGCTGGAGTCAGAAGTCGGCATCGGCACGACGTTTTATTTTACCTTGGGAAGGAAGCGCGAGGACCAGAATGCAGCAGCGTGACATGCAACCGATCCTCATCGTCGAGGACAGCGAGGACGATTTCGAAGCGACGATGCGCGCCTTCAAGCGTACCAATCTGCGCAATCCGATCCGCTGGGCTGCCTCCGGGCAGGAAGCGCTCGATGTGCTCGCCACGATGGCACCGAAGCCTGGCCTCATCCTGCTAGACCTCAACATGCCGGGCCTCGACGGGCGCAAGACGCTGGAGGCAATCAAGTCCAACGCACATTGGCGCAAGATCCCTGTCGTGATCCTTACGACATCGGACGACGAACGCGACATCGAGGGTTGCTATGCGCTCGGCGCCAATACCTATGTACAGAAGCCCGTCGATCTCGACGGGCTGTTCGCCGCCATCCAGCGGCTCAAGGAATRCTGGTTCGAAATCGCAATCCTGCCTTTAGAGGGCTGAAGTTTGGCGGAAGACTGCAGCGTTCTCATCATCGACGACAACATAGACGACCGGGAAGTCTATCGCCGCATGCTGGCGCGTGTCCCCGGCACGAACTATACGGTCATCGAGGCCGAGAGCGGTGAGGAGGGTATTGCCCTCAACAGCCAGAGGCGCCCTCAGTGCATATTGCTCGACTATTCGCTTCCCGGCCGTGACGGCCTCGGCGTGCTCTCGGAAATCCTCGCCCACGATGCTGCCGCCAATGTCGTGATGCTGACCGGCCAAGGCAGCGAGACCGTTGCCGTCGAGGTCATGAAGGGCGGCGCGCGTGATTATCTCACCAAGGATGCGCTGTCGCCCGAGACCCTGCATCGCTGCATCCAGAACGCGCTCATGCATGGTGCGCTGGAGGCGAAGCTGGAGCAGAAACGGCAATCGCTGGAGATATTCACCCGCGCCATGGCGCATGATCTCAAGGAGCCGCTGCGGACGATCAAATCCTTCAGCCGCATCCTTCACGGTTCGGCCGAACTGCCGGCCGAAGACCGCGAGCTTCTCGACTATATCCTGAGCGCCGCCGACCATATGGAAGACTTGATCGTCAAGGTGTCGGGCTTCACGAGGCTGGAGGTTTCGAGCGGGCTTGAGCTCAAGCCGGTTTCGCTGTCGGCCGTACTCGACCAGGTGGAGCACAATCTGCATCAGCAGATCGAGAGCCGACAGGCAGTCGTCGTTCGTGGTGCATTGCCTGAGGTGATGGGCGACGCGACGCTGCTGATCCAGCTTTTGCAGAATCTCGTGTCCAATGCGATTCGCTATTGTGAGGATACCGTTCCGGAAGTGCGCATTTCGGCCATGGCAGACAAGGGCATATGCCGCCTGACGGTCGGCGACAACGGGCCGGGCATCGCCCCTGATCACCGTGAGCTGATTTTCCAACCCTTCAAGCGCCTCGTCGGCCGCGGCATCGAAGGCACGGGGCTTGGGCTTGCGATCTGCCGGCGCATCGTGCAGCTGCATAGCGGCTCGATCTGGTGCGAGGCGAAGACCGGCAGGGGCGCGACCTTCCTGCTCGAAGTGCCGCTCGCGGAGATCTCAGGCGAACAGCCGGTCGCCAGCGGACAGCCGCAGACGGCAAAAGCAGCCGACCATACGAACGAAAGCAGCGGCCGGCTCGCCGAAGTGCTGCTGGTGGAAGACAGCCCGGCCGATATCCAGCTTCTGAAGATCAAGCTGATGCGGCGCGAGAAGGTGAGCTTCAACCTGCATGTGGCCACCAACGGCCGCGAGGCAATGCAACTTCTGGAGCAGCGTGCCGGCATTCCCGACCAGCCGCAGATCGACCTGATGCTGCTCGACATCAACATGCCGATCATGGATGGTTTCGAAGTGCTGAACGCGCTCTCGGCCGATCAGCGGCTGAGCCGAATTCCGGTCTGTGTGCTCAGCACGTCAAGCGACGAAAGCGACATACAACGGGCAAGAGACCTCGGCGCGCTCGCCTATATGGTCAAGCCGCCGACGCTGCAACAACTCGAAGAAGCTTTGGAGGAGGTCGACACGCTGGAACTCTTGCCGCGTGGTGACGCACTTGTGCTTTTTGCGGAACAAAATTAGAGAAAAGGCCATTGGCAACGGTATGATGCTAGCAACGACCCTCATACTCACGCTCCTAGCCTCGCCTTTTCAATTCGGGCTTTCATCTATGGCTTCAGGCATACACCATATCACGCTAATCACCCGCAAGGTGCAGGCGAATGTGGATTTCTACGCCGGATTCCTCGGCATGCGGCTGGTCAAGCAGACCGCCGGCTTCGAGGATGCGACGCAGCTTCATCTCTTCTATGGCGATGCGGAGGGCACTCCGGGCTCACTCGTCACCTTCCTCGTCTGGGAAGACGGAGCACCCGGCCGCGCCGGCTATGGCCAGATCAACGAAATGTCGCTGGCGATCGATCCGACCAGCATCGGCTACTGGCTGACGCGTGCCATGCGCTTCGGCCTCCGCTCGGAAGGCCCCGCGGATGAATTCGGCGAACCGGTGCTGCGGTTGAAGGACCCGGATAATGTCATCGTCAAGCTTGCCGGCGCCAGGGATCTGAAATCGCCGGCCGCCTGGGATGGCGGCGATGTGCCGGTCGAGCATTCCGTACAGCGCGTGCGCGGTGCAACCATGCTGACCGAAAAGCCGGCGGAGAGCCGCCATTTCATCGAAAGCCATTTCGGCTACCGCTTCCAGGCAAATCGCGGCACGATCGACCGCCTCGTTTCGCAATCGGGAGACATCATCGACGTGCGCGATGCGCGTGGCTTCTGGTCCGGCGCAGCGGGTACCGGCACAGTCGATCATGTGGCCTTCCGCGCAGATGACGACGCAGCCGTGCTGGCCGTTCACAAGGCGCTCGAAAAGGAAGACGCCTCGGCGACCAACCTGCACGATCGCAAATACTTCCGCTCACTCTATGCCCGCGAGCCCGGCGGCACACTTATAGAGCTCGCCACCAACAAGCCGGGCATGCTGGTGGATGAGCCGAAAGCCACACTTGGAACCAAGCTCTTCATCCCGCCGAAGGATTCGATCACCAATCTGACCGACCTGAAAGTCATGCTCCCGCAGTTTTCCATGCCGGGCCAGCCGCGCATCAATTATCGCGATCTGCCCTTTGTCCATCGTTTCTATACACCGCCCGATCCGGACGGCAGCGTCTTCGTACTGCTGCACGGCTCCGGCGGCAACGAGACGACGCTGATGCCGCTGCTGCACAAGGTCGCACCACGCGCCACCCTTCTCGGCGTGCGTGGGCGCGCGACCGAGGAAGGCTTCCCGCGCTGGTACAAGCGCATCACACCCTTCTCCTTCGACCAGGACGACATCAAGAACGAAGCCGAAGCGTTCGCTGCCTTCATCGAAGGCGCGGTCAAATCCTATGGCCTCGATCCGAAGAAGGTCGTCTATGTCGGCTATTCCAACGGTGCGAACCTTTTGAATTCGCTGCTCTACCTGCACCCGAACCTGKTGCACAAGGCCGTGCTGCTACGCTCCATGCCGGTACTCACCGCCTATCCGCATGCAGACCTGAAGGGCACGGACCTGCTTGTCATCAGCGGCAAGACGGATGCCTACGGCAAATATGCGAGCGAGCTGGAAGGGCGGCTGAAATCATCAGGTGCGACCGTCGATTCCGGCGTCATTTCCGGAGGCCATGACCTCGGCGACGCCGACGTGCCGATCATTCAGAAATGGCTGCTACAGGAAAATAAACTACAGGCAACCCAATAATCTACCAGTGGAAGCTATCAGGGCATGACGGCGGGACGGCATCCGGCAGCGTTGTTGCATTCCGATCGATGGCATAGAGTCTTGCAAAGCCTGCGTTTTTTACAAGATCGATGCCTTCCGGCATCGTGTCGCCGACATTCTGATCGACCATGTCGGCGTTGACGACCAGGATGAAATCGAACTTGCTGCGCCAATCGACAAGATAGGGCGTGAAGCTGGCGGCCTGCGCCATCAGGCCGGGACAGGACAGCACACCGGTCGAAAAGAGATTTCCTTCCGGCACCGATTTCTCCGACCAGGCGGGAAGCACGGCGAGCGGTTGCTTGCCCTGCGCGCTGAAGAGGGTCGGGACAAAGGCATGCGCCAGCGGGACGGCCATCGTCGGCAGGTGCCGGAACGTATCCTCGCTGAATGCAAAATGCCGCGGATCGAGTTTCATCTCGGCAAAGGCCGGATCGTGCTGCAGCGGCAGAATCGCGGCACCGGCGGGAACGGCTTCCAGTACCTTCTCGACGCTCGCAACATCGGCCTGCCCCCGCCACCAGTTGAAACCGATCCACATGGTCCGGCCGAAGACGACGATATTCAGGACAAGGAACAGGATCACGGCCTGTCGCCGGCTGACCTTTTGAAAGGGACAGATCATAATCATGCCGACAAGGGCGGCCATGATGGGAAAGCGCCAGCTTATCCATCCCGTGCCGAGGGCATGCCGCGGCGAGAGGATGGACAGGGCGAGCAGCCCTGCCGCAGTGACGACCAGGCCAGCGTGGATGCGCAGATTTTTCGCGGCAAGCGCCCTGCTGCAGACCAGCAGGATCGGCACAAGGAAAATCGCGTCGACAAACGCAGCATAGGTCCAAATAGCCGAGAGCAGATTAGAGATCAGCAGCATCGGGCTGTCGTTCCAGACCGCCAGGATGTCGCCAACCTGGCTACCGGGAAGATCGGCAGCGGTCAGCGACAGGGCGGCCGGAGGCAGCAGGCAGGCAATCATTGCCGCCACGAGCCTGCCGGCAAGGCGCAGGACCGCCGAACGCGATTTGAGGACATCGAAGCGCCAGGAAAATTCCAGTCCACAGACGATCGCCAGAAAGAAGCCCACGGAAAATATATGAACGACGGTGAGCAGCAGCGAGACTACCACCCGCCACAGGAAGAGCCTGACCGCGGAACCGGATTGCAGGCGGTGATCCAGCGTTGCAAACAGCAATGCGAGGCCAAGGCCGATCTGGAAATTGATAAAACCGCCGATCAGCGTGGCGCACCAGGCGAGATACAGCATTCCGATCTGCCAGTAGTAGCTGCCGCCGAACAGGCGTCGATGCAACGTGATGGCGCCGAGCGGCGGCAGGACGATCGCCAGAAACAGCAGGATGCGGGCGAGCAGCGAGACACCGATGAAAGGACCGATGAAGCGCGCGAGCAGATCGATGCCGACATTGGTGAAGGTGCGGTTCCACTCGATCGCGTAGATTTCGGGGAATGGTGCTTCCTTTATCCCGCCGGCAAGCAGCMACATGCGGGCATAGTGGTTCGCATAATCGAGCAGCGGCGGAAACTTGAAGAGGGCAACAAGGATGGCGACAAGGGCCATGAAGGCCACCAATGGCGCGGTCGAAGCCTGGCGCATAGCGACTTCCTGCGGCTTTTCCATATCGTGAACTTCAGCTGAAAATACCTGATCAAGGTTCGCCATGGCCGATCCTGTCCGAACTCCGGGACAGGTCTAGCAGCCAATGGTCAAGCTTCCTTTAAGCGGGATTAGCCGCGCCTTGCGACCATGATGCCCGCCAGAACGATCAGGCCGCCCAAGGCCTGCATTGCTGTGATCGACTCGTTGAGCAGAGCCCAGGCGAGAATGGCCGCCACAACCGGCTGGAGAAGCAGCGTCAGCGAGGAGAAGGCGGCCGGCAGATAGGCAAGCGCGTAGGCGATCGCCACTTGCCCGCCTGCATGGCTGATGAAGGCAAGGCCGAAGACGATCGACCAGCCATAAAGGCTGGCCGGCAGCATCTGGCCTTCGAAGAAGAAGGCGAGCGGGAAGATGCCGACTGCTGCAGAGGCTGTGCTCCACAGCATGATACGGATCGTATCGAAACGGCTGCGAAGCGCGCCGATCGCCAGGATATAGCAGGCGTAGAAGAAGGCGGCGATCATGGCGACGCCATCACCGCGCAGGTCACCATTGCCGAAGGCGGCAGGCCCGCCCTTCAGCACGACCACGCCGGCCAATGCCAGCACGAGGCCGAGCACGAAGACGCGGGTAACCTTCGCGCCGAAGAACAGGAAACCGATGGCGGTCACGAAAACCGGCGCAAGGTTTGCGAGCAATGTCGCATTGGCGACCGAGGTCATGGTGATCGACAGATGCCAGGCCGAGAGATCCAACGCCAGCACGGCGCCCGGCAGGATCAGCAAGCCGTAATCGGCAAGGCTCTTCGGCTTGGGGCCGGTATCCTTGCGCAGAAGCGAAAAGATGAAGATCGGGATCAGCGCCAGCGCCACACGCCAGAAGGCCGTCGCCATCGGCCCGACTTCGGAAAGCCGTACGAAGATCGGCGATCCGCCGATCGCAGCGCCGCCAAGAATGAGGGCGATCAGCGGAAGACGGCTGGTGGATGGATTTTCGGAAACGGGGGAAGCGGCCTGCGACATGATCTCGATGCTCTCTGTGCGGCTTTGTTGAGTAAGCCGCGCCTGTCGTCGCGGACTAGCAGAAGTCGCACAGGGATGACAGTCACAGAACGACAGATCGATAGGGAACAGAGCCACGAACTATCTCGCGGCTGCGGCTTTCAGCTTCTCGGCGATCTCGCGGGCAACGAAAACTGTATGTTCCGTTATCTGCGGCAATCCCATCAGCTCCCCGAACGTGCCGCGTGCAWGCGGGCCTGAAATAAGCAGCGATGAGACCACCCTGCCCTCTGGTCCCAGAGCCTCGGAGCGCTCACTGCAGGCAAGCCCGAGGCCGGTCGGATCAAGCGCGAGATAGCCCTCCCGCGCGAGTTCGCTGAGCCAGGGCTGCGTCTGCAAAATGCCGCCATGTGCCGGACCGGTCGTGACGATGACAGCATCGAACATTCGTTMCAATTTTCCGCGTGCATGCCGCGGCTGGAGGGTGACGTGGATCGCCTCGCCCTCTACCTTCGCATCGGCGATGGATGCCGCGAGGATTTCCAGCCTGCCGGCTTCGATTGCGGCGTCGAGCACCGCCTCCACCTGCGGCGCGATGCGGAAGCGGTGAACATCCCAGTAAGKCCGCAGATGCCGGACGATCCGCCRCCGCTCGGCAACCGGTAAACTGCGCCAGAGATCGTGACCCTGGCCACGCACCTGATCGATCACGGCATGCCAGCTCTGGCCACGCTCGGTCGCCTGGCGGATCGTCTGCCGGATAAGACGCAGCAACGCGACGGCTGACAATGCCGGCTCGGAGATGAAATCACCGAAAGCCTCCTGCGGAACTGCGGCATGGCCGCGCGAACGAAGGCCGCGGCGGGAGATTGCGGTAACGAAGCCGTCGTGGCCGTTTCGCGCAAGGGAGGCAATCACGTCTGCCGCGGTCAGCCCGTTGCCGATGACGAGAACCCTGTCATGCGGCCGCACGACTTCGAGCGCACCCGATTGGGTGGTGTCGGCAACGAAGCGCGGGTGTTCCCCAAGAATAGCCGCGAGCCTGCCCGGCGCCACCGGCGGCGGATGGCTGGTGGCGATGGCGACGATATCGGCCTCCGTCAGCCCGCCCTTGTCATCGAGGATCGCCCAGCCACTACCCCGGCGGTGGATGCCGGTCACGGTCGCCCGGCGATGGCTGATGGCGCCAGACTTCAGGAAAGGCTGGAGGAGCGAGCCAACGTAATCGCCGAATACGCGCCGGCGCGGGAAAAGCTGGCCGTTCTCGCGCGCGGCTTCGGGATCGTCGCGCACGGCATTGTTCGCCTCGATCCAGCGCTGGAACTCTTCCAGATCATCCGGCTGCAGGCTCATCTTGGCGGCCGGCACATTGATGCGGTGCGCCGGATCGGCAGTGTCATAGGCAAGGCCACGGCCCAGCATGGGACGCGGCTCGAAGACCACGATATCGGCTGCATCGTCGCCAGTCAGCTTCAGCAGATGGTAGGCGACACCCGCCCCGGAAACGCCGCCGCCGATGATGGCGACGAGCGGCCGCCGGGATTTCTGTTCGGTCGAAGCTTGTGTCTGGAACTGCATCTCAGCCGGCATCATTTCAATCGATGCCGGAGCATAAGTTGAGGGCGAAGACCACGCAATGCTCCGGTCCTATAGTCTATGATTTTTATGCCGAAACCTGCGGTGACCCGATCAGCCGGAGATCGTGGTTGCGAATTCCGGAGTGCCCCTGATGGTGTTGCTGACCGTGCAAATCTCGTCTTCGGCCATGTGGGCGATCTTGCGGCGCGTTTCCTCGTCGATATCGCCTTTGATGGAGAAGGCGATGTTGAACTTCGCGACGCGCGACAGCCCTTCCGCCGCCTTCTCGCCGGTCACATCAGCGGTGATCTCGGTGATCTTGTCGAGGATGCCGAGCTGGCTTGCCGCCATGCGGGCGCTCAGCACGAGACATGCCGAAAGCGAGGAATAGAGCAGATCGAGTGGATTGAAGCCCGGCTGCGACGGGCTGGTAACGATATCGATCTCGCCGCCGGTGACCGACGTGACATGCGGGAAACCGGTTCGGCCGAGAACGGCGCTTGCACCTGTGGGACGGGGACGCGCCTTGAGATCGGCCATTTTGAAATCCTCTGTCGAATAGAGCTTTCAAATAGTGTCTTAGCCGCAAACCCGCAATGCGGCGATTTTGATTTTCAATGCGCCGTTCAGCGGAACCTTTCCACCTGTCAGCGGTTTTTTCCCGTGAACAACCTCATGAAGAGGCAGGATTTTCCCATGCCTGGCATCCGCAAGATCGACCGCAAACACAGCAGCATGGATGCGCGCGACCGACTGATCGTAGCGCTCTATGCCCAGCTCAAGGCCGAACGGGAAACCCGCGAGACGCTGGAATGGGCAATACGCAATGGCGCTGTGTCCAGGGAAGTCCTGGAGGCGATCGCCGCCGATCCGGTTCCGGTCGTCACAAGCGAGGATATCGCATCTGTTGAAAAGATCATCGCGCTTGACGAGCGGCGCAGTCGCTCGCGTGGCAACGGCTGACAAGGAGGAAAGCACATGGCCGACATCACCTATCAGATCGTCCCTCACGACAATGGCTGGGCCTACAAGCTCGGTGATACATTGTCTGAACCCTATGCCACTGCAGAACAGGCGATGGATCGCGCGCGAGACGTAGCCGCGCGCCAGAAAATCGGCGACGGCGATGCGCTGCTCGCCTATCCGGCGCCGGATGGAAGCGGCTGGAAATTCCAGCCAATCGAAACCGACAAAAGCAACAGCAGGCTCTGAACGGAGGACGCGATGGCGGGACGCGCGAGCTGGAAGGGCCATCTGAAGGTCGGCGACCTCGCTTGCGCCGTTGGCCTTTATACGGCTGTTTCTTCTTCCGACCGTGTCTCTTTCAACATCGTCAACCGCAGGACTGGCCATCGCGTCGAGCGGCAGTTCGTCGATAGCGAAACGGGCAAACCGGTGGAGCGCGACGACCAGGTCAAGGGCTACAGGATGGAGAGCGGCGACTACATCGTCATCGAAGGCGACGAGATTGCCGAGATCATGCCCGAAAGCGACAAGGTGCTGAATGTGCAAGGTTTCATTCCCTGCGATGGGATCGACAAGCTCTATTTCGACCGCCCCTACTATCTGGCGCCAGTCGACGAGCATGATGCGGAAGCCCTCGCATTGATTGCCAAGGGCATGCTTGACGGCAAGGTGGYAGCCCTTGCCGAAGCCGTGCTCTTCCGCCGCAACCGGACGCTGCTCATCCGTGCCCATGACGACCACATCATCGCGACCATGCTGAACTTCGACTATGAGGTGCGCTCTGCAAGCTCCATTTTCAAAGACATTCCCGATATCAAGTTCGACAAGGAAATGCTGGAACTTGCCGGCCATATCATCGGCACCAAACAAGGCAGTTTCGACCCGAGCGAGTATCACGACCGCTACGAATCCGCGCTCGTCGAACTGGTGAAAGCCAAGATTGAAGGTCGCGCGCCGCCGAAGCGCAAGCGCGAGCCGGAGCGCAAGGTGGTCGATCTCAGGGAGGCGCTGCGCCAAAGTGCGAAGATGGGCGGCAAGGCGCCGGCGAAGAAGCCTGCCGCACGCAAGACCTCCGATAGAAGCAGCAGAAAGGCCGGCTGACCATGGCTCTCGAAACCTATCAGGCCAAACGCGACTTCAAGATCACATCGGAGCCGCGCGGCCGGAAAGGCCGGGCGACAGGCAACAGTTTCGTCATCCAGAAGCACGACGCCACGCGCCTGCATTATGATTTCCGTCTTGAGATGGATGGCGTGCTGAAAAGCTGGGCCGTCACCAAGGGTCCGAGCCTCAACCCCGAGGACAAGCGGCTTGCAGTGCATGTCGAGGATCATCCCCTCACCTACGGCGATTTCGAAGGCATCATTCCAAAAGGCCAGTATGGCGGCGGCACGGTCATCGTCTGGGATCGCGGCGTCTGGACTCCAACAGGCGATCCGCGCAAAGCCTACAAGAAAGGCCACTTGGAATTCGAACTCGACGGCGAGAAGCTGAAAGGGCGCTGGCATCTCGTGCGCATGCATGGCAAGGCCGGCGAAAAACGCGAAAATTGGCTGCTCATCAAGGGTGAGGACGAGGAAGCCCGCAATGAGGGCGAGGCCGATATCCTCGAGGAGCGTCCCGAATCCGCCAAGACCGGTCGGCAACTCGAAGAGGTGGCGGAAAATCCTGATGCCACCTGGCACTCCAGACCAGAAGGCGGCAAGGCCGTTGCCGCAAAAGCCGGGACTCCGGTGAGGAAGGCAAAGTCTCCTGCCCCGAAAGAGCAGGATTGGCCGAAGGGCGCGAAAAAAGCTGATATGCCCGACTTCATCGAGCCGGCGCTCGCCAAGCTGAAGCCCAAGCCACCGGCCGGTGAACGCTGGATCCACGAGATCAAGTTCGACGGTTACCGGCTGCAGGTGAAGATCGAGGATGGGCGGGTAACGATGCTTACACGCGGCGGTCTCGACTGGACGGAAAAATTCGGCCGGAACATTGTCGATGCCTTCGCTTCCTTGCCGACTGAAACGGCCGTCATCGATGGTGAACTGGTGGTGGAGCGCGATACCGGCGCATCAGATTTCTCCGCCCTGCAACACGATCTCAGTGAAGGCCGCTACGACCGCTTCGTCTTCTATGCTTTCGACCTCCTCTATCTCGATGGATACAGCCTGCTCGACGTAGGCCTTCTCGAGCGCAAACATCTGCTTGAGAAGCTCATTCCCGAAAATAGCGGCAAACTGCGCTACAGCGCGCACTTCAACGAGAACGGTGGTTTGGTTTTGAACCATGCCTGCCGGCTCAGTCTCGAAGGCGTSGTCTCCAAGCAGCGCGACAGCCACTACGTCTCAGGCCGCAAGGGTGAATGGATCAAGTCAAAATGCTCGCAGCGGCAGGAATTCGTCATCGGTGGCTATATGCCCTCGACCGCCATGAAGAATGCCATCGGCTCGCTTGCCATGGGTTATTACGAAGACGGCGCGCTGAAGCATGTCGGCCGCGTCGGCACCGGCTATACGGTTGCGACGGCGCAGCTGCTTTACGAACGCCTGTCGGCGATCGAGCTGAAGCAGAATTCCTTCGACGACAAGCTGAGCGCCGAAGAGCGGCGCGGCCTGCATTACGTCAAGCCGCAACTCGTGGCCGAAGTGGAGTTCCGCGCATGGTCRGCGGATGGTAACCTGCGCCACGCGGCCTTCCGCGGACTGCGGGAGGACAAGCCGGCAAAGGACGTTGTGCGCGAGATGGAAAAGACGACCGCGAAAAACCTGCCGAAATCAGCCGTGACGCTGACCCATCCCGATCGCATCTACTGGCCGGACGAGGGCGTCACCAAGGAAGGTCTCGCCAATTATTATGCTCAGGTCTGGCGCTTCATGGCGCCCTATGTCGTCAACCGGCCGCTTGCCCTGCTGCGCCTGCCCGACGGCATTTCCGGCCATCAGCGTTTCTTTCAGAAACATGCATGGAAAGGCATGAACGAACATATCGACGAGATCACCGACCCCAAGGACAAGGGGGGAGAGAAGCTGCTGCGCGTCACCGATTTCGACGGCGTCGTGGCCCTGGTGCAATCCGCCGTGCTGGAAATCCATCCATGGGGTACGACAACCGACAATTGGGAAAAACCCGACATGATCACCATGGACCTTGATCCAGGTGAGGATGTGCCATGGGAGAATGTGATAGCGGCGGCTTACGAGTTGAAGGAGCGCCTCGAGGACGAAGGTCTTGCGGCCTTCGTCAAGACATCGGGTGGCAAGGGCCTGCATGTGGTGACGCCGCTGGAGCCGAAGGCCGGCTGGGACCAGGTGAAGGGTTTTGCCAAATGGCTTGCGGACAGCATGTCGAAGGATGATCCCGACCKCTACCTTGCAACCGCCACCAAGGCAAAGCGCAACGGCAAGATCTTCATCGACTACCTCAGGAACGGGCGCGGCAATACCGCGGTGGCCGCCTATTCCGCCCGAGCGCGCCCGGGTGCTGCGGTCTCCATGCCGCTGGAATGGAGCGAGCTGACAGCCGAGATCGGCCCTGCCTATTTCACCGTCGACAATACGCCGGCGCGGCTCGATGCGCTTCCAAAGGATCCGTGGGATGGATTCTTCGCCGCGGCCAAACCGTTGCAGACGCGGAAGCGATAGAGCTTCGCTGTAAACCCTCCCCATCACATAGTTTGTGGCGCTCGGCGCTTGAGGAGCGCCGAACAGCCAAAGGTACCCGCTGGGGACGAGTGAGAAGGGATTTCTGCGGGAGACTACCRCGACTTGCCGCGCCCACCTTCCGCGGCCAGACTCTTCTTCAATGCATCCATGATGTTGATGACATTGCCGGTGGATTTGACGGGCGCAGGCTTGCGGGCCGGGGCTGCCTTTTTGAAGCTTTTCTCCTTGCCGCGGATCAGCGTTTTCAGCCGTTTCTGGATAGGGTCCTGCACCATCGAAGGGCTCCACTCCTTCGTCTCCTCCTTCACCAGTCGCTTCATCAAAGTCATCAGTTCGCCATCGACCTTCGCCTTCATGTCGAGTTCTGCCGCCGGTTCGCGCACTTCGTCGCCATAGCGCAGCGTCCAGAGAATGATGCCGTTGCCCTGCGGCTCCAGGAGAACGGCGCGCTCTCGCCGGTACAGTACCAGCCGGGCGATGCCGACGACATCACTGGCCTTCATCGCCTCGCGGATCACACAGAAAGCTTCTATACCGACCTTGTCTTCCGGCGCTAAAAAATGCGGCTTGTCGTACCAGATCCAATCGATCGACCCGCGCGGCACGAAGGTGTCAATATCGATGGTACGGGTGCTTTCCAGTCCCACTTCCTCGATCTCTTCATCCTCAAGCAAGACATAATCATCCTCGCCACGCGGATAGCCCTTCACCTGATCCTTCTCGGCGACGGGCTTGTGCGTGACGCTATCCACATAGCGGCTTTCGACACGGTTCTTCGTTGCGCGGTTCAGCACATGAAACCGCACCTTGCTCGACTCCGTCGTCGCCGGCGTCAGCGAAACCGACGCGGTGACAAGCGAGAGCTTCAGATAACCTTTCCAGAATGTTTGACGGGCCATTCGCCATAAACGGCGATGGCGGCGGGAGGTTCCGCCTGGTGATGTTTGCCGAAGCGGAATCCGAGCTCGACACCCGGACTTTCAACGGGATGTGATGGCCAGAGACAAAAATGAGAAAAGGACTGGCCGACCGTCGTGCCGTAGCCCTGATGCCGTTATTTTTACGCCGGAGCGGCAGGGCCGGTTACTCCGAGTACATGCGTAGTTAAAACGTCGTAGAAAACCAATTTGGACAGTGAGCAATGCAACCAGTGCCTGATATGCCCGCACCAATAGTCGAGGCTCCAAAAGCGACGCACATGTGAAACAGTTACAGAACTCACGTCACGTCTGTCTGTGAGTTGAGTTTCGCCTACAGGGAATTTTGCCCCGAATCTCACCTGGTCTTTGTACGGAGGTTGATGTGCGCGCTGCGATATACGACGCGATTAGACGGCGAACACCACCGGGAATGCGGCAGATGATCAAGGGACAAAATTGGATCATGCCACTCGTGGCAAAGACGTTTGGCAGCGATATATATTCAAAGTCTTACTATGATGAAGTTGAGAGGGACGAAGCCAACAGCGTTAAGGGCAATAAGCGAGTGGATCGTAAAAGAGATAGATCCAAAAAGCGTGGTGGACGTAGGCTGCGGCCCCAGGCACCTGATGGAGGCTCTGAATAAAAGAGGCGTGAAAGTTCTTGGGTTAGACTATTCTGCTGCAGCAAAAAAATATCTGCTTCGCAAGGGTTTGTCGTTCGAGACTTTCGATCTGACAGTTCCGGCAGCAACCATTCCAGGTTCGCCTTGGGATCTGGCAGTATGTTGCGAAGTGGCTGAACATCTTGAGCCGCGCCACGCGGATGTCTTTGTCTCCAAGCTCGCCAGCGCCAGCAACTCGATATTCTTAACGGCGGCCGTTGTGGGGCAGGGCGGCCTTAACCATGTCAACGAGCAGCCAAATTCCTATTGGATAGAGAAGTTCGCAAAACACGGCTTCGCTTTCGATGAAGCCCTTACAAACCTCGCGAGAAAAAGCTTCTCGGGGCGAGGTGTCGTTCACTATCTGGCAAAACCGATGCTGTTCCGCAAAACCTAGGGCGAGCACGGTTTGCGTACTACTCCTAGCTTCTCGTAGTGTTCCTCGGCCGGCTGAGACGCCTCACGCACCATACCCGCCCACCCGTTTGTTACGGTATGATCAGCTGCCGCACCCAAGGGCAAAGCCACCGTTCCATCCCACGTCGTTCAGTTCGAGGTAGTGGTGTCGAGTTGGATGTCAGAGGATGGCGTCACCGTCTGGGCCCGTGAAGTCCTGATGTCGACTGGCCCACCTCTCCCGCTATTCGTATGGCGGCTTGTATATATCAGTCATAGCATGCGCCGTCCCAAACGAGTCAGATCGCCAACCAGTTGGAATCACTGTGCAGGACGCGGGTGAGTCGGCGGAGTTTTTCCACGACATCGTGAGAAAGAGCCCTAGCGAGCGTCAAAAGGTCGATACAAAACATATGAGAGAATCTATAAAACCGGGAAATCAATGCTTTCCGGGAATTAATGGTGCCCAGGACCGGAATCGAACCAGTGACACGCGGATTTTCAATCCGCTGCTCTACCAACTGAGCTACCTGGGCTAACCTGCTTCACAAAAACATTCCGCTTTCGAATGTCGGGGCCTTGGTGCGCCCCGGAAGCGAGCGGGGTTATAGCATCTTGTTCGTCCATGGCAAGCATCAAATGATAGTTTTTTGACGGTCCCGGAGATTTTGGCGATTTGCGAGGAAAAATAAGGGCTTCGCGGTGGAAAACTGTCGAGCACTTCCGTTTTTCTTCGAATCCGGGAAATGCTCTACCTCATTGTTTTTGCGCAATTCCGGACGCAAACCGCTGCACACTTTTGCTGAATTGATCTAGCTTTCCTCGTCGGGATAATCCGCCTTCGTCTCGTCGTCCGCCACGGGAATGGCGTAGGAACCCGTCAGCCAGCGCGACAGATCTACTTCGCGGCAACGATTGGAGCAGAAGGGATAGTGTTCGCGGTTCGACGGTTTGCCGCATTCCGGACAGGGACGCGTCTTGCGCAGCGGCTCGACCTTGCCGCCAGTCTTCATTTCATCAGACATGGTTTCCTCCTACAGCATCGACCCGAAAATCGGACCGATTTTCGGAAAGCCCGATGCGTAGATTCAAAAGGTGGAGCGTCCTTTGTGCGTCCAAATGGACGCACGGAGCTCTAGCAGGAGATCAGCCCTCGGGCCAACGGCTGTGGACATCAAAGCCCTCGCCGGTCAGAAGCAGAATGGTCTCATAAAGCGGCAGTCCCACGACATTGGTGTAGGAACCCACCATTTTCTGCACGAAGGTGCCTGCCAGCCCCTGGATGCCATAAGCGCCGGCCTTGCCCCGCCATTGGCCCGAGGCAATGTAGTTTTCGATCTCGAAACTCGACAGGCGCTTGAAACGCACCTTGGTCTCGACGATCTTCTGGCGCACTTTTCGGTCGGGCGTGATCAGGCAGATGCCAGTATAGACCACGTGGTTGCGCCCGGAGAGCAGGTGCAGCGAGTTCGACGCCTCATCGGCGAATTCGGCCTTGCCCAGAATACGGCGACCGACGGCGACGACCGTATCGGCGGACAGGATATAGCTGCCCTTCCAGGTGATGTCGCCCTTGATGGCCGCAAGTGCAGCTTCCGCCTTTTCGCCCGATAGGCGACGGGCGAGCGAGCGCGGATGCTCCGACTTCTTCGGCGCCTCATCGATATCCATCGGCATCAGACGCGAAGGCTCGATGCCGGCCTGATTGAGCAGATCGACGCGGCGGGGCGAGCCCGAGGCCAGAATGAGCTTGTATTTCAGCGCCATGGAACCTCGACCATCGGCAGGCGGGAGCGGAAKCTTATCGAGCTAGGCAGACCAAGCTTACTTGAAGCGGTAGGTGATGCGGCCCTTCGTCAGGTCGTAGGGCGTCATTTCCACAAGCACCTTGTCGCCGGCGAGAACACGGATGCGGTTCTTGCGCATGCGGCCAGCAGTGTGAGCAATGATCTCATGCTCGTTTTCAAGCTTCACGCGGAATGTCGCATTCGGCAGAAGTTCGGTCACGATACCCGGGAATTCGAGGACTTCTTCTTTCGGCATATAAGGGTTTTCTTCCTGTGTGTTGGGCAAAAGGCGCACGGCGCCTCAAAATTTGCGCGGAAACTACACAATCAACGGGGATTTGTGAACCTCGTAGATCGGGCTTTCTATCTTTTGTTTCATGCCGATTGCGCGGCGATGCCATTTCTCTTGAGTAGCCGGCTCTCGATAAGGCCGGCGAGGTGATCACGAACCTCGCGATAGCTATCCAATATCTGCTCGCGTGTGCCGGCCGCAACGGTCGGATCCATGGTCGGCCAGTAGATGACATCAACGGCGCTGGAGCGCGTCAGCTCGAGGGCGGCGTGATGGGCCGGCGGCGAGAGCGTGATGATAAGGTCGAAATAATCGTCTTCGAGCTCTTCCAGCGTCTGCGGCTGGCGGCGGCCGAGCGAAAGGCCGATTTCCTCCAGCACSACATCGACGAAMGGATCGCGTTCGCCGGCGCGAACACCGGCAGACCGTATGTAGGTATTGGCCGGCAGAATACTACGGGCGATCACTTCCGCCATCGGCGAGCGGATGACATTCAGGCCGCACATGAAGAGAATGGCGCCGGGCCGCTTCCCATCCTCGGTTTCGACGTGCGGCTCCATCGCCGTCATCCGCGCCAGTAGAGCACGCAGACCAGCGTGAAGAGGCGGCGGGCGGTGTCGAAATCGACGTCGATCTTGCCGGAGAGCCGGTCCTTGAGGGTCTGCGAGCCCTCGTTATGAATACCGCGCCGCCCCATGTCGATCGCCTCGATGCGACTCGGCGAGGCGGAACGGATCGCCTCGTAGTAGCTCTCGCAGATCATGAAATAATCCTTCACGATCCGCCGGAACGGTGTCAGCGACAGGATGTGCGTGGCAACATCCTCACCCTTTTCCGTGGTGATGGAAAACACCAGCTTGGAATCGACCAGCGAGATATTGAGCCGATAAGGCCCGCCGGAATGGCCTGATGGCGCGAAGGAATTTTCCTCGATCAGATCGAAGATTGCCACCGCCCGTTCATGCTCGACATCAGGCGTCGAACGGCCGATCGAATCGTCAAGGACAACGTCGCAGAGCCGAAAGTTGTCCCTGCCCATCCCCTCACCTTTCGAGGTTCAGGCGGATCGCAACCGATCGCGCATGTGCATCGAGGCCTTCGGAAACGGCAAGTGCAATCGCAGCCGGCCCGAGATCACGAAGCTGCTGCGGCCCGAGCCGCAGGATCGAGGTGCGCTTGACGAAATCGAGAACCGAAAGGCCGGATGAAAAGCGAGCGGACCGCGCCGTCGGCAACACATGGTTGGAGCCGCCAACATAATCGCCGATGACTTCAGGTGTATGTGCGCCGATGAAGATCGCGCCGGCATTGCGGATCCTGTCCACGAAGAAATCRGGACTGACGACGGCGAGTTCGAGATGTTCGGCGGCGATACGGTTTGCGAGCGGAATTGCATCCTTCAGATCGGACACGAGAATGATCGCGCCGAAATCTCGCCAGCTGGCCGCCGCGATTTCCGCACGGTTCAGCATCTTCAACTGGCGTTCGACGGCGGCTTCGACCGACTTGCCGAATTCCTCGTCGTCGGTGATCAGGATCGCCTGCGAGCTCTCGTCATGCTCGGCCTGCGCCAAGAGATCGGCGGCGATCCAGTCCGGGTTGTTGTCCCTGTCGGCGATGACAAGCACTTCCGAAGGGCCGGCAATCATGTCGATACCGACAGTGCCAAAGACATGGCGCTTGGCGGCGGCCACATAGGCATTGCCGGGGCCGGTGATCTTGGCAACCGGCGCGATGGTCGCGGTACCGTAGGCAAGCGCGGCAATCGCCTGCGCGCCGCCGACGCGGTAGATCTCGCTGACGCCCGCAAGCTTGGCCGCCGCCAGCACCGCCGGATTGACCGAACCGCCCGTTGCCGGCACGGCGATAACGATACGCTCGACACCGGCGACCTTCGCCGGGACGGCATTCATCAGCACCGAACTCGGATAGCTCGCCGTGCCACCAGGTACATAAAGACCAACGGCTTCGATCGCCGTCCAACGCGAGCCGAGACCGACGCCCATATCGTCCTCGTAGATATCGTCCTTCGGAAGCTGGCGACGGTGATGCGATTCGATGCGGAGGGCTGCGACTTTCAGCGCGCCCAGCACTTCCGAGGGGACGACCTCGACGGCGTTGTCGATCTCTTTTTCGCTGACGCGCATCGGCACGACGGCGTAGTCGATGCCATCGAACTTCTTCGAATATTCGGCGAGAGCGACGTCGCCGCGGCTACGCACATCATCGATGATGGCGCGTACCACCGCGTTGACGTCTTCGGAGACCTCCCGTTTGGTGGTCAGAAAGGCCGCGAAGCGCTGTTCGAAACCGTTGGATGCCTGATTGAGCCAGATTGCCAAGGCCGGAATTCCTTCTTTGCTCGAAACTGTTGCGCTCAGGTGCCGGGGTGGCGCGGCTTGGAAACCGTTTCCCAGGCGCCGCCGACATCGGCAAGCTGCACTTCTATGCATTCGACATCGAGAACGATGGAAGCCGTGCCTGACAGGGAAAGTTCGAGCGTGCCTTCCGGTCCTTCGCCCCTCTGCTCGAAACGCAGGGCGAGCAACGACAGTACGTCATCACGCCGCGCGCGGTCGATGCCGATCGAGCGAACGGAAAGCACACGCTTGAAAACAAGAGCAGCGCGGCGGCGTTCGAAGCCCTTGCGCTTGCGCGCCGCCTCTTCCCAGACGAAACGGTTGGTGGCGATCGCGAACTGCTTGTCGCGCGGCGACCAGTCGATGTCGGCCACCTTAAAGACGCTGTCCTGCATATGCGCAGAAATGACCGCAAGGTCTTCGACATCGAGCGCAACAAGCTTCAGGTCCGTCATCCAGCGTCTATCCCATGTCCTTGCCGCCGCGCCTGCGGCGATCTGTCAGACAACGGAGATAAGGCGCTCGGACCAAATACGCAACCGGGATAAAGGGCGCATATGCGCCCTTTCTTACTCGCTGATGCGTTCGACGATGGCGCCGCAGCGGGTCAGCTTTTCTTCGAGCCGTTCAAAGCCGCGATCGAGATGGTAGACGCGGGAAACCGTCGTCTCGCCTTCGGCGGCAAGGCCGGCGATGACGAGGGAAACGGAAGCGCGAAGATCGGTCGCCATAACAGGCGCGCCCTTCAGCCGCTGGACACCTTCGATCTTGGCCGTCTGGCCAGACAATGAGATCTTCGCGCCGAGACGGGCAAGCTCCTGCACATGCATGAAGCGGTTTTCGAAGATGGTCTCCGTGACATGCGAGATGCCGGAAGAGCGCGTCATCAGCGCCATGAACTGCGCCTGAAGGTCGGTCGGGAAGCCCGGGAAGGGATCGGTGACGATATCGACCGGGCTGATGCCTGCGCCGTTGCGCTTGACGCGCATGCCGTTGTTGGTCGCCGAGATTTCTGCGCCGGCGCGGCGCAGCGTTTCCAGCGCCGTATCGAGCAAGGCTACATCGGTGTTTTCAAGCACGACATCGCCGCCGGCCATGGCGACCGCCATGGCGTAGGTGCCGGTCTCGATACGATCGGGCAGAACGCGATGGCGCGCGCCCGACAGCGAGGTGACGCCCTCGATTGTGATTGTCGAGGTGCCGGCGCCGGAGACCTTCGCACCCATGGCGTTCAGGCAATTGGCGARATCAACCACCTCGGGCTCGCGGGCAGCATTGCCGATCACGGTCGTGCCGCGAGCAAGCGTCGCCGCCATCATCATGACATGCGTTGCGCCGACCGAAACCTTGGGGAAGGTATAGCGCGTACCGATGAGGCCACCCTGCGGCGCACGGGCGTTGATATAGCCGCCGTCGATTTCCATCGTCGCGCCGAGCGCGGTCAGGCCTTCGATGAAGAGATCGACCGGGCGCGTGCCGATGGCGCAGCCGCCCGGCAGCGAAACGCGGCAATAGCCTTCGCGCGCCAGGAGCGGTCCGATGACCCAGAAGGAAGCGCGCATCTTCGAAACCAGCTCGTAGGGAGCGGTCGTATCGACGATGGTGCGGCAGGTGAAATGGATCGTGCGGGCATAGGAATCTTCCTGACGCTCGCGGCGGCCGTTGACGGCAACGTCGACGCCATGATTGCCAAGGATGCGCATCAGCAATTCGACATCTGCAAGGTGCGGAACGTTTTCCAGCGTCAGCGTATCGCTCGTCAGCAGCGAGGMGATCATCAGCGGCAGCGCGGCATTCTTGGCTCCGGAAATCGGAATGATGCCGTTAAGCTCATTACCGCCGACAATTCTGATACGATCCATGTGCACTTACGGGCGAGGCCCGCCTTTCCTCAAAAGTTTTGCCTGTGGGGGCCAGGCAAGAAGTGGGGGTGTTTAGAGCAAATCCCCCGACGCTTCAATTCGTCGCGCAAGCAACATTACGATTCGTCCATTTTTGCGGCGGGCATTTTCGCGGCGGGCAGCCCATTCGCCTCGTCCGCCTCGCCGGATCGGCGAGCGCGCACCTGCTGTTTGCGTCGCGAAAKATTTTCTCTCAGCTTTTCGGCCGCCCGCTCGCGGCGCAATGCCGCTTGTGCTTCCATGGCCGCTTTCCGGCTCTGCCGGGCCTTTTCAGTCTCTTCGTTCATGCCCCAGAATTAACCGAATTCGCGCCAATCCAAAAGTGGGCGGGACGTTATTCCCAGAGAAGTTGGAATTTGCGGCTTGCACTCCTGCCGAAGCTGTGGCAATAGCCGCCCCGTTCACGCGAATTGAGCGTTTCCGCTTCACGCGTCTGGTCCTGCTGCCGTAGCTCAGTGGTAGAGCACACCCTTGGTAAGGGTGAGGTCGGTGGTTCAATCCCACTCGGCAGCACCAGTTTCTCCTCCGAAGTCATTATGCACCGTCCCAATCGGTCGCCATTGCTGTCGGCGAAAATCTCGTTAGAATATTAGCATTCTGGAGTCTTCGCAGAGGGAACTCGAAGGCTTCATTCAATGTTTCTATCGAGACATGCTGGAGGAGCATCGATGGCGACTGAACGATGGAATGGTCCGATCAAGGTAGGTTTCGATGATGCGGGAGCACGCACGGTTAACGGACCGTTCGATGCCTTGGCCTGCCTTACCGAGCTCTGGCCTGCCGCACGCGGATTGAAATATCTGAAGGCACGCAGCGCCTGCCGCGCCGCGCTTGATGGCCGCAAGACCGTCGAGGAAGCACGCGCCGAGTTCATGGCGGCGGMCGAGGAAGCAAAGCTTAAAGTGCATTAAGCTTTCGGCGGCGACACCGGACAGCAAAAGCCGGATCCGTTCCGAAACGGAGCAATGCTTAATTTTCACTTAACCCTGCATGGAGCTCGTGCGGGGCTTTGTCTCAAAAGGCATTGCGCCGTTCATCCGTTCATCAATAGAACGACGCCAGCCATCATGATGATGGTTAGAGGCTCGTCACCCTCTACGGGAGACTACAGACGAGCCTCGTCTGACAGGAATTTCAAATATACCATCAGCAGTCAGAAGTATTCTCGTCACCGACTTGAATATAGCCAACACCGATGATTGTGCCATCTGCCGTGCGGATGAAGGACGGCAGATAGTGCGGTGCAGACGGCTCGCAGAGCGAGGCGTTGGTATATTCGTTCAGCGCTATTTCGTCCTTCGGCAAGACCGAATAATTCGTATCTGGTTCAAGGGAAGCATAAGCGGACCCGGCAAAGGCGCCGCATCCGAGAAGAAGGACCGCGGTCCAGAGGCGTATCAGCGTTTGCATTGTTGTCTCCAGCATTGAAATCCAGCATTTCAACACACGAGACGGGGAGTTGGTTCCTTGAGAATACCTGTGGGAAGACGTGATTTATCTGAGCAGCATGCGGCAATGCACATAACCGCTTCCGACGATATCCTCGGCAATCGCCAGTGCCCGCTCACTATCGCCCTTCCTGCGCACGAAACCTTCGAGAATGACGTAGGAGCCGAGGGTCGAGACGACAATTTCGGCCGCATCGAGGTCGGCTGCGGCATGCAGGGCGCTTTCCACGGACGCGCGCGTAGCAGCCGCGTTGTGGCCTTGCATGCAGGCTTCCTCGTGGACTAACGAGCTTTGAAAGCGCAGTACCATGATCGTTCCTGACATTGGCTAATACAGACTTAACGCCGGAAGACGACGTTTGTTGCCAGCCGCTGCTGGCTGGAAGCAAAGTTGAGAGTATGGTGGCGCCTGGATCTTGATGGTCTTGCAGCCGCTTTGTGCGATTGCGGCTGGAGGAGACGATGATGAAAGCTCAGTTGCCGGCCCTTTTTGCCGCCGCTCTTCTGGCGGGTTGTTCGGCTGCTGACGCGCCGGCGCTGGAGCCTATTCCCGGCAGCATCACCTATGGCGGCCAGCCGCGCACGAAGCTGACGAAATCGCCGATCGGCAGTGTCGTCCATAACGACTTCTACGATCAGCAGGGCCAGCACGTTTACGAAACCTACATACTCCAGCCCGACCGCAGCCTGAAGCTGGTGCGGCGCCAGATCGTGCCGGATTTTCCGTAGTAGCGCCGTGCGTCCATTTGGACGCATAAAGGACCCTCTACCTCTATTGGCCGATGCATCTGGCTTTCCGAAAACGAACTCGATTTTCGGGCCGATGGTGTCGTGAATGGTAGCCCGTGCCTGCTTGACAGGAGCGGCAATCAAGAACATTCAAGGAACGTCTAACACTCGCGCTGGTGATTCTCCGGCGAGAGCCAACCGGACCGCTGGATGTATCTCGAAAAGCTCAACCCCCAGCAGCGTTTGGCCGTCGAGCACGGCACGCTCATCGAAGGCAGCCATATTGCGGGGCCGCTGCTTATCATTGCCGGCGCCGGCTCCGGCAAGACGAATACGCTTGCCCATCGCGTAGCACATCTGATCCTCAAGGGTGCTGATCCGCGCCGCATCCTGCTGATGACCTTTTCCCGTCGGGCGGCTGCCGAAATGGGCCGGCGCGTCGAGCGCATCTGCGGCGAGGTCCTTGGCAAGAATTCCGGCATGATGGCAGATGCGCTGGCCTGGAGTGGCACGTTTCACGGCATAGGCGCACGACTGCTGCGCGATTATGCCGAGCAGATCGGCCTCGACCCGGCCTTCTCCATCCATGACCGGGAAGACAGTGCCGACCTGATGAACCTCGTGCGCCACGAGCTCGGCTTCTCCAAGACGGAAAGCCGGTTTCCAACCAAGGGCAYCTGCCTTGCCATCTATTCCCGCGCGGTAAACTCGGAAGCGGAACTGCCGTTGGTGCTGCGCGATGCCTTTCCCTGGTGCGCGACCTGGGAAAAGCAGCTTCGCGAGCTGTTTGCCTGCTATGTCGAGGCAAAGCAGAGCCAGAACGTGCTCGATTATGACGACCTGCTGCTCTACTGGGCGCAGATGGTGGCCGAACCGCTGATATCAGAGGATATCGGCAGCCGCTTCGACCATGTGCTGGTCGACGAATATCAGGACACCAACAGGCTGCAATCCTCGATCCTGCTTGCCCTCAAGCCAACCGGGCATGGGCTGACCGTTGTCGGTGACGATGCGCAGTCGATCTATTCCTTCCGCGCGGCCACAGTGCGCAACATTCTCGATTTTCCGGCGTCGTTCAGCCCGGCCGCCAATATCGTCACGCTCGACCGCAACTACCGCTCGACCCAGCCGATCCTTGCGGCGGCGAACGCCGTCATCGACCTTGCTTCCGAGCGCTTCACCAAGAACCTCTGGACGGAGCGGGAATCGCCGGAGCGGCCGCGGCTGGTGACGGTGCGCGACGAGAATGATCAGGCGCGCTACGTGGCCGACAAGATTCTCGACCATCGCGAAGAGGGCGTGAAGCTGAAAAGCCAGGCCGTCCTCTTCCGCGCCTCGCACCATAGCGGCGCTCTGGAAGTGGAGCTCACCCGCCGCAACATTCCCTTCGTGAAGTTCGGGGGGCTGAAATTCCTCGATAGCGCGCATGTGAAAGACATGCTGGCGGCATTACGCTTTGCCCAGAACCCGCGCGACCGGGTGGCGGGCTTTCGGCTGATGCAGATCCTGCCGGGGGTCGGGCCTTCCACGGCACAGAAGGTGCTGGACCATATGGCAGAAGGCCCAAGCCCGGTGACGGCGCTCGCCACCATGCCTGCGCCGCCGCGCTCGGGCGACGACTGGACCTCGTTCGTGTCCACCATGCAGGAACTGAAGACCGGCAAGGCCGGCTGGCCTGCCGAGATCGAACTGGTGCGGAAATGGTATGAGCCGCATCTTGAAAGGCTGCATGAGGATGCGAGCGCCCGGCTTGCCGATCTCGTGCAGCTCGAGCAGATCGCCGGCGGTTATGCTTCGCGCGAGCGCTTCCTGACGGAACTGACGCTCGATCCGCCCGACGCAACCTCGGATCAGGCGGGCGTGCCGCTGCTCGACGAGGACTATCTCATCCTCTCGACCATCCATTCGGCCAAGGGACAGGAATGGACCAAGGTCTTCATGCTGAACGTCATCGATGGCTGCATCCCCTCGGATCTCGCTGTCGGCACGACGGCAGAAATAGAGGAGGAGCGGCGGCTGCTCTATGTGGCGATGACACGCGCCAAGGACAGCCTCGATCTCGTCGTGCCGCAACGCTTTTTCACCTATGGGCAGAACTCGCAGGGCGACCGGCACGTCTATGCGTCACGCAGCCGCTTCATTCCCGCGACGCTGCTGCAGTTCTTCGAGGTCTGCGGCTGGCCGCAGGCCAAAGCGGAAACGGCGGCGGCCCAGCAGGCGCGGCAGGTGCGCATCGATGTCGGTGCACGCATGCGCGGCATGTGGCGTTAGAGCCTCTCCTGACCAGATGGCGCTAAAGCGCGAGCGGTGGCTTGGCGGGTTCGAAGAAACGGCCGATCATTTCATCGTTGACCAGGGCGATTGCCGGCGGCGACCATTTCGGATTACGGTCCTTGTCGATAACAGCCGCACGGACGCCTTCGTAGAAATCCGCACCATGCAGGATCTGCATGCAGGCGCTGAGCTCACGGGCCAGGCATTCGCCGAGCGTACGGCTCTGGCGGCCGGCTCTCAGCAGCCGCAAGGTGAGCTTGAGGCTGGTCGGCGAGCGTGTGAGCATCACGCGACGGGTTTCGGCTGCGAACTCGCCCTCTTCCTGAGCGAGGGCCAACGCGATGTCCTCGACACGGCTGAAGCGGAAGGCGCGGTCGATCATCGTGGCATTGGCCTGCAGCCTGCCTTCGCCCGGCTGATCCGATAGATTGCGCAGCGCCGCGTCGACATCGTCTGACGAGCTTCCCAAAGGCAGATCCGAGAGACGCTGGACTGCCTCTTCCAGACGCGAGAAGGGCATGTAGAAATCAGCAAGTCCAGCATGGATGGCATCGGCGCCATTGATATCCAGCCCCGTCAGGGMCATCCATGTACCGCTTTCGCCCGGCATGTGAGGCAGCAGCCAAGTGGCACCGACATCGGGAAAATAGCCGATGCCCGTTTCCGGCATGGCAAGGCGGGTGCGCTCGGTGACGATACGGTGGCCGCCGTGGCTGGAAAGGCCGACGCCGCCGCCCATGGTGATGCCATCCATCAACGCCACATAGGGCTTCGGATAATTGGCGATACGGTGATTGAGGCGAAATTCCTCGCGCCAGAACGTTTCCGCCAAGCCGTCGCCGGCGCGCCCGCTTAGGTGAATGGCGCGGATATCGCCGCCGGCGCAGAAGCCGCGTTCGCCCTCGCCCATCACGACGACGCTCGCCACGGATTGGTCGCCGGCGAAATCATCAAGTGCGGCGGCAATTGCGCGCACCATCGGGATGGTCAGGCTGTTCAGCGCCTTTGTTCGGTTCAGCCGGATAAGACCTGCCGTACCACGTCGTTCAACGATGACTTCGTTCTGATTGCTTTTGTCCATGGTCCACCTCGCTCCTGCCCTAGGAATAGACGGGGTTGAGCCGGGGTTCCAGTGGCTGGCTGATCAATCAGGCCGAGAGGGACTGCGAAACGGCGACATCGCACCGCATCGCGTAGTCGATCGCCAGCTCCAGCGGCAGCGGCCGGGAGAAGTAATAGCCTTGCGCCAGCCGCACGCCGAGGCCCTTCAGCGCCTCCGCCACATCCTCGCTTTCGACACCTTCCGCGACGGAGGCAATGCCGAGGTTCTGGCAGAGATTGGCGACAGAGCGGGTGATGTTCATGCAACGCGCATCGCGATCGAAATTCATGACGAAGGCCTTGTCGATCTTCAACTTGTCGAAGGCGAGGCGATGGATGTGGCTCAAGCTGGAATAACCGGTGCCGAAATCGTCGAGCGCAATCGAGATACCGGCAGCACGCAGCACGCCGATCACCTGATCGGCTGTGTCGAAATCGGAGAGAAGCGCCGTCTCGGTGATCTCGAACTCGATGCGTTTGGGATCGACACCGGATCGATTGATCATGGCAAGCAGGGCCATCGAAGTTTCGTGGTCGCAGATATCGCGGGCKGACAGGTTGAAGGACACGCGCAGATGGGCCGGCATGATCTTCAGTGCGTCGAGCGCCTGGCTGAAGAGGATGCGCGTCATGCGGCCGATCACGGCGGTACGTTCGGCAGCCGGAATAAAGGCATCCGGGCTGATGCGGCCGAAGCGGGCGCTATCCCAGCGCGCAAGCGCCTCAAAGCCGACAACGCGGCCGCTGCGCAGCTCCATGATCGGCTGATATTCGAGCTTCAACTCCTTGGCGAAATTGTCAGCCTGCAGCTCCAGCTCGATCAGGTAGCGTTGCGTCAGGATCTTTTCGTGTTCCGGCGAGAAGAATTCCACACCGCCGGTGCGCTTGCTCTTGACCTGATAGAGCGCGAAATCCGCCTTCTCGTAGAGATCTTCGGCAGTGTATTCGCCCGCGTCAGGATAGACGATGCCGCAGGAGCCGGAAACGCGCACCGAACCGTCCGGAATGTCGAAGGGCTCACGGACGGCTGCACATAGCGCCAGGCCGAGGTCGGAGACGGCCCTGAGCGTCATATCGGAGGGGAAGATGATGCCGAATTCATCGCCGCCAAGGCGCGAGACGATGCCCTGATCACCCAACAGCGCGACGAAGCGGCGCGCCGTTTCCTTCAATACGAGGTCGCCGGCCGAATGGCCGAAGACATCATTGACCGGCTTGAAGCCATCGAGATCGATGATGCCGATGACAGGCGGCGAAGTCGGATGCTCCAGCAGCATCTTTTCGAGCGACAGGAAGAAGCTGCGGCGGTTGGCGAGACCGGTCAACTGATCCTGCAGCGCATTGCGGCTGTTGACGAGGTTCAGTTCCTCGGCTTCTGCCTGCTTCTCCTTCAGCTCCTCGGCAAGCCGCACCAGATGGGTGAAATTCTGGAAGTAGCTGTTGATGACGCGCAGGAACGGCAGCACGAGAAACAAGCCGCTGACCGCCGTGGCCACGAAAACCGGATTGCCGGAAAAGAGGAAGGTCACGACCATGGCAGTGAAGGTGATGACCGTGGTGATCGCCGCGGCGAGCGGCAGATGCATCAGACAGAAGACGCAGGAGATACCGGTTACGACGAGGAAATAGGCGATCTGGCCCTGCTGTGAGGCATCGCCATACTGATAGAGCGCGACGGCCCAGCCGCCGAAGCCGATCGTCAGGATCGTGGCGCCTACCTGGGTCACCTTCATCAGCCGTAACGCACGCTCCGGCGTGACGTTTTCCTTGCCACAGATCTCCCACCAGCACAGGCGGAAGACGCAGACGATGCTGAGGCCGACGGGAATGTAGAGCGAAAGCCAAAGAGGCGCCGACTTGATGTGGGTGATGGCCACTGCCAGCGCGTTGATGACAAGAAGAACGTACAGAATCGGAATCTGCGATGACAGAGCTTTGAACTGCGCCACCAGAAACTTCGGATTATCTTTTTGCAGCCGCAATGAGGCTATGAAGTTCTTCATGATCCCTTTTCCCTTGGCTGAAGCGAGCCAGAGAAAGTTTGACTATTCCTTATTCACGTAACGTCAGCCACCCACATCTACGCCGGGATGGTAAATGTTCGGTTGCAGCTCAGAAGGAGGCTGCAGCCAGCGCGCGATGAATGCTGTGCAGATCGTCGACACTCTTGTTCATCAGGAAGAGTTCCCAGTCGAGCGAGCTGCGCACGATGGTTTCCAGCGAGTCGTGTTTCGGCGCCCAGTCCAGGACGCGGCGGGCAAGCGTCGCATCGGCGACGACGCTTGCCGCATCGCCCGGTCGGCGCGGCGCCATGTTGATCTTGAAGGAGTGACCGTTCAAGCGGGTGACCATGTTCAACACATCGAGCACGGAATAGCCGCTGCCATAGCCGCAGTTGGCGACAAGTGGCCCCCTACCCTGGCGCAGATGCTGGAGCGCCTTCAAATGCGCCGCTGTCAAATCGCTCACATGGATGTAGTCGCGTACGCCGGTGCCGTCATGGGTCGGGTAGTCGAAGCCATAGACGGCGATGCTGTCGCGCTTTCCGAGTGCGGCCTCACAGGCGACCTTGATGAGATGGGTCGCGCCTGAGGTCGACTGGCCGGTGCGCAGCTGCGGATCGGCGCCTGCGACGTTGAAGTAACGCAACGCCACATAGCCGAAGTCATAGGCGGCGGCGGCGTCACGCAGCATCATTTMAGTCATCAGCTTCGACTGGCCGTARGGATTTTCCGGATTGAGCGGCGMCGTTTCCTTCACCGGAGCAGAGCTCTTCTGCTGGCCGTAGACGGCGGCCGTCGAGGAGAAGACGAAGTTGCGGATGCCGGCCTTGATCGCGGCGCTCAGCAGCACACGCGTCTTGCCCGAGTTATTGTCGTAATAGGAGAGCGGATCGGCAACCGATACAGGAACGACGGCGGAGCCGGCGAAATGGATGATCGCCTCGATATCGTTTTCGATGAAGATCTTCTTCAAAATGTCGGGATCGGCGACATCGCCGAGATAGAAGCGCGCGGCCGGCGCCACGGCCCAACGAAAACCGGTAGAAAGCCGGTCGAGCACGACGACATCTTCACCGGCATCGAGCAGCGTCCACACCATGTGGCTGCCGATATATCCAGCCCCACCTGTTACCAGAACCGCCATGTCTGCATTCCCTGTTTTATCTTTTTTCGGGAGCATCAGAACGGCTTTTTCCCTTCCGATTTTGTTATCAAACAGCCTCGGAAAGCCTTTGCGGCCGGTATGTTTGGGGACGTGGTTAGAGGCGGATTTCGGGCTTTGCTACAATTTTATCGACCAGCCGTTTTTGGGACGAAACCGGCTCGCGACCCCTCTTTTTGGGCTCGTTGACATCACGCACGCGGCGGGGCAAATTAGCGGCATGAGCAACCTCGCGTTTCAGRCTATGACGATGGGCATGACGACCACCCTTTGCGGTGGGGGCGTCGGCTTGTGACCTGAAACTGTTCACTACACCCGACCCAACCCCGCCGGACACGCGCGGGGTTTTCTGTTTCTGCCCCGATGTCCGCCTCACGCAAAGGACTTCTCGTGGCACAAGACCTTCTCGCAATGCCGGTTCGTGACCTGCTTCTCCAAAACGGGGAGCGGCATCGATGAGGCTCTACCTGTCATCCTATCGGCTCGGCGCAAGTGCCGCCCGGCTGAAGAAACTCCTCAAGGGCGGAAGGCGCGCGGCCGTCATCCAGAATGCGCTGGACTTCGTTCCGGCCGAGGCGCGGCTCGCCTATGAGGCCAATATCTACGATCCCAAGGCAGATCTTGCMGATTGGGGGATCGAGCCGGAAGAACTCGACCTGCGGCACTATTTCGGACAGCCGCATGCATTGGAAAAGGCGCTTGCTCGCTTCGACTTCGTCTGGGCTGTCGGCGGCAATGCTTTTCTCCTGCGGCGGGCCATGCGGCAGAGCGGCTTTGATCGCATCATAGCGGAATTGCTGCGCAAGGATGCACTCGTCTATGGCGGCTTCAGCGCTGGAGCAGTCGTTGCGGCACCCTCGCTTGATGGTATCGACATCATGGATGATCCGCAGCAGCTCGCGCCTGATTATGACGAGGCGATCCTGTGGGACGGGCTTGGACTCGTCGATTTCTCCATCGTCCCCCACTATCGCTCGGCCCATGATGAGGCCGAAGCTGCCGAAAAGACCGTCAACTTCCTTGAAGAAGCCGGCACGCCCTTTCAGCCGCTGAGAGACGGCGAAGTCATCATCGTTGAGGGTCGGAATGTGACGCTGCTACCGGTGCTACCGGAAGCGCTACGCCGTTCCGCCTAGAGCTTCAGGATATAGTCGCAGAGCCGCTCGGCCGCGACTATCACCTGAGCCGGATCGCGCAGGAAGCAGGCGCGCAGGAAAAGCTCACCGCCCGGTCCGAAGGCCGTACCGGGTGCAAGCCCGACGCCGGTCTTGTCGACAATGTCGATCGCAGTCTTCCGGCTGTCGGTCACGCCGTCGATCTTGAGGAAGGCATAGAGCGCGCCATCGGGTTTCAGCGTCTGGACGCGGTTGGTGGCAATCAGCGCATCGCAGAGGATATCGCGGGAGCGGGTTGCCTTGTCGATATTCGACTGCACGAAGGCGTCTCCTTCGTTGAGCGCCGCGACCGCGCCTTTCTGCATGAACTGTGCGACGCCCGAGGTCGAATACTGGATCAGGTTTTCCAGCACCTGCCCGGTTTCCGGCGGCGCGACGATCCAGCCGACGCGCCAACCGGTCATGGACCAGTTCTTGGAGAAGGAATTGACGAAGATGATCTTGTCGCCGGGCTCCATGACGTCGAGGAAGGACGGCGCGCGGCCGCCAGCATAGAAATAACGCGCATAGATCTCATCGGCCATGATCCAGAGATCATGCTTGCGCGCCAGTGCCAGGATATCGGCCAGATCCTTCTTCGTCGCGGTCCAGCCGGTCGGGTTCGACGGGGTGTTGACGAAGAGGCCATGGGTCTTCGGGGTGATGGCCGCCTCGATACGGTTGAGATCGACCGCCCAGGTGCCACCTTCGAACTGCAGCTCGACCCCGATGGAGCGGGCGCCGGCGATCTCAAGCGCTGCGGCAATGTTCGGCCAGGCGGGCGTCAGATAGACAAGTTCATCGCCGGGTGAGGTTATTGCCTGGACGGCGATCTGGATCGCCTGCATGCCCGAACCGGTCACATAGAAATGCTCAACCGGAAGACGGATGCCGAAATGTCTGGCGTAATAATCGGAGAGCGCCTGGCGCAGCTCGGGGATGCCGCGCTGCCAAGTATAAAAGGTTTCGCCGGCGGCGAGCGACTGCATGGCGGCCTGATTGATGAAATCGGGCGTGGGAAGATCGCCTTCGCCAACCCAGAGCGGCAGAAGGCCTTCACGGCCACGGGCGTAATTGACGACTTCGACGATCCCGCTTTCTGGCGCTGCGACGGCGCGCGGGCTGAGGCTGCTTACAATCGACATGCATATCTCCAGTTCACGCCTTCATAACGGATTTGCGGGCGCAAATCCTATGACAATGCGTGATGGCATATCGATTTTCGTGATGGATGAGCCCGCCGGAATGGACGGGCCCCAATTCGGATCAAACCGTCGGACGCTTGGCGAGAAGATCGCGGATTTCGGTCAGAAGCTGGACGTCGGCCGTCGGTGCGGGCAGCTCTGCCGGTGCTTCCTTTTCCTTGCGTTCGACCTGCTCGCGCAGCTTGTTCACGCCCTTGACCATCAGGAAGATGATCCAAGCGAGTATCAGGAAATTGATGAGGACTGTAATGAAACTACCGTAGGCGAAAACGGCACCCTGCGCGCGGGCTGCGGTAAGGGCTGGCGCATTGACATCCTTCGACAGTGGAATGAAGTAGTTGGAGAAGTCGAAACCGCCGAAAACCGCCCCGACGATCGGCATGATGATATCGTCGACCAGCGACTTGACGATGCCGCCGAAGGCGCCGCCGATGATAACACCGACTGCGAGATCCATGACATTGCCGCGGGCGATGAAAGCTTTGAACTCATTGAGCATCCGATCTGTCTCCCCTTGATGCATTTTCAAAGACATGCCGTTGTTTTCATTAGCTACACCTTCATCTCAATTAATCAATCGGCAATTGGAAATATTCGGACACTGCCCCCATCCACGTAGAACTTAAGACCAAGGCCGCGGGAATTTTCAAACCTGCTGAATTGCCCTAATCTCGGACTGTTCCGGGAGGACGGCGGATTGTCCGTCGGCGGAGGGTCAATGCTTCCAGGCTGGGTCATATTTGCGTTTGCCTTGGGTTATCTTCTGCTGCTTTTCGCGGTAGCAAGCTACGGCGACCGACGGAGCCGGAAGTTCGGCGTGCCGGAAGGCGGCCGGCCCGTGGTCTATGCACTCAGCCTGGCGATCTACTGCACCTCCTGGACCTATTTCGGCGGCGTCGGTCTTGCAGCCCATAACGGGCTGGAATTCGCCGGCATCTATATCGGGCCGATCCTCGTCTTCACACTCGGCATGCCGCTGCTCAAGCGAATCATCGAACTTGCAAAGGCCGAGAAGCTGACCTCCGTCGCCGATTTCATTGCCGCACGCTACGGCAAGAATTCCACTGTTGCGACCATCGTGGCGCTGATCTGCCTGATCGGCACCATTCCCTATATCGCACTGCAGCTGAAATCCATTTCGGCGACGGTCACGGCCATGGTCAATCCGTCCGACTATGGCATCGGCAGCGGCAACCTCTATTTCCTCGACCTGCCGCTGATCGTCACCCTGGTGCTGACCTGTTTCGCCATCATGTTCGGTACCCGCCATACGGATGCAACCGAACATCAGGACGGGCTGATCCTCGCGGTATCGATGGAATCAGTGGTGAAGCTCGTCGCCTTCCTGACGGCTGGCGTCTGCGTCATCTGGTTCCTGTTCGACGGGCCAAGCGACCTGTGGCAGAAGGGTTCGGAGAACGCCCTGGTCACCGCCGCTCTCGACTATCAGACCCCGCTCAGCCGCTGGATCACGCTGACGCTGCTCTCTGCCTTCGCCATCATCATGCTGCCGCGCCAGTTCCATGTGACCGTCGTCGAAAACCGCACGGCCAAGCAGCTTCGGCTCGCCGGCTTTCTCTTCCCGCTCTATCTGATCGTCATCAATCTCTTCGTGCTGCCGGTTGCGATCGGCGGGCTGCTCGTCTTCGGCGGCAACGGCAATGCCGATCTTTATGTTCTTACCCTGCCACTTGCAGGGCAAATGCCGGTTGTCTCGCTGATCACTTTCATCGGCGGCTTTTCGGCGGCGACCGCCATGGTGATCGTCGATTCCGTGGCGCTTTCCATCATGGTGTCGAACGACATCGTCATGCCGTTCTTCCTGCGCCGGAAGCTCGCGGGTCTTGCGAGCCAGCGTGACGACTTCGCAAAGAGCCTGCTCAATATCCGCCGCAGCGCGATCTTCGCCGTGCTGCTGCTGGGTTATGCCTATTACCGCTCGACGGACAGCACGGCAGGGCTTGCTTCGATCGGCCTGCTCTCCTTTGCTGCCATCGCGCAGATTGCACCCGCCCTCTTCGGCGGCATGATCTGGCGGCGGGCGAATGCGCGCGGCGCCATCCTCGGCCTATCGTCCGGCATTATCATCTGGGTCTACCTGCTGTTTCTGCCTTCGCTCGGCGGCCCGGATTATTCCTATGTGGCAAGCAGTTTCCTCGGCTTCATCTTTCCCGGCACGACGCTCTTCACGGGGCCGGATGCCGATGCGCTTGTGAATGCGACAGCGATGAGCCTGCTCGTCAACACTGCCGCCTTCATCGTCGGATCGCTGACGCGCAACGCCAAACCGCTGGAACGCATCCAGGCCGGCATCTTCGTGAAGCGGCATTCGCGCTCGCAATTTGCGACCCGCGGCTGGAAGACCCGCATCAGCGTCGGCGATCTCAAGACGGCCATCGCCCGCTACCTCGGCGAGGAGCGCATGCAGCGTTCGCTTGCGACCTACGAGCAGACGTCCGGGCGCAAGCTGGAGGACGACCAGCCGGCCGACATGGCGCTCATCCATTTCACCGAGCAGCTTCTCGGCAGCGCCATCGGATCCTCCTCGGCGCGGCTGGTGCTGTCTCTGATCCTGCAGAAGATCGAGGATGCGTCCTCGGATACGGCCTGGCTGCTCGATCAGGCGAGCGAAGCGCTGCAATATAATCAGGACATGCTGCAGACCGCGCTTTCGCAGATGGACCAGGGCATCGCGGTCTTCGACAGTTCCAACCGCCTGACGATCTGGAACCGGCGTTTCCGGCAATTGCTGGACCTGCCGGAAAATGCCGGCCAGGTCGGTTTTCCACTGTCGGAGATCGTCAATATCCTCAGTCAGCGTGGCGATATCGCGCCCGGCGACCAGTCACAGGCCGTGCGGCACTTCCTGACACTCGACAAGCCCTTCTCGCTGGTGCTCGGCGGCGGCGAGCACATCATCGAAGTGCGCTCCAACGCCATKCCGGACAAGGGTATCGTCGCGACCTTTACCGACATCACCCAGCGTGTGACCGCCGACCGGGCGTTGAAGCAGGCAAACGAGACGCTGGAACAACGTGTCGTGGAGCGAACCGCGGAGCTTACCCGCGTCAACCGGGAACTTGGCGAGGCGCGGGCTGCGGCGGACGAAGCCAATATCGGCAAGACCCGCTTCTTTGCCGCTGCCGGCCACGACATTCTGCAGCCACTCAATGCCGCCCGGCTTTATTCCTCCGCACTTGTCGAGCGTATGGCGCAATCGGAAAACAGCCCGATCGTGCGCAATATCGATTCCGCGCTGGAATCGGTCGAGAGCATTCTCGGCGCCGTGCTCGATATTTCACGGCTCGATACCGGCGCCATGCGGCCGCGGCTGGCATCCGTGCCACTCGCCGATCTGCTCAAGCGGATCGAAACCGACTTTGCGCCGGTCGCCCGGGAGAAGAAACTGAAGCTCAAGGTTATGCCGACCTCGCTGCGGGTGCGCTCCGACCCGAACCTGCTGCGGCGACTGGTGCAGAATCTTGTCTCCAACGCGATCAAATATACGGTTAGTGGCAAGGTGCTGGTCGGGGTAAGGCGACGTGGCAATCAAGTGATGATCCAGGTGATGGATTCCGGCATCGGCATTCCGCCTTCGAAATTCCGGACTGTGTTCAAGGAATTCGCGCGGCTGGATGAAGGCGCCAAGACCGCGTCGGGCCTCGGGCTCGGCCTCTCCATCGTCGACCGTATCGCCCGTGTGCTCAATCATAAGGTCGAGCTTCACTCGACGCATGGCAAAGGCACGGAATTCCGCATCCTCATGCCGCTCGATGTTTCGAAGAGCGCGGAAGCCGCAGCAGCCGTGCTTCCCGTCGACCGCACGACCGAACCGCTGAAGGGATTGCGCATCCTCTGTATCGACAACGAACCGAAGATCCTCGAAGGCATGCGGCTTCTGATCGACGGATGGGGTTGCGATACGCAAGTGGTGGATTCGCTTTCGGCTGTCCAGGCGCTTTCGATGCGGCGGCCACCCGATCTTGTCATCGCCGACTATCATCTTGCCGACGGGACCGGCGTGGCGGCGATCCTGCACCTGCGGCAGCATTTCGACATCGATATTCCGGCCCTGCTCGTTACCGCCGACCGGACACCGGAAGTGCGGGCCGAGGCGGAAAAGCATGGCATTGCCGTTCAGCACAAGCCGGTCCGCCCGGCCGCATTGCGCGCCTATATCACGCAGATTTCCGGCTTGAAGCGCGCTGCCGCCGAGTGAAGTTCAGGCCGCCTTGCGGCGGTCGAAGACGTGGCCGACAAGCTCCCGCACGTGAGCGGCAGTCGGGACATCGCCGAACAGGATGCGGTACATAATGGGGGCGACCACGCGATCCATCACCGCATCGACATCGGGGAAGGCCTCGCCCCTCTCCTCTGCCCGCCCGGCGATCGTCTCGATCTGCTGGCGCGTGAAGTTGCAGCATTTATTGGCATTATCGCAGGTTTGGGCTGCGAGCACGTCACGGACATATTCACGACCGGGGCCGGAGGACATTTCCTCCGCATATTGCTCGGCCCAGGCTTCCAGATCGTCGGCAGCATTGCCAGTATCGACCGGCTCCATGTCCGGACGCAGACGCTCGACGGCAACGTCGGCCAGCAATTCCTGCAGATCGCCCCAGCGGCGGTAGATGGTGGAGGGCGTGACACCGGCGTGCGTCGCAATCAGCGGAACGGTGATCTCCGCGCGGCTCATCTCTTCCAGCAGTTGGCGGACTGCCGCATGCACCGAGGCCTGGACGCGGGCGCTTCTGCCGCCCGGACGGATATTCTCTTTCACTGCCATCACGAACCCAACTTTCTCCGCCCTGAACCGTGCGGCGATCTTTCGGATTCGCCTACCACGCTTCAGGTCCTTTTTACGTATGTCGTTGTCCCAAAACCACTGCACAGTTTTGCGCGACATGCTTCAGCGCCAACAGTTCAGAAACTTTCATCGATCCATTAACGCAACTTATTTGCCTTTAGGCGCCGCCTCATCTAGATAAAGCTAACGCAATGATTTAGCTTTAAGGGACTTATAGATGGTCGCCGCTCCCGAATCCATCAAGAATTCGTCACCGATGGGCTTCCATGCTCTGACGCTTGCCTTCTTCTTCGGCGCATCGGCAGCGCCGACGCCGCTCTATCGGATCTATCAGGAAGCCTTTGCCGTCTCTCCCGTCCTCATCACCGTCATCTTCGCAGTATACGCCTTCGCGCTGCTTGGAGCATTGCTGATTGCCGGCTCAATCTCGGATCATCTCGGGCGGCGACCGGTGATCTTCGGCGCACTGCTCCTCGAAATCCTTGCCATGGCGCTGTTTTCCATCGCCAGCGGGCCGGAATGGCTGATCGCGGCACGCATCGTCCAGGGTATCGCCACTGGTATAGCCGGTGCTTCGCTCGGCGCCGCCCTGGTCGATATCAACAGGACCAAAGGGCAGATCGTCAACTCGATCGCGCCGCTCTCCGGCATGGCTATCGGAGCAATCGGTACCAGCGCGCTGATCCAGTATGGGCCGGAGCCGCTGCATCTCGTCTATGCCCTGCTGCTTGCCGCCTTTGTGGTGCAGGCCATTGCGCTGTGGTTGACGCGGGAGACGGGCGGCACGCGGCCTGGCTTCCTCGGATCGTTGAAGCCCAGCATTTCCATTCCGCAACGGGTCAAGCGGCCGCTGTCGATGATCACGCCAATCAATATTGCCAACTGGACGCTCGGCGGCTTTTACCTGTCGCTCGTGCCTTCGCTGGTCGCCTCCACCACAGGCAGCCGTGCACCGCTGACGGGCGGGGCGGTCGTTGCTGCGCTGATGCTGTCAGGCGCAATTGCCGTCTTCCTGCGCCGCAGCCGCAGCCCGAAGGCCAATCTCGCCTTCGGCGTGAGCGCACAGACGCTCGGCATTCTGACAGTCGTGGCGGGTGTGCATCTCGCCAACGTGCCGCTGCTGCTGATCGGGACGGTTTTCACTGGCGCCGGTTTCGGCACCAACTTCCTCGGCTCCATCGGGACGATCATGCCGCTTGCCAAGCCTGAAGAACGGGCCGGACTGCTGTCTGCCTTCTACATCCAGAGCTATCTCGCCTTCAGCCTGCCGGCGATCCTTGCCGGCTTCCTCGTCAAATCGATCGGCTATGGCGCAACGACGGATATCTACGCCACGGCCATCGTTCTTGTCAGCATTGCCGGGCTGATGGTGGTGCGGAACACCAGAGAAACGGCGACGGCATGACGCCGTCGCGCAATGTCATCACCGCCAGCCGAGCGCAGGGGCGATATATTTCAGGATCGATTCGATGACGTGGGCATTGTATTCCACGCCGAGCTGGTTGGGCACGGTGAGCAGCAGCGTATCGGCCTCGGCAATCGCCTCGTCCTTCTTCAGTTCCTCGATGAGGGCATCGGGCTCGGCGGCGTAGGAACGGCCGAAGATTGCCCTGGTGTTTTCATCTATGAAGCCGATCTTGTCCTGCCCCTCATTACCGTAGCCGAAATAGCTGCGGTCGCGATCGTTCACCAGCGCGAAGATGCTGCGGCTGACGGAAACGCGCGGTTCGCGCTGATGACCGGCCTCTTTCCAGGCCTCGCGGTAGGCGCGGATCTGGTTGGCCTGCTGGATATGGAAGGCCTCGCCTGTCTCATCGTCCTTCAGCGTCGAGCTCTGGAGATTCATGCCGAGCTTGGCGGCCCAGACAGCCGTGGCGTTGGAGCCGGCACCCCACCAGATGCGGTCGCGCAGCCCTTCGGAATGCGGCTCGAGGCGCAACAGGCCGGGCGGATTGGGGAACATCGGGCGCGGATTGGGCTCGGCAAAACCTTCGCCGCGCAGCACTTCGAGGAAAACCTCGGCATGGCGGCGGCCCATATCGGCATCGCTCTGGCCTTCCGGCGGGTTGTAGCCGAAATAGCGCCAGCCTTCGATGACCTGTTCCGGCGAGCCACGGCTGATACCGAGCTGCAGACGTCCCCGGGAAATCAGGTCGGCCGCACCGGCATCTTCCGCCATATAGAGAGGGTTCTCGTAGCGCATGTCGATAACCGCTGTCCCGATCTCGATACGGCTCGTCCTGGCGCCGACAGCCGCGAGCAGCGGGTATGGCGAGGCAAGCTGACGGGCGAAGTGGTGAACGCGGAAATAGGCGCCGTCGGCGCCCAGCTCTTCTGCCGCGACAGCAAGGTCAATCGACTGCAACAACGTATCGCCGGCCGAGCGGGTTTGGGATTGCGGCGAGGGCGTCCAGTGCCCGAACGAGAGAAAACCGATCTTTTTCATGATTCCATCGCTTAAACTGAAATGTGCCGTGGGACGTTTCTTTGCATGATTCCGGATACGCATATAGGCGCTATGCGAGAGATTTGTGAGCCGCAATGCCCGATGAAATATGAATGCGACAGGGGCGCCTGCTCGAAAGAGCGGCCTATCCGGAAGCGTTTAGAAGGCAGAGAGGGAAAATTACGCCTTTCTGCCATATTAAGATAATTCTTTATTAGTTATGTGAAATTACCGTTTATCAATTGCGAAGGGAAACTCATGAATATCGACATTTATGAAAAGAAAGCCGAACTGTTGCTGGTCATGGCGAATGCCCATCGGTTGAGGATGCTGCAAACGCTCACCGAGCGTGAGGTTGCGGTCAACGACCTCGCCGACATTATCGGGATCAGTCAATCGGCTCTCTCCCAGCACCTTGCGAAACTCCGCACCAAGGACCTCGTCAAGACACGGCGTGATGCCCAGACGATTTACTATTCGGTCAAATCCGACAAGGTCCATGTGATCCTGCAGATGCTCAGCCAGATGTTTGACGAAGGTCAGATGAAAGATTTTCGCCTCGCCGTTTAGCGACTCTGGGCAGAACGTTCAGCGTGCATCGCATCCGCCTCCACCCTGCCTGCCGTGTGAACCGGTCACGGAAATGGTGACTTCGAGTGCTCCGCCTGCCGACCTGAAAGAAGACTAATCGGGTATGACGATTGTATCGGGCTTTGCGGACTTCTCGTCCTTGCCACAGCCGGCACCGTCTTTGCCTATCCTGCGGCTGTCACCTGCTCTTCCTGCTATGCCTCCACGAGCTTCGACAACTGTTCGGCAACCGTGCCCCAGCCGTCATGGAAGCCCAATTCCTCATGCGTGTTGCGGGTGTCCTTGTCCTTATGCATGACGAGGGCGTTGTAAGCGGTGCCTTCGGGATGGTCGGCGAAGGTGATGATGGCGGTCATGAAGGGTGTCGGCGCGGGGCGCCAGCCGCCGAGGAGCGCATTGGTGAAGACGATGCGACGACCATCCTGAACATCCAGATAGCAGGCACTGAGATGCGGCTGGAAGGGACCGCCATCCTCGCTCATCTCGGTGACGAGGGCACCGCCGGGTTTGGCTTCCATGGTGGCGACGCGGCAGAGCGCCGGCGCGGGGATCCACCATTTTTCGAATTTTGCAGGCGTGGTCCAGGCACTCCAGACAGCCGCCGGCGGGGCCTTGATGATGCGCGAAATAGTGAGGTCGAGATCGGGGTTCGCATTTGCGTGCATTGGGATGTTCATCGGGATTTCTCCTCCTTCGATTGCGTGGCGGTGACGAAAGCTTCCAACCTGTCCGTGCGGGCTTCCCAGATGGCGCGCTGGGCCGAGAGCCAGCCATCGACCAGGGCAAAACGCTTCTTCTCCAGCGTGCAGGTTCGAACGCGGCCCTGCTTCCTCGTTTCGACAAGACCGGTCTCTTCCAACAGGCGGATGTGCTTCATGAAGGACGGCAGAGCCATGTCAAAGGGCTTTGCGAGGTCGCTGATACTGGCCGGTCCGGTGCCCAGCCGGCCGATGACGGCGCGGCGCGTGGGATCGGCTAGCGCCAGGAAGATGCTGTCGAGTTGATGTGAATAGTAATCCATAAGGCTAAGTATCACGACATGATAGTTAGCGCAATGGCTAAGTGTTTTCGATTGCTTGTCCGCGCCTGCAGCAGGAATGCTCGCTCAAGCATAACCACAGATCGAAGGGATGTGAGGGCGGCAGCAGCTCTTAAGAGCCGCGCCGCCTCGCCATTTATGCAGCCTTGTCAGTGGCCGGATAGGGATCGAAGCGGCCGTAGAAGGTCTCGCCCTTGGCGGCCATGTCCTTCAGCAACGGCGTCGGCTTGAAATGGTCGCCATAGGTAGATGCCAGCTTCTCGGCGAGATCAACAAAGGTCTTTACGCCCATGCCGTCGATATGGCTTAGCGCACCGCCCGTGTAGGGCGCAAAGCCGAAGCCCAGGATCGAGCCGACGTCGGCTTCACGTGGATCGGTGACGATACCCTCTTCCATGGTACGGGCTGCCTCGAGCGCGATCGTCACCAGGAAGCGCTGCTTCAGGGTGTTGACGTCGATTTCGTCGGCCGGCTTCTGTGGATAGAGCGTTTTCAGCTCGGGCCAGAGGAACTTCTTGGCGGGCTTTGCCGGGTATTCGTAGAAACCCTTGCCGTTCTTGCGGCCGCGGCGGTCGAGTTCATCGACCAGCTTGTTGATGAGGGCGAGATGGCGTTCGTCGACGGCATCAGGGCCGAGATCAGCGACCGTCGCCTTGAGGATTTTCTGAGACAGGTCAATCGCCACCTCGTCGTTCAGCGAGAGAGGGCCAACCGGCATGCCCGCCATCTTGGCGGCGTTCTCGATCATCGCCGGTGGCACGCCTTCGATCAGCATGTCATAGGCTTCGTGAATGTAGCGGAAGACGCAGCGGTTGACGAAGAAGCCCCTGACATCGTTGACAACGATCGGCGTCTTCTTGATCGCCGCGACATAGTCCAACGCCACGGCGAGCGCCCGGTCGCCGGTGTTTTTGCCAAGGATGACCTCGGTCAGCATCATCTTCTCTACCGGCGAGAAGAAGTGCACGCCGATGAACTGCTCGGGACGCTTCGAATTTTCCGAGAGACCCGTAATCGGCAGAGTGGAGGTGTTGGAGGCGAAGACGGTCGTTTCCGGAATGACGGCTTCCACCTGCTCGATGACCGCCTTCTTGACGGCGCGATCCTCGAAGACCGCCTCGATAACGAGGTCGGCATCCTTCAGATCGGCGTAGTCGGCTGATGGTGTGAGGCGGGAAAGAAGCGCGGCACCCTCCTCTTGCGTAAGACGACCCTTACCGATGGAATCCTTGACGAGGCTCTCGCCAACGCCTTTACCCTTGGTGGCGGCCTCCATATCGCGGTCGATAAGCACAACCTCGAAGCCGGCGGCGGCCGTGACATAGGCGATCGAAGCGCCCATGAAGCCCGCGCCGACGACGCCGACCTTCTTCAGCTCCGTCTTCGGAATGCCAGCCGGGCGGCGGGCGCCCTTGCCAAGCTCCTGCATGGAGATGAAGAGCGAGCGGATCATCGAGAAGGCCTCGGTGGTCTGCAGCACCTGCGTGAAATAGCGCTGCTCGATCTTCAGCGCCGTATCGAAGGGAACTTGCAGGCCTTCATAGACGCATTTCAGGATGGCGAGCGCGCCCGGATAATTGCCTGAGGTTTCGCGGCGGAGGATCGCGGGTGCTGCCGGCCAGAGCTGGGCTGCGGCTGGCGTCCAGATGCCGCCGCCCGGAACCTTGAAACCCTTTTCGTCCCAAGGGGCGACGGGCTTGAGCCCATCCTTGATCATCTGCTTTGCGGCGGGGATCAGCTGATCCGGATCGACGACTTGATGGACGAGGTTCATGGCCTTGGCGCGTGAAGCGTTCAGCGACTGGCCAGTCGTCATCATCTGCAAGGCGGACTGCGCATCGGTGAGACGCGAGATACGCTGCGTGCCGCCGGCACCCGGGAAAATGCCGACCTTGACTTCCGGCAGGGCGATCTTGACGCTTTTCGCGTTGGAGGCGACGCGGCCATGGCAGGCGAGCGACATTTCCAGCGCGCCGCCCATGCAGGTGCCGTTAATGGCGGAGACCCAGGGCTTGCCGCAGGTTTCCAGCTTGCGGAAGAGGCCGGTCATGCGGCCGACGAGATCGAATAGTTTCTGTGCCGCACTGTCAGGGTTCGCAGCCTTCTCCTGCTGATAGAAGCTGAACATGGCCTTGATCATCGATAGATCAGCGCCGCCGGAGAAGGAGGACTTGCCCGAGGTGATGACGACGCCCTTGACGGCGCTGTCGGCGACGGTCGCATCGATGATAGCGTCGAGCTCGCTCATCACCTCTTCGGTGAAGACGTTCATCGACTTTCCGGGCATGTCCCAGGTGACCAATGCAATACCATCCGCATCGGTCTCGACGGTGAAGTTGGTGTAGCTCATCGTCTCTCTCCCTTAGACGCGTTCGATGACGGTGGCCGTGCCCATGCCGGCGCCGATGCAGAGGGTGACCAATGCGGTATTGAGATCGCGGCGCTCCAGCTCGTCCAGCACGGTGCCGAGGATCATGGCGCCGGTTGCACCGAGCGGATGGCCCATGGCGATGGCGCCACCATTGACGTTGATCTGGTCGTGCGGGATGTCGAAGGCCTGCATGTAGCGCAGCACGACGGCGGCGAAAGCTTCGTTGAGTTCGAATAGGTCGATATCGGCAAGCGTCATGCCCGATCGCTTCAAGAGCTTTTCGGTCACGTCGACCGGACCGGTCAACATCAGGGCCGGGTCGGAGCCGATATTGGCGAAAGCCTTGATGCGGGCGCGAGGCTTCATGCCCATGCTCTGCCCGCCAGCTTTCGAGCCGAGGAGGACAGCCGCGGCACCGTCGACGATKCCGGAGGAATTGCCGGCGTGGTGGACGTAGTTGACGCGCTCGACTTCCGGATGGGCCTGGATGGCAACGGCTTCGAAGCCACCCATTTCGCCGGGCATCTGGAAGGAGGGATTGAGGGAGGCGAGCGCCTGCATATCGGTGCCGGGGCGCATKTGCTCGTCATGGGCAAGGATGGTCAGTCCGTTCTGGTCCTTGACCGGGATCACGGAATTCTTGAACCAGCCCTTTTCCCAGGCGTTCGCCGCACGTTTCTGGCTTTCGACAGCATAGGCGTCGACGTCGTCGCGGGAAAATCCATATTTGGTGGCGATGAGATCGGCCGAGACGCCCTGCGGCATGAAATAGGCCGGGAAGTTCACCGAAGGGTCCATGAACCAGGCGCCGCCGGACATGCCGAGGCCGACGCGGGACATGCTTTCCACGCCACCAGCGATGACGATGTCATCGGCACCCTGCGCGATCTTGCCGGCGCCGAAATTCACGGCATCGAGGCCGGAGGCGCAGAAGCGGGAGATCTGCATGCCGGGCGCCCTGATCGAGTAACCAGCCTCGAACGCCGCAGCCTTGGGGATGACGGCGCCGGCATCCATGACCGGATCGACGCAGCCCATGATGATGTCATCGACCGTTTCCGTAGCCAGCCCGTTGCGGTCGCGGATTGCCTCCAGCGTCTTTGCCGCGAGGCGTACGGAGGGCACTTCATGCAGCGCGCCGTCCTTCTTGCCGCGGCCGCGGGGTGTTCGGACGTGATCGTAAATGAAAACCTCGGTCATTGTCTCATCTCCCTGGCGGCGCGAACGCGCCGGTGAATTTCGGTCGTCCGGCGGGCTGGAACCGGAGAAAGCTGCGCCTGCGGCCCCTCATCCGGCCCTTTGGGCCACCTTCTCCCCACCGGGGAGAAGGGGAAGCAATCAGAACKCGTCGGCGGCCAGTTCCATCATCGTGTCGGCGCCGGTTTCGATGCGGGCCTTGCGCAATGCGGTTTCCGGCATTACGCGCTCCATGAAGAATTTCGCCGTGATCAGCTTGTTCTTCAGATAGTCCTCCCTGGCGTCGCCGGCGGCAAGACGTTCGTTGGCGGCTTTGGCCATGCGCGCCCACATATAGCCGAGAACGACAAGGCCGAAGAGGTGCATGTAATCGGTCGAGCCGGCGCCGGCATTGTCGGGCTTGGCCATGGCATTCTGCATGAACCACATGGTCGCGCCCTGCACATCGTTCAAGCCCTTCTTCAGGTGCTTTGTGAAGAAACCGAGTTGCTCGTCACTACGATTTTCCTCGCAGAAATCGCCGATCTCCTTGAAGAGCGCCATCGCGGCGCGGCCGCCGTTCAGCGCCAGCTTGCGGCCGACGAGATCGAGCGCCTGGATGCCGTTCGCTCCTTCATAGATCATGGCGATGCGGGCATCGCGCACATACTGGCTCATGCCCTGTTCTTCGATATAGCCGTGGCCGCCGAAGACCTGCTGGGCCATGACGGCGTGATCGAAGCCCTTGTCAGTCATCACGCCCTTGAGGATCGGCGTGACAAGGCCGAGAATGTCATCGGCCGTCTCACGCTCCTTCTCATCGCTGGCGCGGTGGGCAATATCGGATTTCAACGCAGTCCAGAGCAGGAAGGCGCGGCCGGCCTCGTTAAAGGCGCGGATGGTCATCAGCGCGCGGCGGATATCCGGATGGACGATGATCGGATCGGCCTTCTTGTCCGGCGCCTTCACGCCTGACAGCGAGCGGCCCTGGATGCGATCGCGGGCATAGCTGGCGGCGTTCTGATAGGCGATCTCGGAAATGGCAATGCCCTGCAGGCCGACCATCAGACGGGCCTCGTTCATCATCACGAACATGGCGTTGAGGCCGCGGTTCTCCGCACCGATCAGGAAGCCCGTCGCCTCGTCGTAATTCATGACGCAGGTGGCGTTGGCGTGGATACCCATCTTGTGTTCGATCGCGCCGCAGGAAACGCCGTTGCGGGCACCGAGACTGCCGTCTTCATTGACGAGGAGTTTCGGAACGATGAAGAGCGAGATGCCCTTGGTGCCCTCAGGCGCGCCTTCGATGCGGGCCAGCACCAAGTGGACGATGTTGTCGGCCAAGTCATGTTCGCCGGCGGAGATGAAGATCTTCTGGCCCGATATCCTGTAGCTGCCATCAGTCTGCGGCACGGCCTTGGTGCGCAGCATGCCGAGATCGGTGCCGCAATGCGGCTCGGTGAGGTTCATGGTACCGGACCAGCTGCCGTCCACCATCTTCGGCAGGTAGGTGCTTTTCTGCTCGTCAGTGCCATGGACGAGGATGGCGGCGATGGCGCCTTGCGTCAGGCCCGGATACATCATCAGCGACATGTTGGCGGCCGAGGTATACTCGCCGACGGCAGCATGCAGCGTATAGGGCAGGCCCTGACCGCCGAATTCCTCCGGTACGGCAAGGCCGATCCAGCCACCTTCGCGATAGGCCTGGTAGGCTTGCTTGAAGCCTTTCGGCGTCGACACCGTGGCGTCTTCGTGACGTGCGCAACCTTCCTGGTCACCGGAATAGTTCAGCGGAAAAAGAACTTCCTCGGCCACCTTCGCCGCCTCGCCCAGAATGGCCTCCACCATATCAGGCGTGGCATCGGCAAAACCCGGGAGATTGTTGTAGCGCTCGAGACCCAGCACATCGTTGAGCACGAAGAGCGTGTCGTTCACCGGGGCCTTGTAGATTGGCATCGTTCGAATTCCTCCAATTCGGCAACCGGATCGCTCCGGCCTTGGGACTCTCTTACAAAATATTGACGTTTCCGTAAACGTCAAATTCTGCGTGTGCGCGATTTTGTGAAGTGGGCGAAGGCAGGCGCTTCAAACAGAATCCTCTCGCCCCCGTTTTCTTCTCCGGCTAAGCGCGCTACATTTATCCAAACCGGCAGAAGCAGCTTGGRAGGAGCTATTTCATGAGAAGAACGTGGCCTGCGGAGTTCAATTCCATTTTCGATGCGGCGGAGGAAGTGACCATCGAGCCCGTGACGGTCGAACCGGTCAACGGCGAAAGACTGGTTGCGCATGAGGAGCCGCCGGCTCCGCGCAAGGCGCTGAGAGTGCGCATCCCCATGGAAACTTATGAACGCATCTGGCCGCTTGCCGAAATGCGTTTCCGGCCGGCAGAAGGGCCTTATGCCGGCAAGGCAGTGACGCTGATCGTCACCAATCCGCACTATCACCCCTGGCATCCTGCCGATGGCGGCTGCGAAGAGAAGGTGAGCGACAGCGGACGGCAGTACAAGACCGATTATCTGGTCGTGCACTTCCTGCTGGATGAGGTTCGCGAAACCGTAGAGGCCTGAGCGTCCATCGCATGGCTTGAAGATAAGGCAGCTCCCGGAATAGGCTTGCGCCAGTAAGGTCCATTCGGGAGCGAAGCCTTGAGCGATTTCGATATCATCCGCCAGCGTGCCGAGCAGCGAAAAGGCGGCGCCGATGCGCTGAAGGCGCTTCTGCCGGCGATGCCGGATCGGGATGCGTTACGCGCTTTGCCTGATGACCGCATTCTTTCGCAGATGACGCGTCGCATCTTCTACAGCGGCTTCGTGCACAAGGTCATCGACAATAAATGGCCGGGCTTCGAAGAGGCTTTCGACGGCTTCGATCCCGCTGCCCTCAACATCGCTCCCGACGAATACTGGCATGATCTGACKAGCGACAACCGTATCGTCAAGAACGGCGCGAAGATCATGTCGGTGCGCGCCAATGCAGCCTTCGTGCGCGAACTGGCGAAAGAGACAGAAAGCGCCGGCGCCTTCTTTGCGGACTGGCCACGCGAGGACCATATCGGCCTGCTTGACATGCTCAGCAAGCGCGGCAACCGGCTGGGCGGAGCCACCGGGCAATATTTCCTGCGCGGCATCGGCCGCGACGGGTTCATCATGACATCAGATGTGCTCGCCTGCCTGCGGGACGCGGGCATTCCGCTTTCGGCATCCGGAACCGGCAAGAAGGACCAGCAACTGATCCAGCAGACATTCAACCGCTGGGCCAGGGAAACGGGGCTGCCGCTCGCCTATCTCTCGCGCATCTGCGGGCTTTCGATCGACGCTCCAGAAAAGTGAAATATTTCCGGCCGGCTGTTTTTTGGAGGCGCGCGACTGCCTACCTCTCCGGAAGGTTCATCCGAAGGAGAAGATCATGGCCGAATTTCCCTATCGTAGCGCGCTGATCGTCGGCGCCGGTTCCGGCATCAGCGGTTCGCTCGCCCGCAAGCTTTCAGAGCGCGGCGTGAAGGTCAGTCTTGCCGMTCGCAATATCGGCAAGCTCGGGCCGCTGCTCGACGAAACAGGCGCCAAGGCTTTTGCCACGGACGCTTCGCAGCCAGCTGCCATTTCGGCACTATTCGAGCGCGTGGATGCGGAAATCGGCGCACCTGACGTCGTGGTCTATAATGCCAGCGGCAGGGTACGCGGGCCGATCGCCGAACTCGATCCCGAAGAGGTGGAAAAGGCGATCGCCACCAGCGCCTTCGGCGGCTTCCTCGTCACCCAGCAGGCGGCGAAACGCATGATCCCGCAGAAACGCGGCGCGATCCTGCTGACAGGGGCAACGGCCAGCATCAAGGGATTTGCGCAATCGGCGCCCTTTGCCATGGGAAAATTCGCGCTGCGCGGACTGGCGCAAAGTGCTGCCCGCGAACTCGGGCCTCTCGGTATCCATGTGGCGCATTTCATTATCGACGGCGGCGTGCGATCCGAGGCCCGACCCGATCGGGAAGACAGGCCTGACGGAATGCTTTCGCCCGATGCGATCGCGCAGTCCTATATCGACGTTCTGCTGCAGCACCGCAGCGCCTGGTCGCAAGAGGTGGAACTGCGGCCCTGGACGGAGAGCTTCTGATCCGGCGGCGGCGCGGCATAACTGCTTTCCTGAAGGTGCGGAAACCGATAAGATTGGGCCGGCTTCGACAGCTTGGGAGGGGATGATGCTGCGCCTGGACCATGTGACAATCGAAACGCGCGATGCGCCTGTCATGATTGGCTTCTTCGAAAGCATTCTCGGTGTGAAGGAAGGCTACCGGCCGCCCTTCCCTACACGCGGCCACTGGCTCTATCTGGATGACAAGCCGGTCATCCATCTGAGCCTTACTTCACGCGCTGCTGATTTTCCGCGCGGCATATTCAACCATGTGGCTTTCAGTCTTTTCGAATTCGAACCGGCGCTCGCCCGCATCAAGGCGAGCGGCTATCGCTACGAATATCTCGATATTCCCGATACCGACCTCGGACAGGTCTTCATCTACGGGCCTGAGGGCGTGAAGATCGAGCTGCAATACAAGCGGCCGATCTGAGGATTTTCGCGGCCTGAATCGGCTTGAAAAGGCAAAAGTTAAAAAATTCTCATCCGGGTTAACGAGTTCTTTACCACGTTTCGTAAAAGGTGCGCGGTGAGCATTGGCGATCTGCATTCCTTTTCTTTGTCTCGCGTTTCAGGAGTGCCGTCAAAAGTCCGTCCAGCTTGAGGAAAGTCTAATTGATTATTTCCTTATGGATGGAGCTCTCCGACGCGCGCCCTGGTGTGTTTCGGAAAAGGCAATGATCGAGCCCTGACCGGGCAATCGAAGCGAGCAAAAACATGAACGGATCGCGATCACATTCTTCCCGGCATTCCGACAGGACCTCGCTCGACGCGTTGAACCGCACTATCGAAGGTCTGGAAGCGCGGATCGAGGGACTGATGGGCAGCGGGCGCGAACAGCGGCCGCGCAGCCCGACGCCCGAACGCGATCTTTACCCCAATTCCCCCGCACCGCGCCCGGCCGATCCGCTTGCGGAAATCCGCCAGCGCCAGCGTGCGCTCGACGCTACCAGAGAGAACCGCGAGCGGACCTATACGCGCGAGCCGGCGCCAGCCCATCTCCGGGAAGCGGCCCCTGCCCCGCAGCGTGCTTCGGCGCCGCAGCCGGCAACCCCTGTTTACCGCGCATCCGACGACACGATGACGGAAATMGCCCAGGCGCTCGTCAACCTGCGGCAAGACCTGAAGCGTGATATTTCCGAAGGTGTGACGCGCGAAATGAATGTGCTGCGCAGCGAGCTGCGCGAGATCAAGACCAGCGCCCAGGGCCAGTATTTCGCCGACGACATCCGCGCCGACATGGGCCGCCTGTCGCAGAGCATTGCGCAGCTCGCCACCCGCTCGGCCGGGCCGGAAGCCACCGGCCTGCGCACTGAATTCGAAGAGCTGCGTTCGCTGATGGACGGGCTGGCGCGTGAGGATTCGCTGCGCCATATGGAACAGCGCTGGGACGGCGTAGAAGGCCGACTGGCCGATCTTGATACCGCCGGGCTGCAGGAAGAGCTGGTATCGCTCGCCTATCGGCTCGATGACATCAAGCGGCATCTCGGCGACATGGGCGAAAGCCCGGCCGTGCGCGCACTCGAAGACAAGCTCATCACGATTGCGTCGGCCGTCGAGCAGTTCGGCAACATGATCCAGCCGCACGACCGGATCATGTCCGAGCAGTTCGCGGCCATGGATACGCGGCTCGACGAGATCAGCCGCGCGATCSCCGCCGGCGGGCGCGTGGCGGCTGGTACCGACCCGGCGCTGATGCAGCGGCTGGAAAACCGTCTCTCCGCACTCGGCGAACAGATCGAGCTGATGGGCCGGGCCGCCATGAGCCGCCCCAACCCCGCCGACGAGATGGCAGGCCGCCTGGAGGCGCTGACGGCGCGGGTGGAAGACCTTGCCAATACCGAAGCGACCTCTCGGCTCGACGAGCGGCTGGAGCATCTTTCCTACCTGCTCGAACGTACGCACAAGACCGCGCCGCAACAGGACCTGACCGGCGCGCTCTCCGATATCTCCCGCAAGATCGATGCGCTGGAAAACGGCTCGGTCAATGACGCGCTTGCAAAGCGGCTCGACTATCTCGCACGCCGTATCGACGAGATGGAAATCCGCCCTGCCCCGGCGGTGGAAATCGACGACAGCGCCTTCCGCCGTCTCGAAGGGCGGCTCAGCGACATCGCCGCACGGCTGGAGGAAAGCACGGCGGCCGCGCCGACCGATGCGCGCGCCTTGAAGAACCTCGAGGACCAGATCGCCAACCTCTCCGAGCTGCTGAGCACGCCGCGTGAAAACGCCGAGGCATCGGTCGATCTGGACCGCCGCATGGGCGCGATCGAAGACTATATCGCGACCAACGACGAATATATCATCGAGGCCGCACGGCAGGCGGCTGAAGCTGTGGTCGATGCCTATTCGCGCAACGGCGGGGTAYAGGGAACCGCACCCGCGGCCGCCGATATGTCGGCGCTTGTCGCGCTGGCCGAAGACCTGCGGCATCTGGAAGATTTGAGCCGCAACGGTGAAGAGCGTACTCACAAGACTTTCCAGGCCCTGCACGAGACGCTGGTGCACATCGCCGACCGGCTGGACAGCATGGAAGACAGGGTACGCCCTGCCAGGACTCAGGCTGCCGATGTCGATTTCGACGTCGATCCTTATGCGTTGGTCGATGCCGGCAGGGAGCCGACCAAGGCTGCGGTGATGCAGGCGCCCAAGGCCTCGCCGGTGCTGCGTACGGCTGATATTGCTGAAGAGAGGCCAAGCCGCACGCCGGAACCGGCATTGGCCGACAGCACCAGCGCGATCGCAATCGAAGCCAACAGCCAGCCGGAAAAGCCGGCCGTTCCTGTCAGGGGCAGCCTGCTTGCAAGCCTCGGCCGCAAGCTGATGCCTCCCCGCAAGACGGAAACAAAAGCCACCGAGCGCACGGTTATCGATCCGGCTCCATCGATCGATCCCATCGATGTGGTGCCGGCCGAAGCGGCAAACGAACTGCTGGAACCAGGCTCCGGCGCTCCCGACGTGAAGAGGATCCTGGAGCGCGTACGCGCCAGCCAGAACGCCCAGCGCGGCAAGCCGGCCACAGAGAACGACCGGGCAGACTATATCGCCGCCGCGCGCCGCGCCGCGCAGGCCGCCGCCATGGAAATCGACAGCAGCGCAAAGCCGGCGACGCGTGCCGAACGCCGCGCCGCAAAGCCGGAGAAAGCCGGCAAGGGTAGCGCCTTCGCGCGCTTCCGCCGGCCGATCCTGCTGGCAGTCGGCGCCGTGCTGCTTGCCATCATGGCCTTCCCGCTCGCCCGCACGCTGACGACGGGCGAAAAGGCGCCGCCGCCTGCTGAAGTCTCGGCACTGACCGGCGCGACCGAAATGCCGCAGGCCAATATGGCAGCACCAGTACCGGTTGCCCCGGAAGCCACGGCACCGGAAACGGCTGCCCAATCGCAGACTATGGTACTGGAGACAACGCCCCCCGAGGCGGCCGCTCCAGCAGAGCCGCAGGCGACAACGCCCGATCATCTGACCGATGCCACGCCGCTTGATGGCGAGGGAGCCGAGGGCTTCGGCCAGGCACCGGCGCAGGAGTCTGCAGCTTTCGTTCCGAACGCGCCCACTGTCCCGGCGATGGCACCGGCAGCCCCGGCTGCTGCCTCAATCGTCGTTCCCGATGCGGTTCAGCCGCAGCCGCTTGCCGATGCGGCACGCAACGGCGATGCGCTGGCGCTGTTCGAGATCGGCGCGCGTTATACCGAAGGCCGTAACGGGCTCGCCGCCGACCAGAAGCAGGCAGCGAGCTGGTACCAGCTTTCGGCCGACAAGGGCTTTGCACCGGCGCAATACCGTCTCGGCAGCATGTACGAGAAGGGCAACAGCGTCGACCGCGACGTGCGGAAGGCCAAGGGCCTCTATGAGCAGGCCGCGGCCCAAGGCAATGCCAGCGCCATGCACAATCTCGCCGTGCTCTATGCTTCCGGTGCGCTCGGCCAGCAGGATTATTCGACGGCAGCATCCTGGTTCCAGAAGGCGGCCGATCTCGGGATCACCGACAGCCAGTTCAATCTGGCCATCCTGTGTGCCCGCGGCAACGGCGTTCCRGCGGATCTGGAAGAATCTTACAAATGGTTCGCGATCGCCGCCAAGGCCGGCGACAAGGATGCTGCCCAGAAGCGGGACGAAGTGGCGAATGCCATGAAGCCGGACCAGCTTGAACGCGCCCGCGCCAAGGCCGACCTCTGGAAGCCGCAGCCGCTCGACAACAAGGCGAACGGCATCGAGATCCCCGATGCATGGGCAAGCGGCGCTGCGCCGAAGACGGCAACCATCGACATGAAAAAGGCGATCCGCAACATCCAGGCGATCCTCAACAACAACGGCTTCGACGCCGGAGCACCCGACGGCGAGATGGGCGCCAAGACGGTGACCGCCATCAAGAACTTCCAGAAGTCGATCGGCCAGGAACCGACCGGCAAGATCAACGACGATACGGTGAAGGCGCTTCTGGAGCGCAACAAACCGGGCGCCAAGGCCATATAAGCACTCAACCATTACGCTTTCCGGCTTTTAAAGCCGGCTGTCACAAAACCTGAAAAAAGCCGGATTATGCGGGACATATCGGGGCCCGCATCCGGCTGATCGCGTTTTTTTCCTTCGAAAGCCTCTGGCAACGATTTCACAGTAGGATGCGCCATTCGAACGGAAACGTGAGACAGGCCGCCGCGGCGGGCGCGGCGATAATCGAGGTCGGCTGTGACAATCTATCTGCCAATCGCAGAATTGTCGGTGAACATCTTCATCATTCTCGGCATGGGGGCAGCCGTCGGCTTCCTGTCCGGCATGTTCGGCGTCGGCGGCGGCTTCCTGATCACCCCTCTTCTGATCTTTTACAACATCCCGCCGGTCGTCGCCGTCGCAACCGGCGCCAACCAGGTGGTCGCCTCCTCGATCTCGGGCGCAATCACGCATTTCAGGCGTGGCACGCTGGATATGAAGCTCGGCTCGGTGCTTCTCGTCGGCGGCCTATCCGGCGCGACACTCGGTATCTGGATCTTTTCGCTGCTGCGCGCCATCGGTCAGCTCGACCTCTTCATCTCGCTTCTTTACGTCGTCTTCCTTGGTACCGTCGGCGGGCTGATGTTGTGGGAGAGCGTCAACGCCATGCGGCGCGCCGCCCGCAACGAGGCACCGGCTCCGCGCCGTCCCGGCCACCAGCACTGGGTACACAAGCTGCCACTCAAGGTTCGGTTCAAGAAATCGAAGATTTATCTGTCTGTCATCCCGATCGTGGCGCTGGGATTTTCGATCGGCATCCTCACCTCGGTCATGGGTGTCGGCGGCGGCTTCATCATGGTGCCGGCGATGATCTACCTGTTGCGCATCCCGACCAATGTGGTCGTCGGAACTTCGCTCTTCCAGATCATCTTCGTGACCGCCTATACGACGATCGTGCAGGCAGCGACCAACTATTCGGTCGATATCGTACTCGCCTTCTTCCTGATGCTCGCAGGCGTCATCGGCGCGCAATATGGCGTGCGCGTCGGCCAGCGGCTGCGCGGCGAACAGTTGCGCGCGCTACTCGGTCTCCTGGTTCTCGCGGTCGGCCTGCGCCTTGCCGTCGCGCTGGTCGTGACGCCCGAAGATATCTATTCGGTGGTCATGGGAGCAGGAAACTGATGCTTTGGCGCGTTCTTGCCCTGCTGTTCGCACTTTTGCCGCCATCACTGGCGGCGGCGCAGATGCTGCCCGGGCAGGGAACGCAGTCCGAGCGGGAGGGGCTGGAAATCGGCACCTCCACCAGCGAAATCGCCATCACCTCCGATTTTCGCGGMGCGGACCTGACGATTTTCGGTGCGGTGACGAATACCGACGACCTGCTGCTCGCCATCGGCCAGTATGACGTTATCGTGGTTCTGGAAGGTCCGCGTGAAGACGCCACGGTGCGCAGGAAAGAGCGGGTCTTCGGTATCTGGATCAATGCTTCGTCCATGACCTTCGCCGATGTGCCGCATTCCTATTCGATGTCGAGCTCGCGTTCCATCGACGACATAACGACGCCACTCGACCTGACCGGCGAGGGTATCGGTATCGACCATATTCCGCTGCGGCCGATCGATTTTGCCGGCAACTTCAACAGTCTCAACGAATTCCGCACCGCCTTTCGGCGTTTGCAGCAGGGGGGCGGACTGTACGAGCGCGATCCGAGCGGCGTGCGCTTCGTCTCCTCTAATCTCTTCAAGGCAAGCCTGCGGCTGCCGGCGAATATTCCAAACGGCGTGCACACAGTGCGTGCCTACCTGTTCAAGAGCGGGAAGTTCGTGACGCAGAAATCGCAGCCGCTGCGCGTCATCAAGACGGGTATCGAGCAGACCATCACCGATGCTGCCCATGAGCAGCCCATCCTCTACGGCTGCCTTTCGGTGCTGCTGGCAGTGCTGACGGGATGGGGCGCCAGCCTGATCTTCCGCAAGGACTGATCGGGCGCATTCCGCCCTCTCGCGACCACTTTCAGCCAGGTTTCAATCAAATATCCGGGCGCGTGATCGACCCATCGGCGGGAGCTTTTCCGATGCCTTGTGCTGCCAAAGCTGCATATCCCTGCATCTCCCGCTCAAGACTGCTTGCAATTTACCATCGGTCGAGCTAAAACCAGTTGTCCTAAGCAACTGGTTTTTAAACTAGCACAGTCGATGGAGGATGAAATGAGAAAGCTTATTGTCTGGAACCCTGATGACGCTGGATGGCTATTTCGAAGGATCGAAGCCCTGGGATATCGACTTCCACAATCTGGCATGGGGGCCGGAGCTTGAAAAATATGCCGAGCAGTTCGGCGAGGAAGGCGATCTGCTGGTCTTCGGCCGCAAGACCTATGAGGGCATGGCCGCCTACTGGCCGAGCGCGGAGAGCGAAGACAAAATCAAGGCCTATATGAACGGCATCGCCAAGATCGCCGTTTCGCGGACCATGGAGAAGGCGGACTGGAACAATACGCGCGTCGTCAGCGATCCGGTGTCTGAACTGAAGCGGCTGAAGGATATGGGCGGCAAAACGATCTTCATCTTCGGCAGCGCCGAGCTTGCCGATACCCTGTTGAAGGCGGGGCTGGTGGATGAAATCCGTATCTGCCTCGTTCCCGTCATCCTCGGCGGCGGCAACCCGCACTTCAAGCCCGCTGAAGCCCAGCAGCCGTTGAAACTCCTCGACTCCTCGGTGACGAAAAGCGGCGCGGTGATCCTGCGCTACGAACCGGTCAGGGCAGCCTGATCATTTGCCCGCGCTGGCTGCAGCCACCAGGGCAGCCGCCRCCTCCCCTGCAGTTTCCATATAGGTGGGGTCGCGATGCAGGAGCACCGCGGCAAAAGAACCGTCGAGCAGCAAAACGATCTGGCGAGCGAGCTTTGACGGCTCGGACGAATGTTGCTCCTCGAAGAGAGAAGCCAGCCATTCCTCGACATTTTTCTTATGTGCGGCACCGACCTTGATAGCGGGATGGCCAGGCATGTTCGCAAGCTCGGCCGATGTTCTCAGATAACCGCAGCCCTTCCATTTCGGATGCCGGGCCGAGCGGGCCAGGTTTTCGAAAATCCCCTTTACCTTCGCAGGCAGATCCCCCTTCGTCTCCGCAAACCACCGTCGATAAACAGCGAGGTTGGGCTGGTCGCGGGTCTCGAGATAGGCAGCAATCAGTTCATCCTTGCTGTCGAAATGATAATAAAGGGTACGCTTCGTGACAGCTGCCTTCTCGGCCACGGCATCGACGCTGACTGCCCTTATCCCCTCACTGTAGAAGAGCTTTGCGGCAGCGGCGACAATGCGTTCGCGCGTATCGGATCCTGATCTCGCCATTCACCCAATGTATACCGACTAGTGAGTGTCATCAACGCACGTATCTGCCTATCGTACCCGCTGAAGCGTCGCACAGGAAATCATGCATGCCGGACGGCAAACGGAGGCAAAACGAGCTTGCACGAGAAGCGGAATCCGTCTCGATACGGTGCCGCGACGGCGTCGAACTTCATGGCCATTTCTGGCGTGGCGCCGACAATGGCGGCAATGGCAGCGTCATCATCAATCCGGCAACCGGCGTTGCGGCAAGCTATTACCACTATTATGCGCGTTTTCTCKCCGAGCATGGCTTCGACGTGCTGACCTATGACTATCGCGGCATCGGCCTCTCGCGCCCGGAACGCTTGCGTGGCTGCCGCTATCGCTGGCGGGACTGGGGCGAGCAGGACTTCGACGCGGCGCTGCTTTTCATGGAAGCTGTGCGGTCCGGCCGCGAGCTTCTCGTTGTCGGGCACAGCATCGGCGGTTTCCTGCCGGGTATTTCTGCCCATGCCGACCGCATCACGCGCATGCTGGCGGTCGGCGCACAACATGGCCACTGGCGGGACTATGCTCGAACGCATCGATGGCGACTGTTCCTGAAATGGCACGTAGCCATGCCGGCAGCGACCCAGCTGTTCGGCTATTTTCCCGGACGGCGCTTCGGCTGGCTCGAGGATCTGCCGAAGGGTGTGGCACTCGACTGGGCGCTCCAGCGGACATGGATCGAATGTCATTCACCAGCGGCAGAAGAGGCGGGCGCGGCGCGGACCTTTAAGAATTTTCATGCACCCATCCTCAGCGTCACTGCCTCGGACGACGAGATTGCGACTGTCCAGGCCATTCGCCGCGGTCTTTCCCATTATCGCAACGCCAAGGTGGAGGAAGTGCTGCTGGCGCCCGATGAGCTCGGATTTTCGAGGATCGGGCATTTCGATCTCTTTCACGCGCGCCACGCCGCCGGTTTCTGGCTCGACACACTTCTCTGGCTGCGGAACGGGACCAATCCCTGGCCTGCAAAAAGGCCACCGGAACATCTCGTATTCGCGTAAAAACCGCTCTTTAACGTTTACGAGTTAGTAATCTCTCGGAAACGAGAGGTTTGTATCATGCGTACTCGTACCGTGCTTGCGGCTGTCGGGCTGGCCTTGCTTGCTGGTTGCGCGACAGCACCCCGCCAGACGAGAAATATCTGCGCCGTCTTCGACCAGAAGGATGGTCTCTTCACCAGCTGGCAGGGTGCTGCGGAGCGTGCGGAGAAGAAATACGGCGTGCCGGTGCCGATCCTGATGGCGACCATGTATGTCGAGTCCGGCTTCCAGCCMTATGCGCGGCCGCCGCGCACGAAACTCTTCGGCTTCATTCCCTGGACACGGCCTTCGACGGCCTACGGCTATTCGCAGGCGCTGAACGGGACCTGGGACCACTATCAGTCCGCCACCGGCAATTGGGCCGCGACGCGTACCAACTTCGCCGACGCGATCGATTTCATCGGCTGGTACCACTACAGCAACAGCCAGGCGACTGGCATTCCACCGAACGACGCCTACAATCTCTACCTCGCCTATTATTCCGGCCCGACCGGCTACAAGCGCGGCGACTGGCGCAACAATGGACAGCTGCAGCAGACKGCAGGGAAATTCGCAAAGATGGCGGGGAGCTATCAGCAGCAGTTGCAGGAATGTAATTGAGCCCCTTCCCTTCTCCAGCGAGAAGGGAGTGCGTGTCAGCCGCGCAAATTGCCGTAGCGGACCGAGTAGATCCGGTCGCGGCCGAGCAGATGGGCAATCAGCGAAGCCTTGTCGAAAAGGCCCGTCATTGCCTTGTGGCCGAGATCCAGCCCACCGCTCATGACGCCGAAGGCGGGCATCAACAGACGGGCACCATCGGTGGCGAAGCAAGGACGGCGAACGGATTTTTCACGACGGCGGACCGTGGCCGCCGGGTGCAGATGGCCGGCGATCTCGCCTTGCTGCAGGCCGTCGCGCGGCTCATGGCGGAAGGTCAGGCCGGCATAATAAAGCTCGTCGGAGCAGGTACCCGGCAGGTTGATCGTGCCATCGGGATCGTGGTTGCCATTGATCCAGATCCATTCGCGGCCGCGGGCCATTTCGACGATCAGCGTGCGGAAGGCATCCGGCAGATGCTCGGAGCCGACACGGTCGTGGAAATTGTCGCCGAGCGAAATGACGAGCTTCGGATCGTAGCGGGAGATGACGGCGGCGAGCACGGTGAGTGTCGCCAGCGTATCATAGGGCGGCAGCATCATGCCGCGGCGGGCAAAGGCCGCGCCTTTTTCCAGATGCAGGTCGGAGACGACGAGAATGCCGGCGTCGGGCAGATAGAGCGCGCCCAGGGGATCGCAGACGGCGGCAACGCCTTGAACGGCGGTTTCGACGCCCGGTATTGCGGCAAGCCCGATCATGTCGCGCGCGAGCGCAAGGCGGTTCATCACGTCAGTCATTCCAGTTCTTACGCCATCGCCTCGGCGATCAAATCGTCGGCAGCTTCGGCAAGCAGTGCGTCATGAGCCTGGCCCGGCACCGATTCCCTGCCGATTTCCAGCATGACCGGCACCGCGAGCGGCGAAATATGGTCCAGCGCCCGATGGGTGATATGGCCCCTGATTCGCTTCAGCATATCGCCAAGGCGGGAAATATCCAAAAGTCCCGATCCCGCGTCCTCACGCGTCGCCTGCAGCAGGATGTGGTCGGGCTCGTGGGTTCTCAGCACATCGTAGATCAGGTCGGCCGAGACGGTGATCTGCCGGCCGGTCTTTTCCTTGCCCGGATGGCGCCGCTCGATCAATCCGGCAATCACGGCGCAATTACGGAAGGTGCGCTTCAATAGGAAGGATTCATTCAACCAGGATTCCAGATCGTCGCCCAGCATGTCCTCATCGAAGAGATCGGGAAGGCTGAGGCGGCCATTGGCGATCATCAGGCCGAGATCCTCCAGCCCCCAGATGCCGAGCGAATAATCCGTGGCGACGAAACCGAGAGGTTTTGCGCCTGCCCGATCCAGCCTGCGGGTGAGAAGCATGCCGAGCGTCTGGTGGGCGAGCCGCCCCTCGAACGGATAGATGACCATGTAACCCCGGCTGCCRCGCGGGAAGGTCTCGATCAGCAGCTCGTCATGCTTCGGCAGCATGGACTTTTCCTTCTGCAGAGACAGCCAGTCGCGCACCTGATCCGGCAGGCGATGCCAGCGGTCCGGATCATCCAGCATCGAGCGGACCTGATCGGCGAGATAGGTCGAGAGCGGAAACTTGCCGCCGTTATAGGACGGGATTTTCGGATCGAAGGAATAGGCCGGACTGACCAGCGCCTCGCTCTCCCTGATACCCTCAAAACGCAGGACCTTGCCGGAGAAGATGAAGGTGTCGCCCGGCGCGAGCTGTTCCAGGAAATATTCCTCGACCTTGCCAAGCACGGCACCGGGGCGACCGAGCTTGCCGCCCTCGCCACGTTTGGCCATGCGGATGTTCAGCATCGGGGCCTCGACAATAGTGCCGAGGTTCAGGCGATATTGCTGCGCGACCTGCGGGTTGGAGACGCGCCAGCGACCTTCCTTCGTCTTGCGGATGCGGGCATAGCGTTCATATGTGCGCAGGGCATAACCGCCGGTCGCGACGAAATCGACGACGCGCTCGAAGGTTTCCCACGGAAGATCGGCATAGGGCGAGGCGCTGGTGATCTCCTCATAAAGCTCCAGCATATCGAAAGGTTCGGCGCAGGCCATGCCGAGCACGTGCTGGGCGAGCACATCGAGCCCGCCACGGCCGACCGGGGGCGTATCCTGCGCACCGATATAATTCGCATCGAGTGCTGCCTGGCATTCCATGACTTCGAAACGGTTGGCGGGAACGAGGATGGCCTTCGACGGCTCGTCCATGCGGTGGTTGGCACGACCGATGCGCTGGGCAAGACGGGAGGCACCTTTCGGCGCACCGACATGGATGACGAGATCAACATCGCCCCAGTCGATGCCGAGGTCGAGCGTTGAAGTAGCGACGACGGCGCGCAGCCGATTGGCGGCCATGGCCGCCTCGACCTTGCGGCGCTGGGCGACATCGAGTGAGCCGTGATGAAGGGCGATCGGCAGGTTTTCTTCATTGACCGTCCAGAGCTCCTGAAAGAGCATTTCAGCCTGCGAGCGGGTGTTGACGAAGAGCAGCGTCGTCTGGTGGTCGATCAGTTGCCGATAGACATCGGGGATCGCGTATTTGGCGGAATGGCCGGCCCAGGGGATGCGCTCTTCGGTATCGAGGATGGAGATATTTGGCTTGGCGCCGCCTTCGACAAGCACGACGCCGGCATGGTTTTCACTGTCCTCCTGCTGCCCCACCAGCCATTTCTGCAAATCCATCGGCTCGGCAACGGTGGCTGAAAGGCCAATGGTCTGCAGATCAGGTGCTAGCCTGCGCAAGCGGGCGAGGCCGAGCGAGAGCATATGGCCGCGCTTGGACGTGACCAACGAATGCAACTCGTCGAAAATGACGTATTTCAAGTCCTTGAAAAAGCGCTCGGCCTCGCGGTTTGCCAACAACAGGGCGACCTGTTCCGGCGTCGTCAGCAGGATATCAGGTGGATCGAGCTTCTGGCGCTGGCGCTTTGCGGCCGGGGTATCGCCGGTGCGGTTCTCAACCGAAATCGGCAGCCCCATCTCGGTGACGGGCTTCATGAGGTTGCGCTCGATATCGACGGCGAGCGCCTTCAACGGCGAAACATAGAGCGTGTGAATGCCGGCGAATGCCGAGCCCGGCGGGATCTTGCCACGCCGCGTGAGGTCGGTCAGCGACGGCAGAAAGCCGGCCAGTGTCTTGCCGGCGCCGGTCGGGGCAATCAGCAGCGTGCTCTCGCCGGCCTCGGCGCGAGCAAGGAGCTCGAGCTGGTGAGCTCGCGGGCGCCAGCCCTTTTCCGCAAACCAGCGGAGAAAGGGTGCGGGCAAGGCAAGGCTGGTTTCGGCATCGATCTGATCCACGGGGCAAATGTAGTTCAAACGCGGGCGAATAAAAGCGGTGTTGACTCCTCGGCATAATCGTGGATAAATAATATCTACGATTAAAGGAGATCAGCTGTGAAGCTTGGTGACGGTGTCGAACAAAGCATTCATTGTGCGGCGGTACTATCAGGGCTTGCAGAAGGCAGCGTGCTGTCGGCCGCGGCCCTCGCCGAATTCCACGGCGTATCGACGAGCTATCTGCTGAAGCATCTGCAGGCGCTTTCGGGGGCCGGCATTCTGGTGACGGTTCCAGGGCCTAAAGGTGGTTACCGGCTGGCGAAGGCGGCAGAGGACATATCGCTGCTCGATATCGTGCTTGCGGTCGAAGGTCCGGCGCCGGCCTTTCGCTGTTCGGAGATCCGTCAGCGCGGGCCGAACCCGCTGCCGCAGCGCTATTTCACCAAGCCCTGCCAGGTTACGGCGGCAATGCTCAGGGCCGAGCGCGCCTATCGCGCGGAACTTGCGAACACCAGCATCGCCGACATCCTGACCGAACTTTCCGCAGACGATGACGGCGGCATCGCCGCCAGAGGCTGCGCCTTCATGGAAATCCACGAGAGAAAGACGGCTCGCTGAGCCACAACACAAACCCAACCCAACCCAACCCAAGGAGAATACCCATGCAAACACGTTTCAACTTCGGCAAGGCCGCTCCCGATGCCTACAAGGCCGTTGTCGCCCTGGAACAGTACGTCCAGACCTCCGGCCTGGAGCGTCGATTCATCCACCTGATCAAGCTTCGCGCCTCGCAGATCAACGGCTGTGCCTACTGCGTCGACATGCATGTGAAGGAAGCACGTCACGACGGACTTTCCGAGCAGTGGATCAACTTGATGTGCGTATGGCGCGAATCGCCGGTTTACGACGCACGCGAGCGCGCCCTGCTCGGCTGGGTCGATGCGGTCACGAAGATTGCCGAGACCGGCGCTCCGGATGCCGACTACGAGGCACTGAAGGCGCATTTTTCCGAAGAGGAAATGACCAAGATCACGGTGGCGATCGGCGCGATCAATATCTGGAACCGGCTGGCCGTCGGCTTCCGCAGCCAGCATCCGATCGATGCGTCACAGAAGGCAGCCTGATACTTTTTTGCTGATAAGGGGCTTTGTCCCGGTGACCGACCCGAGAGATCGGGTCGGTTGAATATTTCATCGTCTGTGGCGCGTATCGGACCTCACGGCAACGGCTTCAGGCAATCTGCCCGAGAGATCGATGCTGTTGAATATGTCGCGAACGACCTTGGCGATATGCTCTGCGGAAGAGCCTTTGGCGTATTCTTCCTGCATGCGGCGTCTGACAAGCTTTTCCAACTCTGACATAGCTCACCTCATTACATCCGGCGCGAGAGGAAGTGTCGCGCCGGGGCCGATCACAGGCAAGTTACGTTTTGTTTATAATGGCTTACCGATTTGTAAGATTGAGTCTTTGCGGGTCGACAGGAAAACACTAGAGAGCGATGTAGCGGTCGGCCCGGTGATTGATTGCCACGAACAGGTTGAGGACGACGGCGCCGAGCACGGAATAGAAGACGACCGGCGGCGTAGTGACGAAGAAGGCGGCGGCTAGCACGCACATATCGATGGCCAGTTGCACAAGGCCGGCGCGGATACCGAAACGCTCCTGCATATAGATGCCGAGAATGCCGACGCCGCCGAGGCTGGCGCGATGGCGATAGAGCGCAAGAAGGCCGAAACCAAGTAACAGGCCGCCGAGAAGTGCTGCCCAGGCTGGGTGAATGGTTGCGATTTCCATGACCTTCGGCTGCAGGCTGGTCAATGCGGAGGTGAGGCCGATCGCGAGGAAGGTCTTGATCGTGAAAGCCATGCCGAGACGCTTCCGCGAGAGGTAAAAGAACGGCAGGTTGAGCAGGAAGAAAGCGAAGCCGAAGTTCACGCCGAAGGCATAATGCAGCAGGAAGGCAATGCCGGCGGTGCTGCCGGTGAGAAGACCGGCGCTGGCGAGCACGTAAAGTCCGAGCGCCGAGACGAGGCTGCCGGAGAAGACGCCCTGCACATCCTCCACCGGCGTGTGGCGCGTCGCCGTGGTGTTCCAGAACCCAAGGGCACTGATAAGCTGGCTCATGTCGCGATCTCCGATAGCGGCTGCTCCGGGCTGGCCGGAGGAAGAGGAAATGTCTGGATGGATGCGGCGCGTGCTGCGCCCCGGGGAGCGCGTCGCTTTCTCACTGAATAGCCCGAGTTATCAGGCCTTCTGAAGTTGCGCGCAAGCGAAATACGTAAGCAATGCTGACCTATTTCAAAATCGCAAGAAATATGCGCTCAGGCGGTCTTGCGCGTAAGGAACAGAATGCCGGAAACCGGCTTGCCGCCATCTTTGCGAATGACGGTTTTGACCGTCTCGAGGATTTCGAGCCGATGGGCCGAGGCAAGCGCTTCGACATAAGCTTGCGCATGCGCATAGCGCAGCGACGGCGCCAGATGAAAACCGTTTGCCTCGCCGCCATCCTCGACGGAAAAGGCGAAGTCGGCGCCGGGAGCCAAGAGCTCATCGAGGATCGCGAAGACGCTTTCCAGATTGCCGAGATACATCAGCACATCGGCGGCGGTTACGAGGTCGGCGCGGTGCCGCCCACCGTCTGCAAAAAGACCTGACGCTTCGGGCTCCAGCGACAGATCGGCCTGGGCGAGATGGTCGTAGACGTGCTTTTCGGCAGCCTTCGCCAGCATGTTTTGCGAGAGATCGAAGCCTTCGAGATGGGTGACATCAGCGCGGATTTCGGGGCCGAGCAGGCCTGTGCCGCAGCCGAGGTCGACAGCAAGCTGATACTGCCGACCGGTCGAGGCAACCAAAGCGGCAAGCTTCTGCGGCACGGAATAATCGAGCTTCTCCACCAGGGAGGTTTCGAAACGATCGGCATAGTCATCGAAGAGGCGCTCGACGTAGCGGCTCGGCGGCTGGTCCGGCGTTTCGGCATCGCCGAGCAAGGCGAGCTTCAAGCCAGCCCCGAAAATATCCTCTGGGTCTAGTTCCAGCGTGCGGCGGTAAGCTTCGACGGCAGCCTCTGCCTTTCCTGCCTTTTCGCGGTATGTGGCGAGGCGGTACCAGCCGGCAGCCCATGCAGGTRCCAGTTCCAGCGCCTGCTCCATCAGCTCGGCCGCCGCGTCCGGTTCGCCGCCCTCGTCGAGCATCTTCGCATAGTCGGCGCGGCGGTCGGCGATGACGTCGCCGGAGGAAAGCTGGCTTGGCTGCATGATCGGACCCTTTGGCTGGCGGCATTTGGCGGCGGCCACAAAAAAACTCAAGTCCTATTTCAGAGGCGGTGCTGTCTTAGAGGAAAAGGCTTGCAGGCGAATCGCCGCAACCGTATCTCAAGACAAACAGGAGATGGCGCATGTCCGATCAGGTGAACAGGTTCCTCGGYGATTCCATTGGCCGCACGATCATCAAGCTTCTGGTGGTGTCGCTGATCGTCGGTTTCGTCATGGCCATCTTCGGGCTGACCCCCTGGGAGCTCATCTACAACTTCCGTGATTTCGTGATCCATCTATGGCGACAGGGCTTCTCTGCGCTTGGCCGCGTCGGCGACTATCTGTTGCTTGGCGCCACCATCGTCATCCCGATCTTCATCATCATCCGTCTTTTCAGCTATCGCAAATAACATGAGCTCAATCATCCTTTCGCGCCGCAGCCTGCTGCAGCTTTCCGGCCTCGCACTGGCAGCCGGCATCGCCGGCTGCACGACGACACCCAAGCTTGCAAGCACGCCCTCCAATGCCTCCGACGAGACCGCCTCGGCGCTGCCGCTCGTCAACCAGCTTCGGGCCAGGAACGGCCTGCCGCCGCTCAGCGTCGATCCGCATGCGAGCACGGCCGCGATCTTCCAGGCCAAGCGCATGGCAAGCGCGGGCAAGATGAAGCATCTGATGGGCATGACCGACAGTTTCGGCGCCCGCGTGAAGGCAAGCGGCGTCAACCTGCCGGCCGCCGAAAACATCGCTTCGGGCCAGCAGAGCGTCGATGCGGTCGTCACCGCCTGGATCAATTCTCCCCATCATCTGGAAAATATGCTGGGGCGCTATAGTGGTATCGGCGTCGCCGTTGCGCATAATACGTCTTCCAGGAACCTGCCCTATTGGGCCATGGTGCTTTCCAACTGAGGCGATTCCGCCTCTCTCCCCACGAGGCGGATATGGATACCGACAGAAGCAGAAACGCGTTGGCATTCGATGTGACGCACCGACTGGTGCTGGCGATCGCTATTCCGATGACGCTCGGCTTCATGACCACGCCGCTGCTTGGCATCACCAATACCGCCGTCGTCGGCCATATGGGCGACCCGGAAGCGCTGGCAGGCCTTGCGATTGGCGCCATGCTGTTCGACCTCATCATGGGAAGCTTCAATTTCCTGCGCGCTTCCACGACGGGACTGACTGCGCAGGCGCTCGGGCGGCGCGACGCGCATGAGCAGCAAGCGGTTTTCTGGCGGGCGATCGTCTCGGCGCTGGGTTGTGGTCTTGCGCTTCTCGTCCTGTCACCGCTTCTGATTATTGTCGGGCTGAAGCTCATGGGGGCAGAAGGTAGGATCGCGGAGGCGACCAGCACCTATTTCTCGATCCGCATTCTCGCCGCGCCGGCAACCCTTGCCAACTACGCACTCCTCGGCTTCGTGCTCGGCCGCGGACAGGGCCGAACCGGGCTTCTGCTGCAGGCGCTGATCAACGGCATCAACATCCTGCTTTCCATCTACCTCGGCCTATCGCTCGACTGGGGCGTTTCGGGCGTCGCCTGGGGCACGATGGCGGGTGAAACGGCGGGCGCGCTTGCCGGTCTTTTCATCGTGTTACGCGGTTTCAATGGGGCGGACCGGCCAAGCCGGACGGAAATCTTTTCAAGAAACAGACTGGCCGAGCTTTTTGCGCTGAACCGCGACATCCTGATCCGCACCTTCGTGCTGATCGGCTCCTTCGCGATCATGACCCGCATCGGCACGAGCTTCGGCGCTATTACATTGGCAGCCAATGCGGTGCTGATGAACTTCTTCCTGCTGTCGGGCTATTATCTCGACGGTCTCGCCAATGCTGCCGAGCAGATCACCGGCCGGGCGATCGGCGCGCAATACCGACCGGCCTTCGACCGCGGACTGAAGCTCACGATCTTCTGGTCCTTCGGACTGGCGGCGATCATTTCCGGCTTTTTCTATTTTGCCGGTCCTTATCTCATTTCCGTCCTGACCAGTTCCCCGGAGGTGCAGGCGGCGGCCGAGACTTATCTGCCCTGGGCAGCGGTGACGGGACTGACGGGTGCGCTCGCCTTCCTGATGGACGGTGTCTTCATCGGCGCGACATGGTCCGTGGACATGCGCAACCGGATGCTGATGTCCTTTGCGGGCTATCTCGCCATGCTCGCCATCTTCGTGCCGATGTTCGGCAATCACGGCCTGTGGCTGGCGATGAACGCCTTCCTGCTGCTTCGTGGTTTCTTCCTGGCGGTGCTGGTCAAGCCCCGGGCCGCTCAGACTTTCCGCGCGGCCCAGTAATCGACACGGCTGTCCCTGAGATCCCGGATCGAAGCCGCCTTTTCACGGTCGAGCAGTTTCGACAGGTCGCGCACGATCGTGCCCGGAAGGCCCGGGCCTTCATAGATCATGCAGGAATAGAGCTGCACGAGATCCGCCCCCGCCCTGATTTTTTCCAGCGCAGTTTCAGCCGAAGATACGCCGCCGACGCCGATGATCGGCAGGGCCTGGCCGACGCGCTTGCGCATTCTCGCAAGCACCGTCGTCGACTTCTCAAACAACGGCGCGCCGGAGAGGCCGCCGGCCTCCCTGGCCTGTCGCTGATCCTTCAGCCCGTCCCGGGAGAGGGTCGTATTGGAAACGATCAGACCGTCCAGCGCATGCGAGAGGGCCTCGGCGGCGATGTCGTCCATGCCTTCCTCGGTAAGATCGGGGGCGATCTTCAGGAAGACGGGAATTTTGCGGCCGGCCTTCTCAGCCTCATCGTCGCGAGCAGCCAAGACAGAAGACAGAAGGGCGGCGAGGCTTTCGCGCGCCTGCAGGTCACGCAGGCCCGGCGTGTTGGGCGAGGAAATATTGGCGGTGAAATAGCGAGCGACCGAATAGAAGCGGCGGATGCCGGCGACATAATCGGCGATGCGATCCTCGCTATCCTTGTTGGCGCCGATATTGACGCCAACGATGCCCGTATGGCCGATCTTCGAGAGCCGCTGGAAGGCCGCTTCATGGCCTTCATTGTTGAAGCCGAGGCGGTTGATCACCGCGTCATCCTCCACCAGGCGGAAGATGCGCGGGCGGGGATTGCCTGACTGCGGCTTCGGCGTGACCGTGCCGATCTCGGTAAAGCCGAAGCCGAGCTTCAGCAATGCTTCCGGCACTTCGGCATTCTTGTCATAACCCGCGGCCATGCCGAGCGGATTGGGGAAGTCGATATTGGCAACGGTCTGGTGCAGGCGCGGGTCCGACGCGATACGGCAGGCGGGCACCACGCCAGCTTTGAGCGCCGCAATCGACATGCCATGCGCTGTTTCGGGATCGAAGAGGAAGAGGCCACGGCGGGCAATGCGCTTGAAAGGATCGATCACGGGGCGAGCTCCGGAAAAATGTGGAGGCCGGCATCATCGAGCGACAAGGCCGCTTCCCAGAGCACGGCCGAGAGCGGTAGATCGGCATAGAGATGCGGGAAGAGCGCACCGCCGCGCGAGGCTTCGAAGACCAATTTGTCACCGAAGCTACGGCCATCGACGGCAACGAGCAGGAGGCCCGTCTGGCCGGCAAAATAGAGGGCTGCCGTCTGCTTGACCTGCTCCGAAGTCGAGAAATGGATGAAGCCATCCTTCTGATCGATGCCGGCGCCATGAAAAATGCCGGTTTGTCTGGCTTCCTGCCAGAGCGCCTCCGGCACGATCTTGTAAAGGGTCGGTGTCGCGGTCATGATGATCCCAGTGGCTGGCCTTTGTGAGGACGGCTTTGCCTCAAAGAGGCGGCGATGTCCACGCCTGCGGACTCAAAAACGGGCTGGTACCACGCTTTGCGGAGGATGAGACGATGAAGGCATTTGCAATTACGCTTGCCGCCGGTCTTCTGCCGCTTGCGGCTTTTGCCGCGGAGCCCGATGCGACGCGCTTCCAGCTCGAACGCAGCGGCGACCATTTCGTGCGCCTCGACCGGCAGACGGGGGCGATGTCGCTCTGCACCGAAAAGGACGGGGCGCTCGTCTGCCGTATGGCGGCCGATGAACGCGCCGCCTACGAGGATGAACTCGACCGGCTTTCCGACCGTGTCAGTGCCCTGGAGAAGAATACAGCCGGGCGGCCTGCCCTGCCGACAGATGCGGAAGTGGACCGCTCGATCGGCATCATGGAGCGGATGATGCGCAGTTTCATGGGTATAGTGCGGGAATTCCGGGCCGAAGACGAGGCCAATCCTCTTCCGCAGCGGAGTTGATCCGGTTATATTCATATAAGTGGAGAGTCATGTTCGTGCGGGGAGCCGGACGGAACTGGCGGGATCGAGCTCTTGGGAGGGAGTTTTCGATGCAGGAACAGACCATCATCATTGCCGACGACCATCCGCTGTTTCGCGACGCGCTGCGGCAGGCGGTGATCGGCATGGAAGGCCGGCAGGCAATCGTCGAGGCCGGGGATTTTGCCGCGGCAAGGACGGCGGCGACGGCACATCCGGATGCGGACCTGATGCTGCTCGATCTTGCGATGCCAGGGGTGAGCGGTTTTTCCGGCCTGATGGCGCTGCGCTCCGAATTCGTCAGCCTGCCGATCGTCATCATCTCAGCCACCGATGACACCACGACAATCCGCCGGGCCCTGGAGCTCGGCGCTTCCGGTTTCATTTCCAAATCCTCAGGTATCGAGGATATCCGCCGCGGCATCCAGACGGTGCTGGCGGGTGATATCGCCACGCCGGAGAGCTATCGCGACGGACAGGAACAGGATCCCGATGTCGCCGACCTCATCCATCGCCTGCACACGCTGACACCGCAACAGAGCCGGGTGCTGACCATGCTTGGCGAAGGGCTGCTCAACAAGCAGATCGCCTACGAACTCGGGGTTTCCGAGGCGACGATCAAGGCGCATGTCTCGGCGATCCTCTTAAAGCTCAACGTCGACAGCCGCACGCAGGCGGTGATCCAGCTCGGCAAGATCAACATGGCGATGGTCGCCTAAAAACCTGATGCGCAGATTTAAAGAGTCAGGGCGTCCCTTGTGCGTCCGAATGGACGCATGGCACCCTCACGAGACAGGATTTTATTCCTCATTTTCACTTTACTCGGGGAGATGCCTCGGTTAATCTGCCGGCGATAGAAAGCGGCCGGACGGACCGCGGGGCCGGACGCATATGCTGTCACACGACCAGATCTGGGGAGCGATCGACGGGCTTGCCGAACGGCATGACCTGACGCCGTCGGGTCTTGCGCGGCGGGCAGGGCTCGATCCGACCTCCTTCAACAAATCAAAACGACTTTCGGCGGACGGACGCCTGCGCTGGCCCTCGACTGAATCCATCGCCAAGGTGCTGGAGGCGACGGGGGCAAGCATGGAGCAGTTCATGGGCTTCATGCGACCGGCGGGGGCAGCTGCCGCCAACCTGCCGGACGGTATTTTTGCGTCGCAGGGAAACTCCATTCCCCTGCTCGGCTTTGCGCAGGCAGGTGCCGGCGGCTTTTTCGACGATGGCGGCTTTCCGGCAGGCCAGGGCTGGGACGTGGTGGAATTTCCGGCAGGCCCCTCGCAGAAGGCGGGGGTCTATGCGCTGGAAGTGCAGGGCGAGAGCATGATGCCGCTCTATCGCGACGGCGATGTGCTGATCGTGGAGCCCGGTGCGCAGGTGCGCCGCAACGACCGCGTCGTCGTCAAGACGCGCGAGGGCGAGGTCATGGCCAAGGTGCTGCTGCGCCAGAGCCCGCGTTCCATCGAACTGCTGTCGCTCAACCCCGAACATCCCAACCGGACGATCGAGCTTTCCGACGTCGAATGGATCGCCCGGATCATATGGGCCAGCCAATAGGAAAATAATCCATGCGCCCTGCAGCCTTCATCACAGGTATCGCGGGGATGGCGATGGTGGTCGGCCTGCTGCTGGCAGGGCAAGCGCGGCTCGATGGCGGCGATGGATCGGTATCTGACACGGATGCCAGCGGCGCGGCCACAAAACTGCCAGATGCGAATGCCGATATGGCAAAACCGCCTGCAACGCTTACGGATGAAGATGCAGCGCTGATTGCCCGGGCAACGGAGCCTGCAGCATCAGAGCCGGCAGGGGCCACCTCCCCGCCTCCCTCCGAAGATGCAACAGCGGATGAAACGGCGCAGAATGCTCCGGTAGCGACCGAGACGCCGTCGGCCACGCCCGAGGGAAAAGACAGCGTGGAGCTGTTGCGGCCGACGGTAGAGAATGCCGGTGTCCTCTCCTTCGGCAAACGCAGGCTGCAGATTGTCGACGTCATTGCGACGCCCGCGGACAAGAGCTGCGGATCGGAAGGAAGGGAATGGCCGTGCGGCATGATGGCAAAGACGGCGCTGCGGCTTTTCCTGCGCAACCGTACGGTCGATTGCGACCTGCCTTCCGATGCATGGCAGGATATGGCGAGGACTGCCTGCCGGCTGGGACAGCAGGATATCGGCACGTGGCTGGTGGAAAACGGCTGGGCTGAGGCGCAACCGGGTTCGCCGCTTACCGCTGCCGGCGAAAAGGCAAAACAAGCGAAGAAAGGCATCCACGGCGAGGATCCGCGCCGMAGGCCGGCGGCAGCGCCCCGGCCTGAACCGGCCGATCCCTTGTAATGGCGACTGCCAATTCCTAATCTCCGCTCATCGAAGAGGGAATCAGACATGAACAAGCCGCTTTCAGCCCACGACGCCCTGATCTACGTGATGGTCATGGCATCTGCCGTCGACAGCACCATGAACGATCGGGAAATGGAAAGGATCGGCCAGCTCATCGGCTTCCTGCCGGTATTCCGTGATTTCGACGACGACAATCTGATTTCCGTCGCCCGCGACTGCGCCTCGCTGCTGGCCGGCCCGGAAGGGCTGGATGTGGTTCTGGAGACGGTGCGCGACACGCTGCCCGCCCGGCTCTACGATACGGCCTATGCACTGGCAGTCGAAGTCGCCGCCGCCGACCTTTCCGTGAAAGCTGAAGAATTGCGGCTGCTCAGTCTGCTGCGCGACCGTCTCAGCCTCGACAAGCTGACCTGTGCCGCCATCGAGCGCAGCGCGATCGCCCGCTTCCGCAAGGGGTAAACCTCTCTCCTTTTTTAACGCATTTCCGGAGGCAAACCGCTGCACACTTTTGCTGGAATTGCTTTTTTCACCGCAATTCCGGACGCAAAGTCGCTGCACACTTTTGCTGGAATTGCTCTAATACAGCCCGTAAGGGAAATAGCGCAGATAGATTTCCTCCAGGCGGCCATTGCGCGAGAGCGTTGCCAGCGCGTGGTCGATCGCCGCCGTCAGCACGCTGTCGTTCTGGCGCAGCATGATCGTCATGCCCTCGCCCAGGAAATGCTCTGATGTGTAGGGCCCGTCGAACAGGGAACAGCACTTGTCCGAAGCGGGCGAAGCGACCCAGAAGGAAAGCTGCAGCGCATCGGCAAAGGCGGCATCGACCTTGCGTTCCTTCAAGGCTGTCAGCAGTGCCTCCTTGTTGTCAAAGGGCTGCGCCTTGATGGCGGGGAAGAAGGCCGCCAGCATGGCCTCATGCACGGTGCCCTTGACGACGCCGACCGGATGGCCTGCKAGGCCGGCAGCCGTCGTTCCGGTCACGGAGACGGCCGTGTTGCGGACGAAGCGGGCCGGCAGCATCAGATAGGGGCGGGAGAAGAGGAACTCGCGGCGTAGCTCCGGCGTGACGGCAAGTCCGGCGATGACGGCATCACCCTGCGAGCCGGCGAGCGCCTTCTGCAGGTCGGCAAAGGGCAGCGCCTGAATCTGGCACTTGTCGGCAATCTCCAGTTCGCCGCAGATCTCGCGGGCGAGATCGACGTTGAAGCCGGAGAGCTTGCCGTTCTGGTCGCTGAAATTGAAGGGCGGGAAGTCCACGGAAGTCAGGAAGCGCAACCGCACGAGCGAGGAAAGGTCGGGCTTTGCCAGGCGTTCACGGGAATCGAACAGCAGCGGCACGGACGGTCCTGCCTGCTGCGCAAAAACGGAAAAAGCCGAAAGCAGTGCAACCGAAAACAGGCAAAGGATAAAAATCCCTCTTGGAGCCGGAAACGCCGGTTTAGATTGCACCATATGACCTGCCTCAAGTTAAGCGCCGCGCCTGCCGCCCGGCAGAGATGTAACAGAATCATACCCATCGGGGAATATGGCCCGGCAGGTAGCAGACTGCGCTTCGGTGGAATCAGAACGACGCGTCGGCCTTCAAAGCACGGTCTTTCGTGGAGTTCGACGCCATGCCAGCCACACAAAAATTTCGCATAAATTGCATTTTTGAACGCTTAAGCACAAATAACAACCACGCCTCTGGAATTTACGGCCACGCCCCGAGCCCGTTAGCGCGGAATTAAGCAATATCCCGTCTTATTTGTCGCGACGACATCGACCTCGCCGGCCGATCGCATGATGCGCATGTCGAACCTCTCAAGGTATCCCCCGCCAGCGCAATACCGAAGAATCGTTCTACAACAAATGATTTCAAAAGCACCGGGTTCGCAACACACCCGGCTAATCGGGTGACATTTCCATGCTGAAACATCTGAAAATCCGCACAAAAATCATCTCGGTCGTGGCGCTCCTGGGGCTGATCACGATGGCCGGAATGATCTATGTCATCTCCGAGTTCCGCCGAGCGGACGCGGCCTACAGCGCCTTCATCGACCATGAGGCGCTGGCCTCGATGCAGAGCGCGCGCGCCAGCGCATCGGTCGTCGCCTCGGTGCTGCAGGTCAGTCTGCTGGCCGAAATGAAGCCCGATACGCCGGCATTCCAATCGGCGCTCGCGACACCGAGCAAGCTGCCGCAGGCACGCGACCGCATGACGCAGGCGCTGGCGCTTGTGCCCAGCCGCAAGGCGGCGGTCGATGAAATCCAGGCCGGCATCGATGAAATCGAAGCTCTGGCGAACAAGATCGTCGAGCAGAGCAAGGCCAAGGACAGCGCCGGCGCGCTGGCGAATGTCGCCCTGATCAATGCCAAGCTCAACGCGCTGACGCCGAAGATGATTGCCAACAACGATGCGATGATGGCGATGCTCAACGACGGCGGCGACGCACTTTCGGCTTCCGTCAACGATAGTATCAACCTCTGTTTCGCGCTGATCGGCCTTGCCGTAGTCGGCGCCGTCGGTCTCAGCGTCGTCGTCGCCCAGATCGGTATCACCACCCCCATGGCGAAGCTGCGCGATCGGATGACTCAGCTTGCCGCAGGCGATACCGGCAGCGAGATCAGCGGTCTCGACCGCGGCGACGAAGTCGGCCAGATGGCGAAGGCCGTCTCGATCTTCCGCGACAACGCGGTCGAGCGTATTGCCCTCGAAGCGCGCGCCGAAGCCGACCGCAGCGTCAGCGACAACGAGCGCCGCGATCGCGAGGCGCAGAGTACCCGCGAGGCATCCGAACTCGAACGCGCCGTCTCAGCACTCGGCGATGGCCTGCGCCGCCTTGCCGCCGGCGACCTGGCCTCGAATATCAACGAACCCTTCGTCGCGCATCTCGATGCGCTGCGCCAGGACTTCAACAACTCGGTCGAGAAGCTCAACGAGACCATGCACACGGTCGGCTCCAATGCCCGGGCGATCGGCGCCGGCGCCAACGAGATCCGTTCGTCTGCCGACGAGCTTTCGAAGCGCACCGAGCAGCAGGCCGCTTCCGTCGAAGAAACGGCAGCAGCCCTCGAAGAGATCACCATAACGGTGAAGGACGCGGCAAAGCGTGCAGAAGAGGCAAGCCAGCTCGTCGCCCGCACCCGCCTTGGTGCCGAGAAGTCCGGCGACATCGTCCGCAAGGCGGTCGCCGCCATGCATCAGATCGAGCAGTCCTCCGTCGAGATCGGCAATATCATCGGCGTCATCGACGATATCGCCTTCCAGACGAACCTGCTGGCGCTGAACGCCGGCGTTGAAGCAGCGCGTGCCGGTGAAGCCGGCAAGGGCTTTGCGGTCGTCGCACAGGAAGTCYGCGAACTGGCCCAGCGCTCTGCAAACGCCGCCAAGGAAATCAAGGCGCTGATCAACACATCCGGCACGCATGTGCAGACCGGCGTCTCACTGGTCGGCGAGACGGGCAAGGCGCTCGATGCGATCGTCCACGAGGTGCAGGAAATCAACCAGCACGTCCATGCGATCGCCGAAGCTGCCCGCGAGCAGTCGACCGGCCTGCAGGAAATCAATACCGCCGTCAACACCATGGACCAGAGCACGCAGCAGAATGCGGCGATGGTCGAGGAATCCACCGCGGCAAGCCACGGCCTTGCAACGGAAGCGACGGCACTCAACAACCTGCTCGGCCAGTTCCGACTGACCGGCACCGGCGGATTCGTTGCAAGCGCGCCGATCCCGACCGCACCGCGCGCCGCCGCACGACCGGCCGCGAGAACCCCGATGCGTGTTGCCGAAAGCACGTCACGCCCGAAGGCTTCGCCGGCCCGCGCCCTCGGCCAGAAAATCGCCAATGCCTTCGGCAAAAACAGCGCGGCCGCCCCTTCCAGCAGCCAGGAGGCCGACTGGACGGAATTCTGAGCTGAAAACCTGATTGAGTGTGAATGGGCGGCTTCGGCCGCCCATTTTCGTTTTAGGTCTTTCAGGCCTGTGGGCGCCAGCCGACCTCGACAAGCACGTTGCCGGGCGCCGTGCAATAGAACAGCCAGCCACCGCGGATGGCAGTGGGTGGTCCGGAAACGGCAGCACCATCCGCCGCCAGGCGAAGATGGAGATGATCGACATCCGATCTTTCGGGAAGGATAAAGCCGATATGATAGGTCTGTCGCTGCAGCTCGACCTGATCGGCACCGCCGAATTTCGGCAACGGACGACTGAGAACGATCTCTGTGCCCTGCTCGTCGTAGAGGATCGCCCGGCCGATCCGTTCGTTCATCTCCCGCAATTCCAGACTGAAATAACGCAGGAAGAAATCGGCCGCAGCGGCAATATCGGGCACGTAGAAATCAAGATGGTTCAAACGCATGACTGTCTCCTTCGAAAATGAAATCCCGGAGGAGTGCGTTCTTTACGCTCCGCATSCCGCCGGGACCCCGCATTCGCATGCGGGCCACGTCGCGGGTTCTCGTGTGAAACACGGAGCAGAGCTTCCGATGATGGAAGGGACCGGGCTTACCTCATCCGATCCTGCCTTTTTCGACAGTGCCGCTCTAGCAGATCGCGCCACGAGCGGCAATCAGATCGGTCGAGCATATCGGTCGAGCGACTTCGGAAAAGCAGTAGACCATGGTCGCAACGCCCTTCTCGAAGGGTTGAAGACGTGTGCGCCGTTTGTATCGTGAGCTTTTCGCAATTTGCGGTACAATGACACCGTGCTGCGGAAAGAAAGGCTTCCAATATGAAACTGATCGCACTTGGCCTCATCGGCGCGCTGGCGCTCGCCGGCTGCACGACCGTCGAATATACGGGTCCCGGCATCGAGCCCATTCCCGGCAGCATCACCTATAACGGCCAGCCGCGCACGAAACTGACAAAGTCGCCTGTCGGCTCGACCTTCCCGCACGATTTCATCGACCAGTACGGCCGGCAGGTCGAGGAGACCTATATCATCCGTCCGGACCGCACGTTGGCGATCGCGCATCGCCGATACAGGCCGATCAACATTTTCGGAAGAGATTGAGAGGAGTAGCTGGAGCGGGTGAAGGGAATCGAACCCTCGTATTCAGCTTGGGAAGCTGCTGCTCTACCATTGAGCTACACCCGCCTGAAGCTTGAGACTTCCAACAGATGGCCGCCGCTGTCAAGTCGCGGCATTACCGAGATCAGATCCGGAAATGCTTCGAGAGCTTGAGGCCCTGCGCCTGATAGTTGGAGCCTAGGCCTGAGCCATAGAGGCTCGTCGGCTGTTCCTGCATGTGCTCGTAGATCAGGCGGCCGACGATCTGGCCGTCTTCGAGGATGAAGGGCACTTCGTGGCTGCGCACTTCCAGCACCGCGCGGCTGCCGCGCCCGCCGGCCGGCGCATGGCCGAAGCCCGGATCGAAGAAGCCGGCATAATGCACGCGGAATTCGCCGACGAGCGGGTCGAAGGGCGTCATTTCCGCCGCGTAATGCGGGGGGACGTGAACGGCCTCACGCGAGACGAGAATGTAGAACTCATCGGGATCGAGGATCAGTTCGTTGCGGCCTCGGCTATAGAGTGGCTCCCAGAAATCGAAGATATCGTGCTGGGCCTTCTTGTCGACATCGACGACGGCCGTGTGGTGTTTGCCGCGATACCCGATCAGGCTCTCCTCGTCGCCCGCCAGATCGATCGACAGTGCAATGCCGCCGCCGGATACGTTCGGTTGCTTGGCAGCCACCAGCGTTTCCGTTTCGTGCAGCTTCAGGAGCTCCGGTTCGTTGAGCACAGCATGGCCCACACGGAAGCGGATCTGCGACAGGCGCGAACCGCGGCGCACGACGATCGGGAAAGTACGCGGGCTGATTTCGAGATAGAGCGGACCGGAATAGCCTGATGGGATCTTGTCGAATTCCTGCGCGTAATCGGTGATGACGCGGGTAAAGATATCGAGACGGCCGGTCGAGCTCTTGGGATTGGCAGAGGCAGACATGTCGGCCGGCAGATCGAGACGCTCCATCAGCGGTACGATGTAGACGCAGCCGGTTTCCAGCACCGCGCCTTCGCTGAGATCAATGACATGCAGGCTCAGCCGATCGAGCTTGTCTGCGACAAGGTGAGAAGGGCCGGGCATGAAGCTGGCGCGCACCCGGAAAGCCTTGGCGCCCAGCCGCAGATCCAGGCTCGCAGGCTGGATCTGATCACGATCAAGCTCCCGTTCGCTTTGAAGACGCCCCGTTTCAAACAGCGCGGAAATCGCGCRGTCGGCCAAAATTCCAGTTTCGCGAGCCATCATGCTCCATCCATAATTTGCCGCCGACAAAACCAAAGTCGGGGAATTGACGCAAGCGCAGAACGGCAGTATTGCAATTTTATCCCGTGGTGATTTGGCCGGTCGGCTTGCAGCCACGTTAAATAAGTGGCTAAAAAGACCGGGTTGAAAACCGGTCTGCTTTTGCGGCCGGTTTTTTTGTTGTTTGAAAGTGGTGATGGCATGAGCAAGACCTGGCGCCCGGCAACCCAACTCGTCCACGGCGGAACGCTCCGCTCGCAATATGGCGAGACATCCGAGGCAATCTATCTCACGCAGGGTTTCGTCTACTATACGTCGGAAGCAGCCGAGGCGCGCTTCAAGGGCGAAACCGAAGGTTTCATCTACGCGCGCTACGGCAGCCCCACCAATGACATGTTCGAAAAGCGCATGTGCATGCTGGAAGGCGCGGAAGATGCCCGCGCCACGGCTTCCGGCATGGCCGCCGTCACCGCCGCCATTCTCTGCCAGCTGAAGGCCGGCGACCACATCGTCGCCGCCCGCGCCCTCTTCGGTTCCTGCCGCTGGGTGGTCGAGACGCTGGCGCCGAAATATGGCATCGACTGCACGCTGGTCGATGGCCGCTACCTGGAGAACTGGGAAAAGGCCATCACGCCGAAGACCAAGGTGTTCTTCCTGGAAAGCCCGACCAATCCGACGCTGGAAGTGGTCGATATTGCCGGTGTCTCCAAGCTCGCCAACCAGATCGGCGCGAAGGTCGTGGTCGATAACGTGTTTGCGACGCCGCTCTTCCAGAAGCCGCTGGAACTCGGCGCCCATATCGTCGTCTATTCCGCCACCAAGCATATTGACGGCCAGGGCCGCTGCCTCGGCGGCGTCGTGCTTTCCGACAAGGAATGGATCGACGAGAACCTGCATGACTATTTCCGCCATACCGGCCCGGCCATGTCGCCCTTCAATGCCTGGACGCTTCTGAAGGGCATCGAGACGCTGCCGCTGCGCGTCAAGCAGCAGACGCAGAATGCCGCCAAGATCGCCGATTTCCTGGCCGAACAGGGCAAGGTCGCCAAGGTCATCTATCCCGGCCGCAAGGACCATCCGCAGGCCGATATCATTGCCAAGCAGATGACCGGCGGCTCGACGCTGGTCTGCTTCGAGCTGAAGGGTGGCAAGGAAGCGGCATTCGCGCTGCAGAACGCGCTCGATATCGTCAAGATCTCCAACAACCTCGGCGACTCCAAGAGCCTGATCACCCATCCGGCGACGACGACGCACAAGAACCTGACGGACGAGGCCCGCGCCGAGCTCGGCATTTCGCCGGGCACGGTACGCCTCTCGGCCGGTATCGAAGACACGGACGATCTCATCGAGGATTTCGCCCGCGCACTGGAAACGGTTTCGGCCTGACCCGTCGATTCAAGGGATAGAGCGTTCCTTTGTGCGTCCGAAAGGACGCACGGCGCTCCTGGCGCGGCCGCGGAATACCACCGTGGCCGTGGCATTTGCCTTGAAATTAACACTGAGAGTTAGGCTTAATGAACAAAAGGCGGCCCGACCGAGGGCGGCGGGGCCACGTTCACTGTTCCGTTTCTTGACGCATGAGGACTGTTATAAGATACGGGTAACGTATATTGACTAAGGTGTAAGGCATGTATCGCGCCCTCACACGAGACATCGAAGTGGTTGTCGAACCGTTCTATCTGGAGGAGCAATCCGATCCGGACGACGATCGCTATGTCTGGGGTTATCGCGTCGTCATCGCCAACAACTCCGGCATAGCCGTACGTCTCGTCAACCGCTACTGGAATATTACCGACCAGAACGGGCAGATCGACGAGGTCAGCGGCCCCGGCGTCGTTGGCGAGCAGCCGCGTCTGCAACCTGGCGATACCTATGAATATTCATCGGGCTGTCCGCTGGATACGCCATCCGGCCTGATGTTCGGCCATTACCAGATGGAGACGGACGAAGGCGAGCTGTTCGATGTCGACATCCCCGCCTTCTCGCTCGATTCACCCGGCCTGCTCAGGGTGCTCAACTGATGCGTAAATTCGAACCGATTGCTCGCGGATATGCGGCAATGCTGAAGTCTTCAATCGGCAATCTCTATTAAAGCTCAAAGGGATCCGATGCGGTCTGAGCATCCGGCTTTGCCTCAAACGGATCTTTTGATTGCGGCTGTGCCGGCTGTTGGGCCACTGCAGCGTTGACAGCCTTTTGACAGACGAGCATCTCATCGGTCGCTTTGACGGAGTTCTTTAGACTGAGGGCAACTATCCGCTTGCCGTTAAAATCGACACGAAAACTCAACTTGCGAGCGAACTCGCCAATCAAGCCAGTATCCTTAAAATTAATCCACAATGCCTTAGTACCGTCAAGATCTACGGCGCTTGCGTCGGCAGTCCATTTGGAGCGGTCCAGGTAGAATTCGATCGGATATTGCTTGCCTTCTTCCAATGATTTCCAATTTGCATTGGCCATCAGGATATAAAAGGGATTATCCTTTTCGATGAAATTGAAGCCGAGACGAAAAACTGTACCGTCTTCAAAGGAAGTCATGACAAAGCAGGCGTTGCCCAAACTTTTGTCGACAGCCACACTCCAGCCACCAACTTCTTTCCATAGAACAGTCTCGTCGTCGGCAAAGCTAATTCGCGGCACTGCAGCTAAGAGCGCAAGTACCAAACACAAAAACTTCATTGGCACCCACCCCGCTTCCATAGCCTGAACCAATGAAACACAATAGGCACACAGTGACTACCAAAAGTCGAGTCACTGCGCTGCGCTATCGCTTAGTTCTATTGCTCGCCTGTTCTTATACTCAGGAAGACTAAGTAAGCTGAGACGCAACCTCATGCACCGGAAAGCGGTAGGTCGTTGAGCAGAACTCGCAGGTCACGGCGATCTCACCGTTTTCCTGGCTTGCCTCTACTTCCTCGGCGCTGAAACCCTTCAGCACGCCGCCGATCTTTTCCCGCGAACAGCTGCAGCGATCGAAGACGGCACGCGGTTCGTAAACGCGCACGCCGCGCTCATGGAAGAGGCGGAACAGCAGGCGCTCGGTGCCAACAAGCGGATCGGTGAGTTCATCTGCATCCACGGTTTCGACGAGCGAGCGGGCTTCCGCCCAGGCATCGTCCTCAAGGTGGCCGCGTTCGCCTGTGTCGCCGTCGCCGCCATGAAGATCKGTCTGGCGCATGCGCTCCGGCGCTTCCGGCAGGAACTGGGCAACGAGGCCCCCTGCCCGCCAGCGGTGACGCGGCTTGCCATCGTTATCACGGTCGAAGAGCTCCGCAGCAGCAAGGCGCACCCGCGTCGGGATCTGCTCCGACTGGCGGAAATAGACGCCGGCAATGTCTTCCAGCGAGGTACCGTCCAATGCGACGATGCCCTGATAAGGCTGGCTGAACTTGCCCTGATCGATGGTGAAGGCCAGCACGCCCTTGCCGAGAAGCTGCTCAGGCTCCGTTTCGCCTGATGCGATCGCCTGATCGAGCATCGCCTGATCGAAGCGGGCATAGGCGCGGACATTTTCCGGCGTCGAGAAATCGGCGACCAGCAGATCGACGGGACCGTCGCTCTTGGTCTGGACGGTGAACTTGCCGTCGAACTTCAACGAGGTGCCGAGCAGCACCGTGAGCACCACCACTTCAGCCAGAAGGCGGGCGACGGGCGTAGGATAATGATGGCGTTCGAGGATTGAATCCAGCATCGGGCCGAGCTGGACGGCGCGACCGCGCACATCAAGCCCTTCCACCTGGAAAGGGACGACATGATCATCGCCGGCGAAATCGAACTCGCCGAGAGCGGCTGCAGCTTCTGCCATGGCTTACACTCCTGTTCTATGGGAGCAGCAGGCTAGCGTGCCGGCCGCTCGCGCAGCCGCGAGCTTGGGACTCGCGGCATCCGATTATGGTTCAGATCGCGCCCAGGCACCAAGCAAGAATCGACTTCTGCGCATGAAGACGGTTTTCCGCCTCATCGAAGACCACGGACTGCGGACCGTCGATCACCTCATCCGTCACCTCCTCGCCGCGATGGGCGGGAAGGCAATGCATGAACAGCGCATCTTTGCCGGCCTGCGCCATCAATTGCGCGTTGACCTGATAAGGCTGGAAGACATTGTGACCGCGAGCCCGATGTTCCTGATTCATGGAGACCCAGGTATCGGTCACCACGCAATCGACGCCGGCGACCGCACGGTCAGCATCATGGTAAAGCATGATTTCGGCGCCCTCATTGCGGGCCCAGTTCAGATAGTGATCCTTCGGCTCGGAACCAAGGGGTACGGCCATGTTCATGCGGTAGCCGAAGCGGGCAGCTCCTTCCACCAGCGAATGCAGCACGTTGTTGCCGTCACCCGTCCAGGCGATCGTCTTGCCCTTGATCGGGCCGCGATGCTCTTCGAAGGTCATGACGTCAGCCATGATCTGGCAGGGATGGGTATCGTCCGTCAGCGCGTTGATGACAGGCACGGTGGCGTGCTCGGCCAGTTCCAGCATACGGTTATGGTCGGTCGTACGGATCATGATCGCGTCGACATAACGCGACAGCACCTTGGCGGTGTCGCCGATCGTCTCGGCGCGGCCGAGCTGCATTTCGGTTCCCGACAGGAACAGCGTCTCGCCGCCGAGTTGGCGCATGCCGACATCGAAGGAGACGCGGGTTCGGGTAGACGGCTTCTCGAAGATCATGGCCAGCATCTTGCCGGCGAGCGGCTTGTCGGCCGTGCCTGCCTTGAAAGCCTGCTTTCGCAGCTTGGCGTCATCCATGATGGTTCTGAGGTCGGATGTGGTGACGGCGGAGAGATCGAGGAAGTGTTTAGGGGAAGCCATTGTTCGTTACCTGCTACGCCCGCCAGCGGGCGGGGCATTGTCCTATCAAGCGGTCTTCTTGACCTTGGCGGCACGGATATTTTCGGCGGCACGCTCGATACGGGAAATCCCCTCGCGCGCCTCTTCCGCGGTTACGACCAGCGGCGGCAGCAGACGGATGACATTGTCGCCTGCCGGGATCGCCAGAAGGTGTGCTGCACGGATTTCCTTCAGAAGCTCCGCCGAAGGAATGGCTGCCTTGATGCCGAGCATCAGGCCTTCGCCTCTGATATCCTCGATGACATCGGGATAACGATCCTTGAGCGAGGCGAGGCCCTGACGGAAGACGAGGGTGATATCGCGCACATGCTGCAGGAAGCCATCGGCCAGGATGATATCCAGCACCGCACTGCCGACAGCCATGGCCAGCGGGTTGCCGCCATAGGTGGAGCCGTGCGTGCCGGCCTTCATGCCGGAAGCAGCTTCTGCCGTTGCGAGGCAGGCCCCGAGCGGAAAGCCGCCGCCGATGCCCTTGGCGACTGCCATGATGTCAGGCGTTATACCCGACCATTCATAGGCGAAGAGCCTGCCGGTACGGCCGACGCCGGTCTGGACCTCGTCGAGGATCAGCAGCAGGCCATGCTCGTCGCAAAGCTGGCGAAGCGCCTTCATGAATTCCGGGGTCGCCGGGCGGACACCGCCCTCGCCCTGCACCGGCTCGATGAGGATGCCGGCCGTATTATCGGTGATTGCCGCACGGACGGCCTCGATATCGCCGAAAGGCACCTGATCGAAGCCGGGGGCCTTGGGGCCGAAACCTTCGAGGTATTTCTCCTGACCGCCGGCGGCGATGGTCGCCAGCGTGCGGCCGTGGAAGGCGCCTTCGAAAGTGATGATGTGAAAGCGCTCGGGATGCCCCTTGGAGAACTGGTAACGGCGCGCAGTCTTGATGGCGCATTCGAGAGCCTCGGCGCCGGAATTGGTGAAAAACACCTTGTCTGCGAAAGTGGCATCCGTCAGGCGCTTGGCAAGCTTCTCCTGCCCCGGCACTTCATAGATATTGGAGAGATGCCAGACCTTGTCGGCCTGATCCTTGAGGGCGGCCACAACCTGCGGATTGCCATGCCCCACGGATGTGACGGCAACGCCCGCGCCGAAATCCAGATATCGCTCGCCAGTTTCGGTGATCAGCCACACGCCTTCGCCTCGCTCGAACCGCAGCGGGGCACGAGAATAGGTATCATAAAGCGGCGAGGCTTCAGCCATGGCGCAATCTCCTGGTCAGGCTCTGAAACAATGGACTCCGGCTAAGAAAACCAGGCCCGAAAAATTAAAAATGCCGCCTTGCGGCGGCCTCTCAGGCACTATTTCCTTTTCGCAGTGCGATGTCAACAAAACTGAGGATTTAGCGCATGCGTCAAGCGCCTAATGGGCTTTTCAGGTCTATCAACAGCTAATGTTGCAGAAATGACTCGCCGGGGAAGCAAGTTGGGGAAAACCCCGAATTCGGATTCATCGGATTCCTGCGACTCTTGTCACAGAGTCAGGCTCACACTAGGTTAAAGTTCAATTACTAGACTGCATGCGGCGGAACTAGTCACCAAAATTGATCAGGCGTTTCTTGCTTCGGAGGCTTTCGGGGCAACGGTGAGGGATTCTGCCATCACCAACGCGAAAGGCGGAGACAGGGCAATGAACTGGACAGACGAGCGTGTCGAGAAGCTCAAGAAGCTTTGGTCGGAAGGGCTGAGCGCCAGCCAGATCGCTGCGCAGCTTGGCGGAGTGAGTAGAAACGCTGTTATCGGCAAGGTTCACCGGCTCAGTCTTCCCGGCCGCGCCAAGGCCGGCGGCACGGCGACCGCTGCGCGCGCACCCAAGCGCAATACGTCGGCTCCGCGGGCCCCGAACTACGCATCTCGCCTCGCCACCACCCGCACCGTGACCCGCCAGCAGGGCGCAACGATGCTGAAGGAAGAGATCGAGATCGAAACGGTCGAGGAAATGGAATATGTGCCGGCCAAGAATGTGKTCGTGCCGATCTCCCGCCGCCTTGGCCTGACGGAACTGACCGAGCGCACCTGCAAGTGGCCGGTCGGCGATCCGCTGAAGGACGACTTCTATTTCTGCGGCTGCGACTCCACGGATTCCTCGCCTTATTGCAACTATCACCAGCGCCTCGCCTACCAGCCGGTCAGCGAGCGCCGCAGGGCAGCCGTCCGGGCAGCCTGACAAGCGCCTGCAAAAAGCAGCATCCATGGCCCCTCCTAGCGAAAGCGTGGAGGGGCTATTTTTTTGGCTTTATCGCCTGAGGCTGAACCACCTGCCTGGCGAACGATGGCGCCGCCTTGATCGCAAGAACGCAGTTTCGCTGGCCATGACGCTGGGGCGGAACGGGGCGATCATTGCCTCGCTGATCAAGACGTGCAAGCTCAGCGCCGTCGTCAACGACCACAGGCCKACGCGGAGCGGTGAACTCTTGCCGTAGAATTACTAGGCAGGGCAATAAGTGCTTAAATCCTTCTGTTGGCTCTAAGCGGACATACCAAAGAGTTTTCTCAGGGGCAGCTTCGCGCCATCATTTCAGCCGTTCAGACACAATCGTCAGCGTCCCAAAACCGCCATCGAGCTGAGCGCCATAAAGTTCAAAGACGACAGCAACGCCAGCCTGAAATTACCTAAAGGCCGGAAGCCGAAAAACGAGCCTATATTGAGCACTTCGGAAGCTGGCGGTGCTCCTGACATTAAATCGACGGACATCCCCCGCTCTTATTTCCAGATGTCGAAGCCGAGATGCCGAGCCATTTCGGCCGGTGGAGTAACCGGCCACCGCAACGAAAGATTTAAGCGCGACAAGTCGCATCTTTCGCTTCTCACCAAGCAAAGCAAATTGCCACTGTCGGAAGCACCCTCCGGGAACGCTCCCCGTACCAGGCACCAACAGGTGTCACCCGGCACTGCCGGGTGACAGAACGTCCCGTCGATGTCGTCAAGACCTGATGAACGAGAGCAGGTCGGGGTTGAGGACATCCGCATGCGTGGTCAGCATGCCATGGGGGTAGCCCGGATAGGTCTTCAGCGATCCGTTCTTAAGCAAGTTGACCGCACGCGGCACGGAACTTGCGAAGGGGACGACTTGATCGGCCTCGCCATGCATTACCAGCACCGGCACGGTGATCTTCTTGAGGTCTTCGGTATAATCTTCCAGCCAAGAGTCGACAGTCGCGTAGTGAGCCAGGGCACCACCGGCCATGCCCTGGCGCCACCAGTTCGCAATGATTGCCTCCGAAGGCTTGGCCCCATCGAGGTTGTAGCCGTAGAACGGATTCTCAGGGACGAAACGGTAGAACTCCGCCCGGTTGCCCAGCATGCCTGCCCGGATCGCTTCGAACCACTCCGGCGGTTGACCGGACGGATTTTCCGCGCTCCGGTACATGTTCGGTGTCAGCGAAGCGACCAGCACCGCCTTCGCGACGCGCTCCTGATGGCGAGCCACATAGCGAGCCACCTCACCGCCACCTGTCGAGTGCCCGATATGGATCGCGTCGCGCAGGTTGAGGTGCTCGGTCAGGGCCGCGAGGTCGGCAACCCAGTGGTCCATATCGTTGCCGGTGCCGGGCTGGTCGGACCGGCCGTGGCCGCGCCGGTCGTGGGCGATCACCCGATACCCCTGATGAAGGAAGTATGTCATCTGGGCGTCCCAGTCGTCCGCTGTCAGCGGCCAGCCGTGGCTGAAAACGATCGGTTGGCCCGAGCCCCAGTCCTTGTAGAAGATGTTTACGCCGTCCGTGGTCGTGATTGTAGGCATCGCGTCGCTCCATCTGCGCTGTTAAACATTCATTGGAAGATAATAAATCACTAAATAAAGCCATCCATCCACGCGCTATTGCAATAGCCGACGCAAGATTGCCACGCATGCCTCATCTTTCGAGGCCCAGGCACATGATCCGACACAAGAATTGGTCAGTCTCACATAATGTAGGTCAGCGCCGATAATTGCGGGTCACGACAGGTAGGCTTTTAGACATTTAGCTTTCCTTCTCTGACTGGACACAGTTGACTGCGAAATACTTCCGATGAAGCATTCGACTATGTCCCTAGATTGCGGCGTTAATTAAATCCCCCTTTTATCAAGGACAAATACCTTGTACGTTCGAGCTATGCCTTAAAGGCATAGCGGGGACGCGATGGAACTCAGGCATTTGCGCTATTTTATTGCTGTTGCGGAAGAGGGAAGCTTACTGACCGCAGCCGAGCGGCGGCTACACACTTCCCAGCCCTCACTCAGCAGGCAAATTCGCGATCTGGAAACCGAAGTCRGTGTAAAACTGCTGGAACGGCAGCCGCGCGGCGTGACGCTCACCGCCGCCGGTAAAGTGTTTCTTGATCACGCGCGGCTGGCGTTGTTGCAAGTCGAGGCGGCTGCGGAAGGGGCCCGGCGGGCAGAGCAGCCGCAAAAGCAGTCGTTCACTATCGGTTTTCTCGCAGGGCAAGAGGTCGTGTGGCTACCCCATGCACTGCGCATTATTCGTGAGGAAGCGCCGGAGGTTGAAATCATATTGTCCAGTCAGTCTTCCCCGGACCTTGCTCTGGCACTGATGCGAGGCAAGCTGGACGTCGCTTTCCTTCGCCCCGAGACGCAGAGTGTTGGTGTGTCGTTCAAGTTTTTAGCCAAGGAGCCACTGATCGCCGTGCTGCCGGCTGACCATCGCTTGACGTCGCAGAAAAAGATCCGGCCACAGGATCTTGCCCGCGAAACTTACGTCAGTTCGGCTAGAATTTCTCCGGTCTTGCAATCCGTGATCCAGGAGTACGCGTCGAACGTTGGGATCACACTCAAGGCAGAGTACGAAGGTGAAGGCCTACCATCAGCAATGTCGCTCGTCGTGTCTACAGGTGGAATAACGCTTATTCCGCTTTATGCGCAAAATATGCTGACGCCAAATGTCGTTGCCAGAGCACTTGAGGGTGTGCCTCCGACAATTGATCTCACCTTAGGATACAACGATTCAAATTCCTCACCTTTGCTCCGCCGATTTTTGTCTCGTTCTGATGAACTAGTCGCCAACGTACAAAATCAGAGCATCATCCGCTATGCTGAAGTTCCATAGCAGAGCTCACGCTCATCTTGGTGACGGCTTCGATTGGCTAGCGCCAGCAAGCCGACAGTCCCCTTCCGGCCCCAAATCAGTCGATGCTCAAGGCTCAGAGAATGTTCGCAATCGGCGCATAGCAGATGTCCCCGTCATCGCTTGAGCCCTCGCGATGCAAGGGGCATGTCGGTCAAGGCGTCAGCAAGCCAACGTCTACTCTTAAAAAGCCCACCCGAACAAACAAACGGGCCGCCCGGTTACCCAGACGACCCGTTCGTGACCTCCGATCACTCGGATCAGGCTTCCATGGAATATCCCGCGCCGCGGACGGTGCGGATGACATCCTGCATGTTGGAGAAATTCAGCGCCTTGCGCAGGCGGCCGACATGGACGTCGACGGTGCGTTCATCCACGTAGATATCGTGACCCCAGACGCCATCGAGAAGCTGCGAGCGGGAGAAGACCCTGCCCGGCGACGACATCAGGAATTCCAAGAGGCGGAATTCGGTCGGGCCGAGGCGGACTTCGCGGCTCTTGCGATGGACGCGATGGGTTTCGCGATCGAGCTCGATATCACCACACTTCAAAACGGTGGAGAGAACCTCCGGACGGGCGCGTCGCAGCATCGCCTTGACGCGGGCAACGAGTTCCGGCGTGGAGAAGGGCTTGACGACATAGTCATCCGCGCCGGTCGAGAGACCGCGAACGCGCTCGCTCTCTTCGCCGCGTGCCGTCAGCATGATGATCGGCAGACGCTCGGTTTCCGGCCGCATGCGCAGCCGGCGGCAGAGCTCGATGCCGGAAACGCCCGGCAGCATCCAGTCAAGGATGAGCAGGTCCGGGGTGCGCTCCTGAAGCCGGATTTCGGCCTCGTCGCCACGGAGGATCGTATCCACCTCGAAACCTTCAGCCTCGAGATTGTAGCGGAGAAGCACGCTGAGTGCCTCTTCATCTTCAACAACTGCAACTCTTGGGATCATGCGTGTCAGTCTCCTAATGCATGATCCTTAAACCGGGGGTGATTTAAGCAAGGGACCATGCAGGAACTCGGAATTGGCTGCGACCCTTGCGCGCCCCAGCGCGGGGCGCGCACGCAATCGGCAGGTCCAGATTACTCCGTCACCGCACCAACGGTATTGGAGCTGTCGTCCTTCGGACGCTCGCCCTCCGGCTGGGCGCCGGTTGCCATGTAGTAGATCGTCTCGGCGATGTTGGTTGCATGGTCGCCGATGCGCTCGATGTTCTTGGCGCAGAAGAGAAGATGCGTGCAGCTCGTGATGTTGCGCGGATCTTCCATCATGTAGGTCAGGAGTTCGCGGAACAGCGAAGTGTACATCGCGTCGATCTCGTCGTCGCGTTCGCGGATCGCATTCGCCTTGTCAGCTGAACGATTGGTGTAGACGTCGAGCACTTCCTTGAGCTGGACGAGCGCCAGTTCGGAGAGATGCTCGAGGCCGCGGGCGAGCTTGCGCGGAACGCCGGTGCTCTGCACCGCGATGACGCGCTTTGCCGTGTTCTTGCCGAGATCGCCGACGCGCTCGAGGTCGGCGGCGATGCGGATCGAACCCATGATCTCGCGAAGGTCGGAGGCCATCGGCTGGCGACGGGCGATCGTGACGATCGCCTTGTCGTTGATCTCGCGCTCGGCGTGATCGAGGATCACATCGTCGGAAATGACCTTCTGAGCAAGCGCGGTATCGCCGTTGACGAGCGCGCGGACAGCGTCGCCGCCCATCTGTTCGGCAAGACCACCCATCTCGGAAATGCGCCGGGACAGGAATTTCAGATCGTCATCGTAAGCAGAGAAAATATGTGTTGATGCCATGGGGCTTTGTCCTCGAAAATCGGGAAGGCTTCACATCGCCAAAATCAGCCGAAGCGACCCATGATGTAGTCCTGGGTACGCGGATCGTCCGGGTTGGTGAACATCTTGTCGGTATCGTTCTCCTCGACCAGGTTGCCGAGGTGGAACATAGCCGTGCGCTGCGATACGCGAGCGGCCTGCTGCATGGAATGCGTCACGATGACGATCGTGTAGTTTTCACGCAGCTCGTGGATCAGCTCTTCGACCTTGGCAGTTGCGATCGGGTCGAGCGCCGAGCAGGGCTCGTCCATCAGGATGACTTCCGGGCTGACGGCAACGGCGCGTGCGATGCACAGACGCTGCTGCTGACCGCCGGAAAGGCCGGTGCCGGATTCATGCACGCGATCCTTGACCTCATTCCAGAGGCCGGCGCGCTGCAGGCTCGTCTCGACAATCTGGTCGAGGTCGGCCTTGGACTTGGCAAGGCCATGGATGCGCGGACCGTAAGAAACGTTTTCATAGATCGTCTTCGGGAACGGGTTCGGCTTCTGGAAGACCATGCCGACGCGGGCGCGAAGTTCGACGACGTCGATGTCGGGATCGTAGATGTCGTCGCTATCGAGCGTGATCTTGCCGGTGACGCGGCAGCCGTCGATCGTGTCGTTCATGCGGTTCAGCGACCGCAGGAAGGTGGACTTGCCGCAGCCCGAGGGGCCGATCAGGGCGGTCACGGTGTTTTCGCGGACGTTCAGATTGACATCGAAAAGCGCACGCTTCTCGCCGTAATAAACGGAGACATCCTGAMCGATCATCTTATACGGGACGTTGCTCATTTTCTGGTCCAGCGCCTTCTCGACTGCGGCTTCCGTCAACATGTTCATGATCTTTACTCCGTTTACCAGCGGCGCTCAAAGCGACGACGCAAGAGGATAGCTCCGAGGTTCATGACGATCAGGAACAGGAGCAGGACGATGATGGCACCCGAGGTTCTTTCCACGAAGGCGCGCTCGGCTTCATTGGCCCACATGTAGACCTGAACCGGGAGTGCCGTGGAAGGATCGAGCGGGCTGGACGGCGCCTGGGCGACGAAGGCGACCATACCGATCAGCAGCAGCGGCGCGGTTTCGCCGAGTGCGTGGGCAAGGCCGATGATCGTGCCGGTCAGGATGCCGGGCATGGCAAGCGGCAGCACATGGTGGAACACCATCTGCATCTTGGAAGCACCGAGGCCGAGGGCGGCCGAGCGGATCGACGGCGGCACGGCGCGCAGTGCGGCACGCGTGGCGATGATGATCGTCGGCAGCGTCATCAGGGTCAGCACCAGACCACCGACCAGCGGTGCCGAACGCGGCAGGCCGGCGAAGTTGATGAAGACCGACAGGCCGAGCAGACCGTAGACGATGGACGGAACGGCGGCGAGGTTGTTGATATTGACCTCGATCAGGTCCGTCAGCCTGTTCTTCGGCGCGAATTCCTCGAGATAGATCGAGGCGGCGACACCGATCGGCAGCGCAAGCACGAGGACGATCAGCATCAGATAGAGCGAGCCGATGAGGGCAACGCCGAGACCTGCGGCTTCCGGACGGCTGGAATTGCCGTTGACGAAGAGGCCGGTGTTGAAGACCTTGTGAAGCGAACCRCTCGCCTTCAGCTGGTTCATCCAGCCGACCTGCTTGTCGTTCACCTTACGGTTCTTCTCATCGACCGAGAGGTCGATCTGGCCCTTGTTGGCGCTGTCGACATTGGCATCGGCCAGGATCGTGACATTGACGGTCTTGCCGATGATCGAGGGGTCGGCAACGACCATGTCGCGCAGCTGGATCGGCGCACCCTTGGACAGCATGTTGGATGCATCGCGCACGTCGGGACGGCTCGACGCGTTGATGCCGAGCTGCTTGACGATCGCGTCACGCAGGAGAACCGGGTAGCTGGCGGCGATGAGAACCGAAGGATCGGTCGCACGCTTGTTATCCGGATCGATGGTCTTTTCGGTAAACTCGATCGGCAGCGTGATCGCCGTCTGCTGGAACGCGGTATAGCCGTTGCTGATGACGGTCCACAGCAGGATAAACAGGAAGATCAGGCCGAAGGAGATCGCGGCGATACCATAGGCCTGGAAGCGGCGCTCGGCAGCGTAACGGCGCTTGATGCCGATGTCGCGGCGCGCAGGCGCCTTGGAGACCGTGACGCCGGCGACGGGGGAAACAATATTCGTCATTCGTACTGCTCCCGGTATTTGCGCACGATATAGAGCGCGTAGATATTGAGGCAAAGCGTGATGAAGAACAGCGTGATGCCAAGCGCGAAGGCAACCAGCGTCTGCGGCGAGGTGAACTCGAGGTCGCCGGTCAGCTGGTTGACGATCTTGACGGTCACTGTCGTCATCGGCTCGAAGGGATTGATCTGGATGCGGGCGGCGACACCGGCCGCGAGAACCACGATCATGGTTTCGCCGATGGCGCGGGACGCCGTCATCAGCAATGCGCCGACGATGCCCGGAAGGGCGGCCGGCAGGACCACCTTCTTGATGGTTTCGGAGCGCGTGGCACCGAGGCCGAGGGAGCCGTCGCGCAGCGAGCGCGGCACGGCGGTGATGATGTCATCCGACAGCGAGGAAACGTAAGGGATCAGCATGATGCCCATGACGATGCCCGCGGTGATGACGCTCTGTGCCTGGATGAAATTGGTATAGCTGCCGGAGAGCAGACCGCTGACCTGCGCAGAGAAATCGCGCAGGAACGGACCGACCGTGACGAGGGCGAAGAAGCCGTAGACGATGGTCGGGATGCCGGCCAGCACTTCGAGAAGCGGCTTGGCAATCGAACGTACCCGCGAAGAGGCGTATTCGGCCATGTAAATGGCGGCGAAGAGGCCGACCGGAACGGCGACCAGCATGGCGACCAGGCCGATATAGAGCGTGCCGAGCAGCAGCGGGATGAGGCCGAACTGGCCGAAGGAGGAACTGCCGGCACCGGCAAAGCGCGGGTCCCAGACCGTTCCGAAGAAGAAGTCGGCGAAGGGAACGACGGCAAAGAAGCGGGCCGCTTCCGACAGCATCGAAAAAACGATGCCGATCGTCGTCAGAATGGCGATGGAGGACGCGACGAGAAGTGACCAGAGCATGACCCGTTCAACGCGATTGCGAGCGCGGAAGCGCGGAGCAACGGCGCGAAGGKCGTAGAAGGCGCCTGCGACGGAGATGAGCAACACGATCGCCGTCATAATGATACGGCTCGTCATGCTTTCGGCGTTCAGGGTCTTTGCGGCGTCGATCATGTAGGGCTGCGGCTCGCCAGCGAGCGGAACGCCCTTTTCATTGAGCCTTGCCTGCAGACCGGCAGGATTGCCGGAGAGGGAGGAGACCTCATCCGAAGTCAGCATGTTCATGYCGCGGGCGACCGTGGCGATCATGCTGTAGGCGAGATCCTGCTGGACGGCCGGCTGCGCCTTCACATCATCGGGAAAACCACCGMGAACGGAGGAAGAGACGATGCCCGGGCTTACGGCAAGCCAGACGAACAGAACGATCAGGGAAGGCAGAACAGCCCAGATCGCGGCATAGGAGCCATGATAGGCCGACCGCGAGTGCATGGCGGACGACCTGCCGCCTGATAGTGCCGTGGCGCGGCTGCGCGCGGCCACATAGGCAACGGCGCCGATAATCACCAGGCACAAGAGTATGATGGATGTGCTCATTCGTTACGTCCCCAGGCCCACAGCCCCCAAAGAGCCCGGCAGCTCCAGGAGCATGCCATCGGCTTCAATATCATGGAGAAGAAGTTCATTCCGCACGGCCCTTGCGGGCCGGGCGGACAGGCGATGCCGGCGCAACACCCCCGAGTGGCGCGCCGGCAAAGTCATTACATGGTCTTGCCAGCCTCTACGTCCTTGCGGATCGCATCGCGCTCTGCATCGGGAGCAGCAACGAGACCGTATTCGACGAGCGGGCTGTCAGGGCCGATCATCTGGTCGGATACGAAGAAGTTGACATATTCCTTCAGGCCGGGAACGGCGCCCAGATGTGCCTTCTTGACGTAGAAGAACAGCGGGCGGGAAACCGGGTACGTGCCGTTAGCGATCGTTTCCGTGGACGGAACGATGCCGCTCATGGAAGCAACCTTGAGCTTGTCGGCATTGTTTTCGTAGAAGGAGAGGCCGAATACGCCAACGCCGGTCTTGTTGGCAGCGATGCGTGCCAGCGTTTCCGGATAGTCGCCGTCGATGTCGACTGCAACGCCGTCCTTGCGAACTGCGACGCAGGCCTTGGCCTGGGCAGCCTTCTCGGTGATTTCCTTGGCGATGACTTCCTGAGCGCCAGCAGCCTTGCAGCCGGCAGCGAGAACGTTCAGTTCGAAGACTTCGCGGGTGCCGTGCTTTTCGCCCGGGATGTAGGCAGCGATATCAACAGCCGGAAGCTTCGGGTTGACTTCCGACCACTTCTTGTAGGGGTTGGCGACGAGCTTGCCGTCAACAACAACCTGGGCAGCGAGGGCCTTGTAGATGTCCTGCGGAACGTAGGCAACGTCCGGGTTGGAAGCGTCGGTTGCGAAGACGATGCCGTCATAACCGATCTTGACTTCCTGGATGTCCGTTACGCCGGCAGCCTTGCAGGCTTCGGCTTCGTTCTTGTTGATCGGACGCGATGCGTTGGCAACGTCGATCGTGTCTTCACCGACGCCCTTGCAGAATTCCTTCAGACCAGCGCCGGTGCCGCCGGATTCGACGACCGGCGTCTTGAATTTGGTGAAGGTTTCGCCGAAGGACTCGGCGACGATCTTTGCGTAAGGCAGGACGGTGGACGAACCAGCAACCTGAATCTGGTCGCGAGCAACGGCAACGCCAGCGAAAGCGGCGGTTGCAGCAAGCGCGGCAACAGTAAGTTTAAAGGTGTTCATTTGAATCTCCCGGCATTTGGGCTTGTGTGAGTGCGGCCTCAAAGAGGCCCTCGCATTGCCTTTTTTCATCGGCAGGACTCTCTTAGCGCCTTAAGCACCGTCCTTTTATGTCAGATCGATGAAACATTTATGACAGAATAATCCATTGATTTTAAATGCAGAAATATGGCGTCGATAAATTGCGTGCGACATATGGAGTCAGAAACGCACGGTAAACTCCGTTCCCTTGCCCACCTCCGATTTAACGATCAGCCGTGCACGATGGCGCGTCAGAATATGTTTGACGATGGCAAGCCCGAGGCCCGTGCCCTTCTTCGAGCGGCTGTCTTCGATGCTGACGCGATAGAAACGCTCCGTCAGGCGCSGCACATGTTCGGCCGGGATGCCGGGGCCTCTGTCGACGACGCTGACCTCCACCGGCTGGCCGGACCCGTTCTTCAGCCAGACATCGACAGTCTCGCCTTCCTGGCCGTATTTGCAGGCATTTTCCATCAGGTTTTCGAAGACCTGAAYGAGTTCGTCGCGGTCTCCCAGCACTTCGACCTTGCCGTCGGGCAGGTGCAGATTGATCGAGACGCCGACATCCGTGGCAAGCGGCACGAGCGAATCCCTGACATGGCCGAGAAGCGGCACGAGATCCACCTTCTCGTCGGGGGCGATGTGCGACTTGAGCTCAAGCCTGGAAAGAGACAGGAGATCGTCGACGAGCCTGCTCATGCGCGTCGTCTGGTCGAACATGATGCCGAGGAAACGTGCCTGCGCCTTCGGATCGTTCTTGGCCGGGCCCTGAATCGTCTCGATGAAGCCGCGCAGCGAGGCAAGCGGCGTGCGCAGCTCATGGCTGGCATTGGCGACGAAATCCGTGCGCATGCGATCGATGCGGCGTAATTCGGAAATATCGCGGAAGGAGAGGATGTAATAACGCTCGTTGCGGCCGTCGTCGTCCTTGAATTCGACGGGAGCGCTGCGCACGATATAGACGCGCTCGGAAGGCAGCCGCTCGGAATGCTCGATCTGGTTCGGGGCGTTGGTGGCGATGGTTTCGCGCACCATATCCAGGACGCCAGGCGAACGCAGCCGCGCCGATATGTGAGAACCGAGCGTCACCTCGCCGAAGGCCTTTTCGGCCGCGCGGTTCTGAAACAGCACCGAGGCATCTTCCGAGAGCACCATGACAGGGATATCGAGGCCGGCCAGTGTGGCGGAGACCTCCGGCAGGCGACTGGGAAGCACTTCGGGCTCGGGTTCGGCCGGCTCGACGACATCAGATTTGATGACCGGCGCCTCGTTGAAAAGCGAGGCGAAGATCATCACCAGAAGCAGGACGAGCACGATCCATTTGTTCATGCCGGCGGCAAGCGCCACCAGCGCGCTCAGCAGCGTCGCCAGCAAAACCGGGCGCTCGCGCCGGATGCGCGCCAACAGGCTTCTCGTCCACGGCATTTCTTCTTCCAAGGCGCCCCTCACGGCATCGATTCGTTTCTCTTTATATTCAAACTCTGCCTGATAGCCGCATTTCATGACAGAAGTTTTCCGTTTCTGAAACTTGCGCGAAAAGCCGCAGCGCGCGACAGCGAATTGCGCTTTGCTGACGCAGCGGATTTGATTTTCAATGATAAATATGTTCGCCTGCTGAAAAACGAAATCAGCAAGCGCAGGAGAAGACGATGGCCGAAGACGTCGAAAGCAGGGTCGTGGAGCTGGAGATCAGGGGCAAGAAGCGCGTCTTCGATATCGACGATCCCGTGCTGCCCGACTGGGTGGATGAGCATGCGCTGGAATCCGGCGATTATCCCTACAAGAAKAAGATGAAGGACGACGAATACGTCGAAGAGCTGGAGAAGCTGCAGATCGAGCTCGTGAAGGTGCAGTTCTGGCTGCAGGCGACGGGCAAGCGGGTGATGGCGCTCTTCGAAGGGCGCGATGCGGCCGGCAAGGGCGGCGCGATCCAGGCGTCCTCGGCCCACATGAACCCGCGCCTTGCCCGCGTCGTGGCGCTTGCCAAGCCAACCGACCGGGAACAGGGCCAATGGTACTTCCAGCGCTATATCGCGCAGTTTCCGACATCGGGCGAATTCGTGCTCTTCGACCGCTCCTGGTACAACCGCGCCGGCGTGGAGCCGGTCATGGGCTTCTGCACGCCGAAACAATACGAGGATTTCCTGAACCAGGCGCCGCAGGTCGAGAAGGTCATCGCCCACGAAGGCATATTCTTCTTCAAATTCTATCTGGATATCGGCCGCGAGATGCAGATCAAGCGATTCCACGACCGGCGGCACGACCCGCTCGCCGTCTGGAAGCTTTCCTCGATGGATATAGCCGCATTGACCAAATGGGGCGACTATAGCGAGAAGCGCGACCGGATGCTGAAGGAGACCCACACGGAATTTGCGCCCTGGACCGTGATCCACGCCAATGACAAGCACCGGGCGAGGCTCAACCTCATCCGCCACATGCTGAAGACCATGGATTATGACGGCAAGGACAAGGACGCGATCGGCTCACTCGACGACAAGATCATCGGTTCGGGTGCCGGCTTCCTGAAATAGACATCGCTACAGCATCGGCCCGAAAATCGAAATCGATTTTCGGGAAGCCTGATGCGTAGATTAAAAGGGGCAGAGCGTCCTTTGTGCGTCCGAATGGACGCACGCCGCTCTGGCAAACCGGGCCGCTTACTGGCCCGGCAGGATCCGCACGGCAAAGAGATTGATGCCGCGAGCCTTGCCGTCCACATCGCTGTTGATCATCAGCCGGCCCGCAGAATTCGGCGCCAGCGAGCGGTCGAAGCGGACCTGCAGCAGCGCGTCCGATTTTTCACGCGTGACGTTGAAACGATGGCGGGCGCAATTGCCGAGTGACTGGAACTCGCACTCGACGGTGATCTGGGTCGGCTCGTCCGTGGTGGACTGCAGGGTCAGCGCGATGGTCGAGGACTTGCCGGCGAGCTGCTGCAGGACATTGGCGGGAACGTTGATGGAGACATTGCCATCCGTATTGCCGCTCTGGGAGGTCAGGCGGACGGCCGGGCCTTCGGTTTCGGTGACATTTTCCACGCGCGCGCGCGGGCCGCTCTCGATCTTGTCGGCAGGCTTGAAGACCTCGATCCAGTCTGCCGAGAAGCCGTTCTGCGGATCGATCGTGAGCGGTTCATCGACATGCGGGGTGCTGTTATCGGCACTATCCTCGCCATCGAAATCCTCGGGCTGCGTGCTGGCCGGCGGGTTGGCGACGCTGGTGTCGCGCTGGGCCGCCGTCAGGAGAAGGCCTGATGTATAGGCCCACCAGCCACCCATGCCGATGAAGGCGAGCAGCACGCACCAGACAAGCAGGCGCGAGAAGAACTTGCGCGGCCTGCGGCGGACAGCGGCCCGCTCGGGGCGGAAATCCATGCCGCCGCGCTTGCCCGACGTCGCGCGCATCTCTCCACCCGGTGCCGCTCCCAGCTGATCGGCGCTGCTGGCGTGAACGCCATCCAGGCTCGCATCGTCCACATGCCCGGCGGCATCGTGGCCGCGTGTTTCACCTGTAACGGCCAGGCTGTCATCCTCTTCCGCATGATAAGGGGGCTCTTCCACATGATAGGGCGCCTCTTCCACACGATAGGCGGGCTCTTCCACGTGACGCGGGGGCTCAGGCATCTCTACAACGGGCGGGACCGGAACTTCCGGAGGCCCCTGGCGCGGGTGAAGGCGGGTGCGCTCTTCGCTCTCGATGGTGTGGATCGTCGTTTCGAGACGGTGGCGGTGATGGGCCACGACGTCGGCATCGGTGATATCCTGCTTTCGCAGGCCGGCTTCCAGCGCCTGACGGGCGGACTGATAGATGCGTGCACGAACTTCCGCGCTGTTGCGGTCGGAATTATCGAGCGCAGTTCTGATAGCCGTTTCTAGTCCGCTCACATCAGGCCCTTCACGTTTCGTGCCGGCATCGACCTCAAAAGATTGAATGCCTGTCAAAATTCGGTAGCGTCAAGTGCGGCAAACCGCAAGCCTTGCAGCCTTTTGCGAGCGCATCGGCGGGGGATAAGGACGCCGCGCAGCGCCTCGAARCACTGTTTTCAGCATGTCGTTGTCGCAAACCGCCGCGCAGTTTTGCGCGACATGCATTAGATATTCCGAAAGTGGACAGGATTACGGAAAAGAAAGCTAGCTCCCGCCATACTCTTTTCCTCGGGCGCCGGCTCTGATAATCAATTGACGTTTTCGTAAACGTCAAAAATGGTGGAAGCATGGCCCTGCCCCCGATCCTCAAGGACAACCTGAGACTGCCGGTCATCGGCTCCCCGCTTTTCATCATTTCCCATCCGGCACTGACACTGGCGCAATGCAAGGCCGGCGTGATCGGCGCCTTTCCCGCACTCAACGCGCGGCCGGAAAGCCAGCTCGACGAGTGGCTGGCGATGATCACCGAAGATCTTGCCAACCACAATGCCAGGCATCCCGAACGGCCGGCAGCGCCCTTCGCGGTCAACCAGATCGTCCACATGTCGAACAAGCGGCTGGAGCACGACCTGATGCTCTGCGTGAAATACAAGGTGCCTGTCGTCATTTCCTCGCTCGGCGCCGTGCCGGAAGTGAATGCGGCGGTGCATTCCTATGGCGGCATCGTGCTGCACGACATCATCAACAACCGCCATGCCAATTCGGCGATCCGCAAGGGCGCAGACGGACTGATTGCCGTTGCGGCAGGTGCGGGCGGACATGCGGGCACGCTTTCCCCTTTCGCACTGGTGCAGGAAATCCGCTCTTGGTTCGACGGCCCGCTGCTGCTTGCCGGCTCGATTGCGACCGGCGGCGCTATCCTCGCCGCCCAGGCCATGGGCGCCGACATGGCCTATATCGGCACGCCTTTCATCGCGACAGAGGAGGCCCGCGCTTMCGACGCCTACAAGCAGGCGATMGTGGAAGGTGCCGCTGCCGATATCGTCTACTCGAACTATTTCACCGGCGTGCACGGCAACTACCTGAAACCCTCCATCCGCGCGGCCGGCCTCGACCCCGATGACCTGCCTGACGCCGATCCCTCGAAGATGGATTTCGAACAGGCAACCGGCGGCGCCAAGGCCTGGAAGGACATCTGGGGCAGCGGCCAGGGCATCGGCGCGATCAAGGCCGTGGAACCGGTCGCGACGCTGGTCGACCGGCTGGAAGCGGAATATCAGGCCGCCCGCACCCGGCTGGCGCTGTGAACTACGGGCCTTTCCACAGGCTTCAGCTTTTTTGCCAAAGGGCATAAGAGGGTGCTTGAAATCTTCGGACAATGGCTGTATCAGCCCCATGCAAATCGCGGGCCTATGCTTCGCCCGCCGGATTGCCGCTTTAGCTCAGTCGGTAGAGCACATCATTCGTAATGATGGGGTCAGGTGTTCGAGTCACCTAAGCGGCACCATTTTTCTTAGTGAATTCAATGCATTGAGCCTTAGAGGTTTTTCGAATTTACGGAGCACGGATCCGTTTTTCGCGCCGTGCGACCGCATTGCTACCTCCAGGCAGGCGTCTGGCTAGGCCAAGTCATCCTGCATAACGGCGCCAATTAGGTGTCGAGCATGTCCCATTCTTCGCCAAGCACCCATCGAAGGGCGGAAAGTTTGCCGTTGACCATGCCCCATTCAAAATCGGTCCACGGTCCCAAATTCTCCAATCCGACTTCTTCTTCCGTGCGCTTAGCCGCCGCCAACGCTCCTCTCCAAACTTCGTCCCTGATGACCTCCGGATGAATATCCAGAGAGGTTTCTGAATTCGGCACTGGTGATGATCTTTATCTCGCCGGATTCAACGCCACTCCTAAGTAGAAGATGCTCGGCAGCGAGGATCTCGGATAGGCGGCGAGACTCTATAGCGAAATTAAGCTCGAATTCGCGCTCGTCCCTGAGATCCGCATCTACTTCCTTGAGACAGTCAACGATGGATATCCAGAACGCGGCCGGCGAGGGAGATAAAGAAGTTTCCGGTGTTTGTTCCGAATATTCGTCCCGCCCAAAGTTTCCCTATCGGCATCC
>NZ_JBFTNV010000020.1:0-120260 GCF_056397645.1 Rhizobium sp. 05L429 | reverse complement strand
CCACTAGGATGACCGAGGCGTCGAGATCGATACTGTCGCTGCCACCGGTGAGCTTGCCAAAAAAACCCTTCTTTTTGATCGGGTCCCAGCCCAACCCGATGTGGAGGCGGGAAAGGCTGGGAGCCTCTTTGGCGAGGGATACAGTCTGATTTTTGGAGAGCGATATGCTCATGGAATACCTCCTCTAATGGCGTTGGAAAAATACACGAGAAAATTGTGTTGACTGCATCATTTCATTCAAACATAGGTGGTAAAAAGTGAATGTCAAGAAGCTGTCGATATTATTGCTTGTCAAGTCGCTCTGAGCGCGCAATATGGAGGTTATGTCAGTAAAAAGAATAGCTTACACTATAAAACTGCAAGTCGTTTTCGCCCTTGCTCAAGACGTCGCTCCTCTCAGTATGGACGAGGTGGCTATGGTCGAGGAAGCCTTCCGGTCGGGAGCGCGCACATTTAAGTGCGATATCCTTTCGGTGTTGGCGGGAGAGCGCTGGTTCCAGCTAATCCTCGCGACGGCTCCGGCTTTCGACGTGCCTAAGGCTATTACGTCCCTGAAGGCCGTGACCTCCCGGGCGATGCATGCCAGACGCGGGGGCGACGCAGGGTTCTGGTCACTCGGATACTTCGTGGTCAGTATCGGCGAGCCGGTCGATCCTGAAGAAACCGCGGCAAAACTTGAAAACAACGGGATTAAGAAATGAAGCCGACCTCCACCATCTGGCTTAATCAAATGCACGCCTCGCAACGGGACGTCGCGGACCTAGTCCGCACGGGTTCTTCGGGCAAAGTCAGGGTCCTCTCCTCCCACGGTTCGGACCGCGAGGACATCTTCATGACAGCCGATGAACATTTCCTTGAACCTCGCGAGGTCACCGACCCTTCTTTCGACTATGCTGAATGGGCGCTTAACACGGCATCGGACAACCAGGTGGATGCGCTTCTTGGTATGCGCTACAGGAAGAAGCTTATTGATGCCCGCAACCGTTTCGCCGCGCGTGGCGTGCGGCTTGCAGCAGGTGCGGTCTACGCGGACACCATTGATCTCTGCGATCATAAGGACCGTTTCACCGTCGCCATGAAGGCTCTCGGCATCCCGGTCACCGAGACGATCTCGGCTGACGATCTCGGCGGCCTGAAGGCAGCGATCACCGAGATCGCGGCCACGGGGACCGAAGTCTGCGTAAAGCCGGCTGTCGGTGTCTATGGCCGAGGCTTCTGGCGTTTCGTGCCAGGCCTCAATCCCTTCACCCTTTTCTCGACGATCGACGGCAACGAAGTTGATCCTGAGGTTTACCTCGAGGCCTACGCCCGGGCGGAAGCCCCCTCCAGGTTGATCGTGATGCAGTATCTGCCAGGCGTCGAGAGCAGCGTAGACTGCGTCTGTGACAACGGCGTCGTCATCGCGCACGCCGTCCGCCAAAAAAGCAAGGACAGGCAGACGATTTTCACGGGTGGCCGCGAAATAGATGTCGCTCGTGCCGTCGCGTCGGAGCTAAAGCTGGACGGTCTGATAAACGTGCAGACGAAGGAAAACGCGGCAGGCACTCCCGTTCTCCTGGAGGTCAACACCCGCCCGAGCGGTGGCGTTGGCTACTCGGCCGCCGCCGGTATCAACCTCCCGCTCGCCTGCGCGCGCATGATGCTGGGCGAGAGGGTCGGTGACACTTCGATCCCGTCACCCGTCGTCATCCGCCGGACGGACCTCGCCTACGTCCTTCCCCGCGCCACCGCCGCCCTCAACGGATGGGCCGCCTGATGCCATACGACCTCGTCGCAGGTGCGAACGCTTCCATAACCGGGGAGGAGGTCATCGTCCGTGCCCATGCCGCGAATGCAGGAGCCGTCGATTTCGCGGTCGCCGTGCTTCCCTTGCCGTCGGGAGCCCTGCCCTGGCTTCCTTTGCAGGATCTGCCGCCGTCCTATGCCGAAGGCGCTAAAAGCGGCGTGGAATTCAAGTTGCACCTTCCCGTATTTCCGTCAGAGGTCCAGACCATCGCGCTCGTTCTCTACGCAAGCGGCGGCTCGGCCACTCTGATGTCGCTCAGGGACGTTGCCCTTGATGTCGGCGGCTACGCCATCACTCTCGACCATTCCGACCTGACCGTGCCGAGCGTCGTTTTCGCAGAACTCTACAGACGCAACGGGCAGTGGAAGGTCCGCGCCAAAAAGGACGGCGTGTTCGACGGCATCGAAGAACTCGGCCGGAGATTGGGTGTGCAGATCACCGACCGTCGGCGCGAAGAAAGGACGAGCCTCGACACGGGTGCAGCCCCTCCAAGGAACGGCGCACGAGGGACTCTGGCGGACTGGACCGGATCGGGCAGCATAGTCGCTGACAGGTTTCTTATAACCAACGCGCACGTGGTGAATCAGGCGAGGGAAATCTTCGTCTCCGGCTTTGTAGGCAAGACGAGGGCCGAACCCGTGATCGTCGACGAGACCAACGATCTCGCCCTTCTCAGACTGTCCGAGTCGTTCGGGTCATCCCAGATCGCCTTCCGCGATGTTGGTGTGCATCTCGGGGAAACCGCCGTCACGCTTGGATACCCCCTTTCCGGCCTCCTCGGCCGAGGTCCGCAGTTCACCAGCGGATCGGTCTCGAACCTTCTCGGTCCTGGCGACGACGCGCGGCTTGTGCAGGTCACCTGCCCTATTCAGCCCGGATCGAGCGGCGGCCCCGTCTTCGACGATTCGGGGCTTTTGATCGCGGTGATCACGGCGACGCTGAGCAATGCCCAGAACGTCAATTTCGCAATCAGGTCGGCTTTGGTGCTCCCGCTGCTGGAGGCAGCCAACGTCGACTTCGAACGCAGGGAAAAAGGACAGTCCCTTCAGATGTCTGAGATCGTAAAGGCGAATTCACGGTTCGTCTGGCGCGTGGAATGTTTCGCCTGAGCTGGTGTCGCCCTCACGATGGCGGATTTCCCGCTCGACGGCGGTTTTCAGGAACTCGGTTCGTGTTTCCCCTTCGAACCTGACGGAATCGATACGCGATATCGTCCCCTCGGGAAACCGTCCCGGCATGTGGTCAAAGTTCGTACGCGGCCTGCCCTTCTTCAAAGCGTCCTCCGTTATCTGATATCAGTAAATACTGGTTGACTATTAACTGATATCAGATAAATGTCCACCACGAAGACGACAGGAGTTTGCATGAAACCGATCGCGCTCGTAGACCTTGACGACACGCTCTTCCGCTCGCGCAGGAAGATCACAGGCTACGAGGAAACAGAGCTGACGCTTGGCGCTCGAGTGCTCGATCCTGATGCCCCCGCAAGCAAGCACTCCTATATGGACCCCGTCCAGAAGAACATGGTCGAGTGGCTCCTGCAGACCTCGGAAGCGATCCCGGTGACCGCGCGCGGTACGGAATCCTATGCCAACGTCCAGATTCGCTTTACGAGCTATGCCATCGTGGCGAACGGAGCCGTGATCCTCCGACCAGACGGAAAGCCCGACGCCGAATGGCGTGAGAAGGTAACGAAAGAGCTTCTTCCGCTGGCGGACTACTTCGAGAAACTGCTCGAAGACGGCAGGTCCCTTGCAGAGGAGGCGGGAGTGTCGATTCGCTGCTGGCCTGTCATGGAGGAAGGCGTCGCGACCTATGTGGTCTTCAAGGAAAACGACGGGGACGGCGCACGTCTTGCCGACATCGTTCCGATCGTCGAGCGGCTTGGCTGGGTTCGCCACCACAACGGCAACAATCTGGCATTGATCCCACCTGTGATCTCCAAGCGGCTCGCGACGGAATTTCTGCTTGCCCGCCTCCGTAAGGATGAGCCGCATCGCCCTGTCGTCGGATACGGCGATAGCGTCAGCGACTTCTCCTATTTGAGCTTGTGCGATTGGTGGGGAGCGCCAAGCGTTTCACAGCTGACCGACCTGATGGTGAACGCTACCGCAAACACCCACTGACGGGCGACCATGCCAGAGGGTTCTCGACGAACTATTCGAGGTTGACTACGGCTCAGGCCGGGTCGGAAAGACACAGTGTACGCGCTGTGACGAGATCGCAGAGACAACGGACATCTCCTTCGCCCCTGGCATGCCCTCCTCTAACTGAAGAGGCCTCCGGGATTGCTCCGGAGGCCTCTTCCTGTTGTCGTCTGGCTTAGTGGGCAGCTGCGTCCGAGACCGCTTCTTGTCCGCCTTCGGGGTTGGCCTTGTTCCAGAGCATGGAGGACCACAGGGCGATACCGATGAGGCCCGCACCGAAGAGGCCGGTGACCACTTCCGGAATGTGTACGATCGTCTGGACGTACATGATCACCGAGAGGATGAGGATGGCCCAGAACGCTCCATGTTCAAGATAGCGATACTCAGCGAGTGTGCCTTTCTCAACCAGCATGATGGTCATCGAACGGACGTACATGGCGCCAATACCGAGGCCGATGGCGATGACGAACAGGTTCGTCGAGAGGGCGAAAGCACCGATCACCCCGTCGAAGGAGAAGCTGGCGTCGAGAACTTCAAGGTAGAGGAAAGCACCGAAGCCGCCCTTGGCCGCTCCTGCCAAGGTTTCCTGCGACGCGTCGAGGGCGCTGCCGACCAGTTCCACGGCGAGGAAGGTCATGAGGCCGTAGATCGCCGACCAAATGAAGGTCTGCTGTACCGCAGGCTCCAGGAAACGGGAGAAGATCACCATGACGGTCAGGACGAAGAAGATTTCCACGCCCTTGATGCCGGCGACGCGCGCCAGACGGTCTTCAATCCAGTGAACCCAGTGAACGTCCTTTTCTTCGTCGAAGAAAAAGCTGAGGCCGACCATCATCAGGAACGTGCCGCCAAATGCGGCGATGCTGACATGCGCATCATTCATAATGCGTGAGTATTCTGCCGGCTCGTTGATGGCGAGAGTCATCGCAGCGATAGGACCGATGTTTGCAGCAATGGCGACGATGGCAAGCGGGAACACGATGCGCATACCAAAGACAGCAATCACGATACCCCACGTCAGGAAGCGATGCTGCCACACCGGTGTCATGTCCTTCAGCTTGTTCGCATTGACGATCGCGTTGTCGAATGACAGCGAGATTTCGAGCACGGCGAGGACGGCGCAGATAAAGAAAATCTGGCCAGCTCCCGCGAGCGTACCCGTCGAATTCCAGCCGAGCCAAGCACCGAGGAGAAGCCCAAGGGCGGTCACGATAAACGCCCATGTGAAATATTTATATGTCGCCATTTAGAAACTCTTCCCTAGGCCCGGGGCCGGTTTATGTTGACGCCTTAGAACGGCGGTATCAGCAGCGCGCACGGGACTCGGAACGCCGATTTCTCCCAACGAATACATCTCTGCCTCTAGTCCATATTTATGAACTATGCGCAATGGTGGGGACATCGAAATCTACAGGCAATGGTTGAGGCAATACAATTTTTCGTGCATTTCTATGAAAAAGAATTGCAAATAAGTCTTCATTCCCGGCTTTGGTGCAGCGAAGCGAGCAATTCCAATTGTTCACCATTCCCTGAGAAGTCCAAGCCGATTGACCACTGCCGGATGATCTATTCAGCAATTTCAGATAATAGCGGAGGCATCGATAGCTGGATCGCCTCGGAGTAACATCGTGAAATCTCGATTGTCGTCCATGTTTGTACTTTCAGCATTCGCGCTGCTTGTCGGTTCGACGCTTGCTTCAGCCGAAGGCTGGCAAACCGACGCGCAAGGCACTTCCAACTGGCATGTTTCGCCTCCAATCGGGCAGTGCAACGTCAGTCGTGCCAGGAACAGAGCGATACGCGCCGGGATTTATCGAAGCGAGATCGTCTATCGCGACGAGAACCTGCTAACCTTCAGGGGGCTGACGCTTAACGGAGATCGCAAGGAGATCACCTTTGGAAACGAGGCAAGCTGCCCGGAGCTGGAGTCGAGAGACATTCCATAGATTGCAGACGGGCCCAAGCTGCGGCCTCAGTCTTTTCGCAGGAAGTCAAGGATCCTCCATCCGCAGCTCCTGCGAATACCCGCGCCACGCTCTGAAGCATTCTCAGACCTTCAGGGCTCTCAGCAGCTCTCGGTCTTCCCAAGGAAGACACGGAGAAGATCTGCTTCCACAATGCCGAGGCCTTGTTCGGGCACTACGCAAAGCTCGCATGATGCGCGGCCACATACGTCTGCGAGGTGGCGCAGATGACACGGCGTCCGCTCTTCTGACGGTTCATTCCCGCCCGATAAAGCCCGCAGAATCCGATAGAGTAAATGGTCAATCTGGCCAGGCGTAAATCGCGGCTGGCCGAGCGACGCCCTTGAGTGGAAAAATGCCCGCTTTCTCGAAACGGCCTGGCGTCTGCGAAACGAAATCGGCGGATGCCAGCAGGCTGTGGCCGATTTCGTCGGCCAGCTTCTCCATGCGCGCCGCTTCATTGACCGCCCTGCCGATCGCCGTGAAGTCGAGGCGGCGGGCCGCACCGACGTTCCCATAAAAGACCTCGCCGACGTGAAGGACGATATCGACGAGAAGCCCTGGCTCTCCCGCTTCCGTTCGCCTGCGATTGACATCAGCATTGGCGTCCATGGCGGTTCGAGCCGCCGACAGCGCGCGGCGGCATGCCTCGGCCGGGTTGTCGATATCGGCAGGGAAGATGGCGAGCAGACTGTCGCCCATAAACTTCAGGATCTCGCCGCCCTCCTGCTCGACCGGGGCGCCGATCGCCTCGAAGTGTTCATTGAGCCAGGCAACGATGCGTTCGGGCGCATGCCTTTCATTGAGTGACGTGAAATTCTTGAGATCAGCCAGAAGGATCGCCGCATAGATCGCGGTACCGTCGCCGCGCCGTATATGGCCACCTAGGATACGACTGCTGCTTCCGGCACCCGTGTAGACCGCGAGCACGTCGGTGGCAACGCGTGTGGTCGCGATCCGGCAACAGGTAAGAGTGAGGGCTGGCATCAACCGCCGCAGTTCGGCAATCTGATGATCGGAAAATCCCTCGGGATGATCGACAGCGAGGGAGAAGCTGACACCTGCAAGCGCAGTATCCCCGGGAAATCGGGCCAGTTTCATCAGGTAATCGGTGGCTCCAAGCTCGGCTAGCTCCGTCAGCAACGGAATCGGCGGCGCGTCCGGTCCGGGCGGCAATTTCCAGCGGGCGTAATCGAGGTCGTTCGCCAGGAGATAAGCAACAGGCGAGCGCTGGAACAACTCTTGACCCGCTTCGTCATGTCCTTGAACTTCCGTCAAAAAGCCGGACGATCGGTACCATGCGACCGAAGATCCGCGTTGTACGGGATCAATCGACGGCATAGCGATCGACGCACGAATGATCGGGTATCCGAGGTCCATCAGCCGCTCCGCCACGCCCTGCAGAACGGTCTCGATCGTATCGGTCGATAGTCCCTCGGCAATAATCCAGTCGATCAGTTCCTGCAAATGTGGCATCATATATCTCTTGGCCTCCGGGATTTGTGGAGGTCTGTCGTTCTACCGCAATTTCGTCAATGGTCCATTGGCCGTGTTATTCACGGGCACAGGACCGGAACGCAACAAAAATGCTTGATGCTCGCATCGGTGGCACCAAAAAGGATGGAACAAAATCAACGCAGGCGCGTAATCGTTCTCTAGGACACCACGAACCTGTTATCGCCCTAACAAGAAGCACAACCCACCTCGAGGAAGGAGAGGAATGTGTCTATGACCTCACGCAATGCTCACGTTGTACCGCACGACGATCACGTGGTCACCGCCAAGGAGGCCCTGGAGGGACTTTATCTGAGGCTTGAAATGGAGGCGGAGGTTCGCTTGGTCGCTGCGGCGTTGCGCGCCGGCTGGACGGCGGACGAAGCGCTTGAAGCGATTGACCAACTTCGAGCCGACGATACCAGGCACTAGGGCGTGGTGCGTGCATTCGCACTTGTTAAAGACGCCCTAACTCGTTGAATCCAAGCATCGGGCTTCCGAAAATCGATTTCGATTTTCGAGCCAATGCCGTAGGCTTTCTTGAAACAGCCATAGATGTCGCGGCGGCGAAAGCCGCCCTCAGTTTGCCACCAGATGCCCCGGCGATACCTCGCGGTACCCGAGCGGCTTGATCTTATAATCGACAGGCCGGATCGGGCTTTTGATCTCGTCGTTGGCAACAGCGCGTTTTTCGCGACGGCGGTCGGGATCGGGGACCGGCACAGCTGCCATCAACTTCTTGGTATAGTCATGCTGCGGATTGCCGAAAACGGCCGCTCGCGGGCCGATTTCGACAATCTCACCGAGATACATGACGGCGACGCGATGGCTGACGCGCTCGACGACGGCCATGTCATGCGAGATGAACAGGAAGGCGAGGTTGAGGCTCTGCTGCAGATCGAGCATCAGGTTGATGACCTGCGCCTTGATCGAAACGTCTAGTGCCGAGACGCTCTCATCCGCCACGATGACCTTCGGCTCCAGTGCAAGCGCACGAGCAATACAGATACGCTGGCGCTGACCGCCGGAGAATTCATGCGGGAAGCGCGAAGCCATGTCGGGTGTCAGTCCGACTTTGGCGAGGAGGTCTGCGACGCGCTCCCTTGCCTGCTTTGCCGTACCCATCCTGTGCTCGAGATAAGGCTCGGCGATGGCATCGCCGACGCGGATACGCGGATTGAGGCTGGCGAAGGGGTCCTGGAAGATCATCTGCACGGTCTTGCGCATCTCGCGCATGCCCGCCTTGCCGAGCGCCAGCACATCCTTGCCATCGGCAATGACAGAACCGCTCTGCGCCTCAATCAGCCGCATGATTGCGCGCCCGGTTGTCGACTTGCCGCAGCCGGACTCGCCGACGAGCGATAGCGTCTCGCCCGCATGGAGATCGAAGGATACGTTCTCGACCGCATGGACGCGACCGGTCAGCTTGCCGAAGAGGCCCGAATGAATATCGAAGCGCTTGGTGAGGTTCTTCACCTCCAATACCGGACGGGCGGCTGCCGCGACTGTATCGGCCGTCTCGACCGGCGTGTCAGATTCTCCGGTCGCCGTATTGACGACAGGAAAGCGCAGCGGCCGCTCGTAGCCCTGCATGGAGCCGAGTACCGGGACGGCAGACAGCAGGGCGCGGGTATAGGGATGTTTGCCGCGGTGAAAGATATCCGCCGTCACCCCCGTTTCCACTTGCTCGCCGCGATACATGACGACGGTACGGTCGGCGATCTCGGCAACGACGCCCATGTCATGGGTGATGAACAGAACCGAGGTCCCCTCCTCTTCCTGCAGCATCTTGATCAGATCCAGGATCTGGCCCTGGATCGTCACGTCGAGTGCCGTCGTCGGCTCGTCGGCGATCAGGAGCTTCGGCCGCGAGGCAAGCGCCATTGCGATCATCACGCGCTGGCGCATGCCGCCGGAAAAGCGGTGGGGATATTCGTCGAAGCGCGAGGCGGCCGAGGGGATGCGCACTTTTTCAAGCAGCCGGATCGTCTCGGCGCGGGCTTCTGCCTTCGACATTGGCCTGTGGCAGAGCAATGCCTCGGATATCTGGTCGCCGATCGTGAAGAGCGGATTGAGGCTCGTCATCGGCTCCTGGAAGATCATAGCGACATCATTACCGCGAACCTTGCGCATTTCGCCTTCCGGCAGGGCCAGAAGATCGCGCCCGCCGAGCATGATCTTGCCTTCGACGCGGCTCGAATCCAACTGCAGAAGGCGCATGATCGACAGGGAAGTCACACTCTTGCCGGAGCCGCTTTCGCCGACGATAGCGACTGTCTCTGCCGGTGCGACATCAAAGGAAATATTGCGAACGACCGGCTTCCAGGCGCCATCGACCAGAAACGATGTCGTCAGATTCTGGACGGAGAGGACCGGCTCTGCCGCTGTGATGGATTGTGCCTGGATGCCTGTCATGATCGCTTCCTTAAAATTCGCCCCGGATATCAGATCAGTCCGGCCACTTCAGCACGCCTTCGAAACGACGCTTGCTTCGATCTTCGATCGGTGTCGCGATGATCTCGTTGGAGGCACGCGCCTTGTCGAGCTCTTCGGCTAGGCGGCTGGCGACGATCTTTTCCTGGCCCGGATGCAGGTTGCAGGGGTCGAGATAGAAGTAGCGATGCTCGACTTCGTGGTCGCGGACGATGATCGGCGGAGAGCCGCGGCCGAGAGCATCGGCAAGATCCCAGGCGGTGATATGGGCCTCGTCGGTATTGATGATCACGCGCATGCGATCGAGCGGGTTGTTGGTCGGGTCCGGTTCTATCAGCGCGGTAACGCCGGGGCGGCCGTCAAGCGTCTGTTTCCAGAGGCTGAGATAGCTCGTCTCACGCTCGCGGATACCGGCATTGTCGCGCTTTTCCCAGGCTTCCAGCGCCGCCATGACGCCAAAAATGCTTTCCTTTCCGACCTTCATGCCGCGGCCGATGCCCATGTTCTGCAGGAAGGCGTTGCGCACCAGCTCCTTTTTGCCGGCGACGATGCCCGAGGTTGGGCCGCCCAGGAACTTGTGGCCGGAATAGAGCGCCACATCGGCCCCCTGCTCCAGGAATATCTTGAGATCATATTCCGAGGCCGCATCGACGATAACGGGAACGCCCTTGGCATGGGCGATCTCGACGAATTCCTTGAGGTTCAGCAGGCCATAGTCGACGACATGATGCGAAACGACATAGACGGCGGCCGCCGTCTTTTCGGTAATTGCCTGTTCCATATGGAAACGGTGGGTGGATGTCGCCTGGCCGACCAGCACCGCCTTGCCCCCGGCAAGCCGGATCGCCTGATCGACGGGCGCGCCGTAGCTCACGATGTGGCCCATCTGGACAAGAACTTCGTTCTTTTCCGGGACGACATCCGGCAGCTTCTCGATGGCGAGCAGATTGTTGCCAGTGATGGCGCCTGCGACGGCGAGCGAAATGCCTGCCGAGCACGAGGCGGTCACGAAACCCGCCTCGCCGCCGGTCAGCCGCGCAATGACGGCGCTCGCCTTGCGCTGCAAATCGTTGACCTCGACGAAATGCGGTAGGATCGACGACATGGCGGCGATAGCCTCGGGAACGACGATCGAGGCGCCGAGGCTGGTCATGGTGCCAGAAACGTTGATGACCGGGCGAAGGCCGATCGATGTGCGGATGTCCTCAGACATGGGTGTCTCCAATTTCAATCTGTTGGGCCCGAGCAATCATGCGCATCCTCATCTCAGCGCAACGATGGCCTCGATTTCGACGGTGATGTTTCCTGGCAGCGATCCGAAGCCGACTGCAGAGCGGGCATGTTGCCCGATCTCCTCACCAAAGACATCGATGAGGAGATCCGAGCAGCCGTTGATAACTGCAGGATGGTCGACGAAATGCGGCACGGCATTGACCATGCCGAGCAGCTTGACGACGCGCTTGACACGCGAAAGGTCGCCGAGCGCCTCATGCATGACGGAAAGCAGATTGATGCCGGTCAGCTTTGCATGCTGGTAGGCGGCTTCGACGCCGACCTCGGCGCCGACCTTGCCGACATGCATGAATCCATCAGGCTCGCGAGGCCCCTGCCCCGACAGGTAAAGCATGTTGCCCTCCTGCACATGGGTGACGAAGTTGGCGATCGGCGGCGGTGGAGCCGGAAGCTGGATGCCAAGCGCTGCTAGCCGCTCGTAGGGCGACGTGCTGGGTTGACCTGCGGTAACGGGCGGGCCGGCGGTGGCGGAAGACTGGTTCACGCAAACTCCTGTCATGCTATGTCTTGAATTCTGGTCTTACCGGTAGGAATAACCGTGGCTGTGGCGCACGAGCTTGCGGGCGCGCGGCACATAACGGCTGGAAGTGAAGGCCTCGTTGCCCAGCACCGCATAGCGCGGCTCGAAAAGCTTCTTCAGCACCGAGACGTCACCATTGGAATCTGTCGCCTCAAGGTCGGAATCGACGAGATCGAAGACAGTGAACTCGGCGGTAGCACCAACAGTCAGACGGTTTTCCATCGACAGCTTGATGACGGATGCCGGCGCATGGGTCACAGCATTGATCACCTTGTCGAAGGGCATGCCGACTGACAGAAGCTTCGACATGGTGGTGGCCAGATCCCAGACCGGGAAGTTCAGCGAATGGCCATGCAGGTCGGTTGAAATCGAATACGGCAGGAGACCGCGGGCAATCGCCGCTTCCGCCACCTTGAAGGAGAAGGAGGCGCCGCCATGGCCAATGTCGAGGCGGATGCCTTCGGATGCACAGCGTTCGGCGAGATTGAAGAGGTCTTCATCCTCCATGATGCTGGAGCCCGCCTTGCCATTGAAGCAGTGGGTGACGACATCGCCGGGACCGAGGATTTCAAGCACTTCATCGTAGAGGGCCGGCGGCTCGCCGACATGCACCATCATCGGCACCTTGAGGATCTTGGCGATCTTCTTGCCGAGCTTTACGGGGGTGACACCCCAGGAGCCGGTGATCACATGGCTGGCGCGCACCTTGATGCCGACGATATGCTCGCTGTTTTCGGCATAACATTCGAGAATACGGTCAAGATCGATATCCCTGATGTCGCGCAGTTCCGCGACGCGGTTGCAGGCCACCAGTCCGATGGAGCCAAGATTGAGGAAGGCCTTGATGCGTTCCTTGGACGGCTCGATGATATATTCACGGAAGCCGTGGAAATTGGCCTCCCCGGCAGAACCGGCATCGACCAGCGTCGTTACACCGCGCTCGACGCCGCATTCGGATGGGCGCAGCGAGATGTCCGTGCCGCCATGCCAGATATGCACATGCAGGTCGACCCAGCCGGGGGAGACGAAGGCGCCCTTACCGTCGATGCGTGTCACGTCGTCAGCCGCCGCCAGGGATGGGCCGAGGCCGGCGATCTTGCCATCGGCATCGACCAGGATATCGATCGCGCCATCGGGCGTGCCAGTGCCAAAGCCGACAGGCCTGATATTGGTGAGGAGGAGCGGCTTGCCCGCTTTTTCACCGGTCATTTTAGAGATCCTTTCGAAGTTTGGGATCGAGCATATCGCGCAGACCGTCACCGACCATCTGCAGCGAAAGCACCGAGAGAATGATGGCGATACCCGGAAACAGCGTCATCCAGTCGGCCTGGCCGATATATTGCCGGCCAGCGGCAATCATCGTGCCCCAGGTCGGGATTTCCGGGCTGACGCCGAGACCGAGGAAAGACAGGCCCGCTTCCGCAAGCATTGCGCTCGCAAAGAGGAACGTCGCCTGCACCAGGATCGGCGAAAGCAGGTTTCTCAACACATGCCGGGTCATGATGTGGAAGGTCGAAATGCCGAGCGCCTGAGCCGCCTCGACATAGGGCAGTTCGCGGATAACGAGCGTCGAGGCGCGGACGATGCGGGCCAGGCGCGGCGCATAGACGATCGACAGCGCGATGATCACAGTCGTCAGCGACGGACCGAGAGCCGCAACGAGTGCGATCGCAAGAAGGATGTCGGGAAAGGCCATCATCGCATCGATGAGGCGGGCGATTGGCGTATCGAGATTCTTGAAGAAGCCGGCGAGCAGGCCGAGCGTAACCCCGATCACTGCCGAAAGTGCTACGACCGCAGCGCCCACGAGCAGAGACAGGCGGCCCGCAAAGATCGTGCGTGACAGCACATCCCGGCCGAACTCGTCCGTGCCGAAGAAATATGTCCCGCTCGGCGGCTTCAGACGGTTGATGATCGAAAGCTTCGACGGCGAATAGGGTGCAACCCATGGCGCCAGGATCGCCAGCAGCACGAAAATTGTGAGAATGAGCAAGCCAACGACGACTGTCTTGCGCTTTAAAAACTGGCGGATGAATTTGCGGCCTTCGCTTTCGACCGGCTTGATCGCGATATCCGTCATCAGTAGCGCACCCTCGGATCGACGAGCAGGTAGAGCATGTCGATCACAAAATTGATCAGGACGTAGAGCGCGGCGATCACCAGAAGCGCTCCCTGGATAACAGGATAGTCACGACGCAAAACAGCCGAGACCACGAGATTGCCGACGCCCGGAAGGCCGAAGACGGTCTCCGTCACGACTGCGCCCGAGATCAGCACGGCGGCGGTCAGACCAAGGACGGTCAGGATCGGGATAAGTGCATTCTTCAAAGCGTGCTTGAGGATCACCCTGCGTTCGATCAGGCCTTTGGCCCGAGCTGTCCGGATATAATCGTCACCCAGCACATCGAGCATCGAGGCGCGCGTGAAGCGCAGGATGAGCGCGGAGGAGACGATGCCGAGCGCGAAGGCAGGCAGCGTCAGATGATACATGCGATCGAGGAATGTCGAGCCCGGCCCGCCGTATCCGGAGACCGGGAACAGGCCGAAGCGGACGGCGAACACCTGCATGAGGATGAGGCCGAGCCAGAAGCTCGGAATGCTGGCCGCAAACATTGCAAGCGTCGTTGCCGCCTGGTCGATGAAAGAACCCCGGCGGTAGGCGGCATAGATACCGATCGGAAGGGCGATGAGGCTGGCGATAACAAGCGAGAAGATCGTCAGGAAGAAGGTCGGTTCGGCGCGATCGAACAGCGCCGCGGTGACCGGCATGTTGAGGAAAATCGATTGCCCAAGATCGCCCTTCAGGAGCTGGCCGATATAATAGAGATATTGCACTCCGATCGATCGGTCGAGGCCAAGGCTGGCGCGCAGATCGGCGATATCCTGCGACGTCGCATCCGGACCGAGCATGACGGCCGCCGGATCGCCGGGGGTGACGCGCACGATGATGAAGACGATCGTGACGACGAGAAACATCACCACGATCATGCCGAGCAGGCGCTGGAAAATGTAACGTATCATGAAGTCTGTCCCGGTGCCGGGCAGGCACGATGGAAAAGGGATGCCGGCGCAGGCGCACCGGCATCCTGCGATGGAGCGTTACTTCTTGACGGATGCGTTCCAGAAATACGGCCACGGAGCCGGGTCGACGCCTTCAAGCTTAGTCGATTTGGCCGAGACGGCGTTGAAATCGCCGATCTTCATGTAGGGCAATTCGTCATACATGGCCTTCTGGACATCGGCCCAGAGTGCGATGCGCTTCTGCGGATCGACCTCGGAAGTGAAGGCATCGACGGTGGCCTTGCGCGCCGGCGTATCCCACCAGCCGGGCGAGCTCGGAGACAGCGAACCGATCAGTGCCGGTTCCGGCAGGAAGGGGCTGTGGGTGATGTAGATATCCCAGAGCTTCGGATCTGTGCGGCGCTGGGTCAGCGTTGCCCAGTCGACGACCTGCAGATCGACGGCGAAGCCGGCAGCCTTCAGATATTCGGCCGCGACCTGCGCCATCTTGTAGTGGAACTCATACTGGCGGCTGGTGAGAATGCGGATCGGCTCACCATTATAGCCGGCCTTCTTTGCCGCTGCGGTGGCCCCTTCTGAATCGGCGACGTTATAATTGCCCTCGACACCTGCATCCGTATTCCAGACGTAGGGCTTGGGATAAATGTCGCCGTCGAGCGTGTAGAAATCCGTGCTGCCGAAAGCGGCGGCGAGCATGTCTTCCATGCTGAGCGCCTGGCGGATTGCCTTGCGGACCTCGACATTCTTGGCAATGCCTTCCTTCGTGTTGAAGACGAAGACGGGATAGCCGAAGGGCTTCAGGATGACGGGCTGCGAAGCGCCCGATGCCTTCAGCTTGTCGAAGGATTCGACCGGGATCGAGTCGACATAATCGTACTGACCTGAAACGGCGGCCTCGACGCGCGTGTTCGGATCCGGAACCGGCACGAAGCGGATTTCATCGAGATACTGGTGGCGGGCACCGCCATAACCGTCGCTCTCGCCGTCACGCGACTTATAGCCGTCGAAACGGACGAGCTGGATGTACTGGTCCGCCTTGCGCTCTTTCAGCATGTAAGGACCGGTGCCGATGAATTCCTTCATCGGTTCATCCTGCTTTTCAGCAGGAATGATGATGGCGGCGGAGTTGTTGAAGGCGAGCAGCGAGGTCAACGGCGCATAGGGTTGCTTCAGCGCGATCTTGACGGTCGCCGGATCGACGGCGGCGATGGAGTCAACGAAGCCTGCGACCTGCTTGCCGCGCGAGGCGATCTTGATCCAGCGGTTGAGCGAGGCAACGACATCTTCCGAGGTCATATCGGAGTTATCGTGAAACTTGATGCCGGTGCGCAGCTTGATCGTATAGGTCTTACCGTCGGCGCTGATTTCCGGCAGGCTTTCGGCCAGAAGCGGCGTGACATTCCACTTTTTGTCGAACGTGTAGAGCGTTTCGAAAATATGCTGCGTGACGATGCCGACGAGATCGGCGGTCGAGGACATAGGGTCAAGCGTCGGCGGCTCGCCGATCGTTGCGACGTTGATAACGCCGCCCTTTTCCTGAGCCATCAAGGTTGTCGGCAAGGCGACCAGCGCAGTGCCGAGAAGGAATGCGACAAAAGTCTTCATTTTATGCTCCCGGTTTAATGTTCCACAATTATGTTATGTCGGTTTTTATAATAGAATAGCGAGGGAAGTGGTTCTGTCAATCGGGAAAGTGGCTCCATCGGTAAAAATGAGCAGGAGCGCGGCCGGATCCGAAATCGCCCGCAATTTCAGTTGTTTCGCGATGGCGCAGGCAAGCTCGCCAACCTGGAATTAAATGCGCCGGGGTCGCGTATCCGTCTCGTTCTTTAATCGTTCCGGTTACTCAACCGGAAGAGGCAAACGATGTCGGACTTAAGTCCGTGTTGGTCAGAGCGCAAAAAAGTTAGAACGCGATTACGTTGCTTTTATCGAGGACATCGAGGTGCGCCGAAGGCGGACGTCATATCCTTTTCTGAAACGGTGCATTGGATGGAGATCATTCTTGGCGCATCGATCTGCATTTAGAGCCGTTGCAAAAATCCCAAGTAACCGCCACTCGCCCGGACTGAACAATCAAAGTCCTAAATCCCAGAAAAGCGAAACATGTCATCTGCTGGAGAAGCCATGAAGAAAGTACTTGTAGCAGGCGGAGCCGGTTTCCTCGGATCGCATTTGTGCGATAGGCTTTTAAATCGCACCGACATCGAAAAATTGGTTGTTGTTGATAATCTTTGGACTGGCCGCGAGGCGAATATCTCCCACATCCGGGACCCCCGCTTCCACTTCGTGCGGTCCGACGTGGAAGAGCTTCAGACGTCGGACAAGTTTGACGAAATATTCCACCTTGCTTCTCCGGCCTCGCCGCCGTGGTACATGAAGGAACCCAAGAGAACCATTTCGGCAAATCTCATTGGAGCCTTCCGTCTTCTGGACCTCCTGAAAAAAGGGGGCCGCTTCTGCTTCACCTCTTCCTCGGAAGTCTATGGCGATCCGCTCGTCTCACCGCAGCCGGAGTCCTATAAGGGCCAGGTCGATTGCACCGGGCCACGCTCATCCTATGACGAAAGCAAACGCTGCACCGAGTCCTTGCTGTTCGAGATGCAGCGCACGCAGGGTCTGGACGTCAAAATCGTTCGACCCTTCAACGTATATGGACCGAGGACGCGGCCAGACGACGGGCGAGCTGTCTCGAACTTCGTCGCCCAGGCCCTGACCGGCCGCCCCATTACGGTGTTCGGGGATGGCCTCCAATCCCGAAGCTGGGGGTATGTCGATGACATCATTGACGGCTTCGCACGTTACTTCTGGATGAACGAGACCGATTACAGGGGCCCGCTCAATGTCGGGAACGATCGGGAGATATCAGTCCTGGAAGTAGCTCAGTATGTCTCGCGCCTGATGGGCGGGATTCCGATCGTCTTTGAGCCCTCACCGCCGCATGATCCGACAAACAGACGACCAGATCTGACGAATGCAAACTACGTGATGCCCGAATGGTCGTGCACGATCAGCTATGAGGAAGGCGTTGCAAAGACACTGGACTGGTTCAGTCAGGAGATGAAAATTGCCACGGCACAGGCAGCTCAGGCGGGCTCCCGCCCGCTGGCCAAGGCGGGACGCTAAACGGTTCACCGGCATCTGGCACAGAGAGTAGCAATGAGGGACGTCATACCGCGTGACATGAAAGACAATGTCTTTCCTGTGCCTATCCAATACCTGGATCTTTCGTCGGATGACGTCGGTGCGAATGTCCCGGCGATCGACGCCGGGCTCGTCGTCTTCGTCCTCGAAGGCCTTCCCGTCGGTCAGGCCTATATCGAGAGGTCAGAAATCCCGGGCGCCCTGGCTGCGCGCGCCGTCTTGCCAGAGACCATCGAACACGCTCGGGACGTGATGCGGGCACCGATCAGGAACCGCGACGTCAGCCTCCTGATCTGCACCAAGGATCGGCCGGACGAACTAGCTAGATGTCTCGCATCAATCCCCACGCAGTCTTTGCCTCCGGCGGAGGTAATCGTCGTCGACAACGCGTCAGCCGGTGATGGCACGCGTCGGGCCGTCGAGGCAGCCGGTGCAACCTATGTGCGCGAAAACAGGGTCGGATTGGACTACGCCCGCAATGCCGCCGTGCGCGCGGCAAAGACCGAGTTCGTGGCGTTCACGGATGACGACGTAGTCCTGCACGAGCGGTGGCTGGAGAACCTGATGAAGGCCTTTGATCAGCCGGATATCGGATGCGTCACCGGCCTTGTCCTTCCTGGAGAGCTTTCCACGCCCGCGCAGCTGATCTTCGAAACCCATTGGGGATTTGGCAGAGGCTATAGGCGTCTGGATTTCGGCCAGGACTTCTATCGCCAAAGCGCACCATACGGGGCGCCTACCTGGCTGATCGGCGCGGGCGCAAGCCAGGCATTCCGCCGCCAGATATTCGACGATATCGGATTGTTCGACGTGCGGCTGGATATGGGCGCAGCCGGGTGTTCGGGCGATTCGGAATTCTGGAATCGCCTTCTCCATCACGGCGGCACCTGTCGCTACGAACCGACGGCGGTTTCCTGGCATTTCCATCGTAAGGATATGAAGGGGCTCGCCAGGCAGATCCGCCAATACATGAGCGGCCATGTGGCGGCCTTGCTGGTGCAGTACCAGAACACCGGCAACCGGGGCAATCTGCGGCGCATCCTGGTCGCCTTGCCACAATATTATCTTCAGAGGTTGAGGAAACGGCTGCCCAAGGGGGCGACCTCGGACAACTTCTTTCTCAGGGAGGAGATATTGGGATGCCTGAACGGCGCCTGGTATGTCCTTCGCCGCTGGAAGATGCCGGCATGGTAACCGGACCGAAGCCGGATATATCGTTCCTTGTCCCCGCTTATAACGCGGCGGAAACTCTGGCAGACTGCCTTGGCAGCTTGCAGAAACAGTCGGTGTCAAACTGGCAGGCAGTCGTCGTCGATGACGGTTCGAAAGACGATACCTGGAATGTGCTCGAAGGCTTTGCGAAAGCCGACAGCCGGATCCTGATCCATCGTCAGGCGAATGCCGGCGCATCCGCGGCGCGTAACGCCGCCGCCGGGTTTGCGACCGCTCCTCTGCTCTGCATGCTTGATGCGGACGACTGGTTGGACCCCGTTTTTATCCAAAACATGCTACCGATTGCGACCGATGACCAACAACCGATCGTTGCCTATTGCAGCTATCGCCGTGTCACACCGGACGGCCGGATGCTGAGTGTCGAAATACCCCCTGATCTCGCAGGCGACAGGGCAAAGCGGGAATTCTCGTCGTTCTGTGCGCTCGCTATTCATACGGTGGTCTTTCCCAGAGACCTTTTCATCCGATTGGGCGGTTTGGATGTCCAACTGCAGACTTGCGAGGAATGGGATCTCTGGCTCCGTATGGCCTTTGCCGGAGTTTCGTTCCGGCAGGTCGAAGGATGCCTTGCCTTCTATCGCATGAAAACCGGCTCGCTCTCGGGTGATCCGCTAAAAATGCTGAGGGATGCCGTCCGTGTCACCACCAGCGCGCAAGTGCTGCGCTTGAAAGAAGGGCTGTCGCCGGATGCTGAGGACGCCCGATGGACGGCGCCTGCGCGCGGTCAATTGCGAATGCTCACCTGGGCCGCCTCAGTCAACCTGTGCGCGGGAGACGAACTTGCCGCGCTTGCAGAGGTTCTGCCCGAATTTCCCAACTCTTCCGGTTACGAAAACTTCCTGACCGAAGGGATATTGCACGGATTGCAGATCGGTCTGAAGGTAGCGCGCCCCGCCGATCTCGTCGATTCGCTGGAACATTGGAAGCCGGCCTTCCTCGATCTCATACAATTGCTTGAACAGCACTCCCTGCCCGGGACTGGCCGCCGGATGGAAGAATTGATTGTCTGGTCAATTTCGGCACCCGACATGTCTCGCTCCTTCGCACTCGGCCATCTCCAGGTGGCCGCCATCGACACCGAGAAGCTCGCCTGGATCACCCGGGTTGACGAGGCCGATACGCTGCTCCTGCACGTCTTTGCCGCAGGGCTATATGTCGGATCGCATGTCGGCCCCTTGTGGGGAGACCTCTCTCTACGCGCTCAAGTCAAACTCATTATCGATGACTTGCAGGCCGGAAATTGCTTGCCGACGCCTTTAACGTTCTCTTATGCGCGTTCTTGGACGGCCGCAGCCCTTCGCAATAGGAGGGCTTTCGGCAAAATCGTCCGGCAGCACAGCGGGCGACGGCGCCAGATCGAACATCTCTTCAAAGCGGTACACCTGACCGCGCTCGTCGAAACTGCAGCTGGCGGACGAGCGGATTATGACGCACGCTTGCTGGAGGCGAAATCCCGCTATCAGCAGCGGCTCGCCGTCCCCGCAGTCGCGACGACGGACCAGTCTCCCGAAGCAGGAGACCACCAAACGGTACTGCCTGAAGCAACGACAAAAAAAGAATATTGGGAGCGTTTCTTCGAACGCCCGGACCCCTGGAACTACGTCTCAGTCTACGAACAGGTCAAATACGAGCAGACGCTGAGCCTTGTTCCCGATGGGGTCGCAAGAACCCTGGAGCTTGCCTGCGCGGAAGGTCTGTTCACGGCAAAACTCGCACAGAAGGTCGGTTTTGTGACAGCAGCGGACATCTCCAGCCGCGCGATTGAAAGGGCATCCGAGAGATGCCGGGACCTTCCAAATGTGGAGCTTCGCGTCCTGGATTTCGTCGAAGCCGAACTTCCGCCCGAGCAGGATCTAATCGTCTGTTCGGAAGTTCTCTACTACCTGGATAACGAGGCAAGCCTGGAACAGGTATGCCGGAAAATCGCGGGTGCCCTGAAGCCGGGCGGTTACCTTGTCACGGCCCACGCCCATCTCCGGCGCGACGAGCCCGGCAGGACCGGTTTCGACTGGAACAATCCTTTTGGTGTGGGAACAATCAAGGAGGTCCTGTCAAACCTTCCTGACCTTGTGCTGGAAGAAACGGTTGAGACCGAGCTTTATGCCATTCACCGGTTCGCAAAGCGAAATACGGCAATACCGGTCGTGCGTATCGAGCCCCACGGTGTGCCTCTCGATACGGACGTCGTCAAAGACATTATCTGGGGCCCGGCGGGCGTCGACCGCGAGGTCGCATGGACGAACGAGGTCGTGACCTCAGTTCCGGTGCTCATGTATCACAGGATTGCGCTCGACGGGCCGGACTCGCTCCGTCGCTTTCGGGTCGCACCGGAAACCTTCCGTAAACAGATGCAGTTCCTGCGGCGGCAGGGCTATTATGCGCTGACGGCCGAAAGCCTGACCAGCCTGTTATGTGAGGGCAAACCCATCCGTGGGCGACCCGTCGTTCTGACTTTTGACGACGCCTATCTCGATTTTCTCACCGACGCATTCCCGATCCTGGCTGAAAACGGGTTCAGCGCGGACGTCTTCGTGGTGACGGACAAGGTGGGCGGCAGGTCGGATTGGGATGCCGGTTACGGAGATACGGCACCGCTGATGTCCTGGAGCGATATCCAGAGCCTGCAGCGGCAAGGAATCCGTTTCGGGTCTCATCTGGCGTCTCACAGGCCGGCAAGTTCGCTCGACAACACTACATTGCTGGGCGAAGCAGTACTTTCACGCGACGCCCTGGAAAGCCGGCTGGGTGAGGCCGTGACGTCCATCGCCCTTCCCTTCGGTTCTACCGATTTCCGTGTGCCTGGCATTCTTGCTCACGCGGGCTACGAGATCGGCTTTTCGACAAAGCCCGCGAGAACGAGCTCTGTGGACCACCCCTTGTCACTGCCACGCCTTGAAATTCGCGGTGACCTCCCCCTCACGGCCTTTGCCGAGCTGATGGGCCAACCTGACGCCTTCATTGGATAGCGAGCCATGAACCTCGATCCTCTCCCCTTGGTCACGGTTATCATTCCTGCTTACAACGCCGAGAAAACACTCGCGAATACGCTTCGCAGCGTATCGAACCAGACTCATCAACGCCTTGAAATCCTCGTGGTCGACGATGGTTCGTTGGATGGAACGTACGAACTGGCAAACGAATATCGCCTTCAAGATCCACGCATCAGGGTCCTGAGACAGGAAAACGGCGGCGTGGCTCGTGCCCGCAACTACGGAATCCACGAAGCGGCAGGCAGCTACATCGCCCCGATCGACGCCGACGATCTTTGGCATCCCCGCAAAATCGAATTGCAACTCCGAGCGCTCGCAAGCCTTCCCGGCGGGCGCGGGGTCGCCTATAACTGGTATGCTGCCATAGACGCGAATGACGTGATTTTCGCCCATTCGAGACCCGTGCTGTATAAAGGCGGCGTCTTCGAAATCATGGTCCGGGAGAATTTTATCGGTAACGGCAGTACGCCGCTCATGCCGCGCACTGATGTTCTGGCATGTGGCGGCTACGATCCGTCGCTGCGCGACCAAGAGGCCGAGGGATGCGAAGACTACAAGCTTTACCTGGCACTGGCCGAAAGGCTGCCTTTCGCCCCCGCCGCTGATTTTCTGACCGGATACCGTTTTACCCAGGGAAACATGTCGAGCAATGCCTGTCGCATGCTGAGATCTCATGCCTTGGTAATGACAGAGGTCAAGAGACGTTACCCGCATCTTGCTGCCGCCGCCACCGCCGCCGAATTCGATACGGCACGGTGGTATTTCGCCAAGGCGTTCTCCAGCCAGGACCATAATCAGGTCAGAAAGCTGGCGCCGATAATTGCCGGGCGGTTCCCGTTGAGGCTCGCCCTTCACGGTGCCCGCCTTGTCTGGCGTTCAGCCAAACGTCGAGCACGACGATTGGCAAATCGATTGCTAGGCCGCGCGACAGGCAATGCGCCTGCCCCGCCGATAGGGGAAGGGATGACAGCCATCGCATTTCCCGAAAGCGGCACTTCATTCTATGACCGTTTAGAAGCAGCGGCTGATGGTCAGGCCGGCGAGTTCATCGAGCCGCGCGCGGGTGGCGTATGACGACGAGGCGAAAACCCGTTTCCGACAAGCCGACGGGCGCCTTCAATCTGGTCGTCGCAGCCCGTTTCCGCGAGCTTCTGAAACTCGTGCCGTCGCTCCGGCTGAAGACGTCGGTGATGATCGTGATTGGCATCCTGAGCGGCCTCATGGAAATGGTGGGGATCACTTTCCTTGTGAGCCTCGTTTTTGTTCTCGGCCAACAGGGCTCTGCTTCCGGCACTGCAATCGCCGGGCTGCCCGCGCTTTTCGGCGGGTTCGAAGCCGCGATATCGAAGTCGATGCTGGTCACCATCCTCATCTGCGCGATCATCCTCCGGATCGTTCTGGGCTTTGCCAATTCGATCATCGCGAGCATCGTCAGCCATCAGATCAGCGGCAGCATCCGACATCGTCTTTACTCAAAGATCCTGACGATCCCATTTCAACGGTTTCAGCACTATGAACGCAGCGACCTCATGAATGTGATCGCAACGGAATCCTATGCGGTCGCTTCGGCTCACGCGAGCCTGGTCCGCCTCGGAATCAATCTCGGGACCATCGTCATCTTCGGCATCGGAATGCTCATAATGGCATGGCCGATCGCCGTACTCGGGCTTGTTTTCGGCGTTATCCATAACCTGACTCTCGGCCTGTTTGCCGGGGCCTATCAGCGTGTCGGGGTGACCGCCCTTGCGGCAATGGAGGACCTGACACAACTTACCTGGACCACACTGCAGACCTTGAAGGCAGTGAAGAGCTTCGGTCTGGAAAAGCGCCACGAAAGCATTTTCGATGTCCTTTCCACGGATGCCGGTAAAACCTGGTCCCGTTCCGACCGGATGGGTGCGGTAACTTCGCTTCTGAGCGAGGTACTGACATTCAGCGTGATCCTGACGATCATTCTGTCTTCGCAATTTCTTCCGGTCGACTTCCGCGCGGCGTTGTCGGCCACCATTCTTCTTTACAGGCTTCAACCGCATATCAAGGAGTTCGATTCCCAGATCCTTGGCCTCCATGCCATGGAGGCCTCCGTGCAGAACATTCTGACGATAATTTCCGAGGCGGACGATGTCAGACAGGTGGCCTGCGGAGAAAAGCTCAAACATCTGCGGAAGGAGATCGTTTTCCACGATGTTTCGTTCTCTTATGAAGGGAACATCGTTCCCGCCGTCAGCCATGTCAGCTTTTCCATCAGGACAGGGGAGACGACCGCCCTGACGGGGCCAAGCGGCTCCGGCAAGACAACTATCCTCAACATGCTGCTCGATCTCATTCAGCCGAGTGAGGGTCGCATAACCCTCGACGGCAAGGATCTTTCAACCATCGAACGATCGAGCTGGCTGCGGCTACTCTCAGTCTCGGGCCAGGACGTCGAATTGATGGAAGGCACGGTCGTCGACAACATCCGGTTCCGCCGCGAAATTTCCAAGGAAGATATCCGCTGGGCCGCAGATGTGGCTTGCGCGACGGAGTTCATCGAGAAACTGCCTTCCGGCTTCGATGAATGGCTGGGCGATGAGGCGATAAGGCTTTCGGGTGGCCAGCGCCAGCGCATCGGCCTGGCGCGTGCGCTTGCTGGCCGGCCTGAGATACTGCTCCTGGACGAAGCTACCAATGCGCTTGACGAGGCGACCGAAGCGCGCGTGCTTTCCCTCCTGCTCAAGGAATACCAGGGTCGAACACTGATTATCGTCAGCCACCGATCGTCCGTTGCCAGCCGGATGAAGCATCAGATCTGTCTCGTCCCGCCAGTGATACAGGAATAATCAATGGATCGAGGAGACGCTTTTTATTCCGCCCAGCCCTTTGTTTCAGTCGTCATTCCGGCCTTCAACGCTTCCACATATATTGAGCGTACGCTTCGATCCGCGGCGCGCCAGACCTATCCGGCCCTGGAGATCATTGTTGTCAATGACGGTTCGACGGACGACACGGCAAAACTGGTCGAGCAAATCGCGATGACGGATCCACGGATCCGCCTCCTCTCTACACCGAACCGCGGTGTCGCTGCCGCTAGGAATGCCGGCATCGAGGCATCATCAGGTCGATTTGTGGCATTCCTTGACGCCGACGATCTCTGGCACCCCACGAAAGTCGAGAAGCAGGTAAACGCTCTCAATCGCTTATCCCCGCGGTGGGCTGCGGTCTATGCGCTGCATTATATTATCAATCAGAACGACGAGATCATTCGGCCCGGCGCATCCAATGTCGCAAGGGGATATATCTATGCCCGGCATCTGACTTTCAAATATATAGGCAATGGAAGCGCGCTTCTTGTGCGACGGGACGTTGCGCTCGAGATCGGTGGGTTTGATAGCTCATACGCAGCAGCAGGTATCGGAGGCTGCGAAGATCTCGATTTCGAGTTCAGGCTGGCCGCACGCTATTGTATCGAAGTCATCCCCGAACGCCTGGTGGGATACAGAGAATATCCCGGCAATATGTCATCCAATCACGTACGAATGGGCCAAGGTGCTTTAGAAGTTGTAAAGCGCTCGCTTGCCGCAAATCCGCAGGTTCCGAGATATGCAGCCAGGAGCGCTGTCGCGCTCACTCAAAAATACGCGTTCTGGCAATACAGACAGGCCAAGAGTCTGCGCCTGCTGCTCGCCACTGCTTGGGTAATTTTTCAACACGACCCACGTTTCATACTTCGGTTCGTATGGCAAACGAGCCGACGTATCATGAAGCGAGGAATGACTTTCAAGGCAACAACAGAGCGCGGTGAAAACCCGCTGCGACTGAATGAACCGAGATTCGACGATCAAATCGTCCTTACGCCTGTTGAAAGCACGGAAGAGACGGCTCGGTCACGACGTCATCTGATGCGGCTGACCGCGATCGACGCCAAGTTGAGTTCGATACATGAGAGCGCAGAGCCAATCGGGCTCCCGGGCGGTGAAATTACCACAAGACCGCACGACGCTTAGTGCCCGTCAGGCGGAACGTCAGATTTCGACGTGGTTTCAACGATGTTCTTGCGATGGAAGATGAAGAGGCCTGCGAGAACGATGATGACCGAGCCGACCAGAATCTGCCTGTCGGGCAATTCGCCGAAGAAAATGTAACCAAGGACGATTGCCCAGAGCAGCAGGCTGTATTGGAGCGGCGCAAGCAGGGATGCCGGGGCAAGCTTCAACGCGCGCGTGATCATCATATGCGCGCTGCCTGCGACGATGCCGAGCGCCAGCATGCCGGCGAGGTCAAGGGCGGAGGCGGCACGCCAATCACCGATGCTCAGGAACAGACCGGTGACCAACGCACCGACGGTCTGCCATGTGACGAGCGTCACATCGCTCGTCTGCCGCAGCCGCCGGCCAAGGATCAGCGTCAGCGCGAAGGAAAGGCTGCCGATTAGGCCGAAGATCGACGGCCAGGACAACATGGCCGTCGAGGGCCTCAGCGCAATCAGCACGCCGACGAAACCGAGGATGACAGCGAGCCAGCGGCGCCAGCCGATCGTCTCGCCAAGGAAGAAGTGCGAAAGGGCGGCGACGTAGATGGGGCCGGCCATGTAAAAGGTCATGACATCGGCAAGCGGAAGATATGCAACTGCGGCATAGAAAAAGGCGACATCCCCCGTCGTCAGGATAACCCGCAAGATTTGCAGGGGAGCGCGCTCGACCTGAAAGAGCGAGCGAGGTCCTTGCCGGGCGATCATCGGGGCAAGAATGAGAAAGGAACCGAACGAGCGGATCACCAGAACCTGGCCGACGGCAAAGCTCGCCACCAACCATTTGCCCATGGCGTCGTTCAGCGAAAACAGGAAGTCGCCGAGGAGCATCAGAAGCACACCGAAAAGCACTGCGTTTCCCGCGGTCTGGCTGACGCGCAAATTCATGATTCGTCCCAATTGGTTAGCCCTCTTGTCTCCCATAGAACTTCATCCTGCGATCGTCGATCCGTGAGTTAGGATTTCCATGGCAGAACTCTAATCATTGTGAGGAATTCCGTGCTTGGCCGGCGTCGTCAATCGCATCGATGGCAGCGACACCGCCGTTAAAGTGATATGTGAGGAGCGACTGGAACAATCGGCATCAATTGTCGTCGCGATCACATTGAAAAGACTGCACACTTCTCCCCTTCCCCGCATGGTCGTCTTGTGGCAATGGTGGTGGTTCAAACTCTATAAAGACATCATGAAAGCGATTTCAGGCACCAATCTCGAGCAGGCCAAGTCACACAACAGGCGTGTCGTGATTGAGGCTATCCGCACCAACGGTCCGCTGTCGCGCGCCGCGATCGCCCGTATGACGGCGCTGACGGCGCAGACGGTCTCGAACATCGTTGAGGAATTGCAGCGCTCGCATCTGCTCGTGCCTGCGAAAGCGCAGAAGCTTGCCCGCGGCCAGCCAATCATTCCCTACTCGATCAATCCGCACGGGGCCTATTCCATTGGGCTCGAACTCGGCCGCCAGCGCGCGAGCGGCGTGCTGACCGATCTCTCGGGCGCAGTCTGTGCACGCATCGAGCGTCATGTCGAACATCCCGATCCCGAACAGGCGATGCCAGTCCTCGGGGCCATTGTCGAGGATTTGCAGGGAGCGTTCTCCTTTGACCGCGACAGGCTGCTCGGTGTCGGCATGGCCCTGCCTGGCCGTTATGCGGAGGGCGGCGTCACATCGCTCAGCCCGCAGAACCTGCCTGGCTGGCAGGATTTCCCCGTCGGCTACGAGCTCGAACGGCGCGTGAAGGTGCCTGTGCTCGTCGAGAATGACGCGACGGCTGCGGCCATCGGGGAGCGCCTGCACGGTGTTGCCCGCGGCTTCAGCAGCTTCGTCTATCTCTTCCTTGCGGGCGGCGGCGGTATCGGCGCCGGCATGTTCCTCGACGGGCATCTCTACAAGGGCAGCCGGCACAATGCCGGCGAGATCGGCCACATCATCGTCGAACCGCATGGCCGGCTCTGCAGCTGCGGCAAGCGCGGATGCCTCGATCGCTACGTGTCGCCGACTGTCGCTTATGAGTTCATGGGCATTGCGAATGCTGAAGAGCTTTTGCCGGATCAACTCGACGCGCTGATCGCCAGAGGCGGCGAAGGTCTGGATGCCTGGCTGGATCAGGCGGTCCAGCCGCTGCGGCAGACCGTCGATTTTCTGGAACTGGCTTTCGATCCGCAGACCATAGTGCTTGGAGGCAGCATATCGACATCGCTGATGCAGCGGCTCGCCGCGCGGCTGGAACCGCTGCACATTCCCATTGACCCCGACCAGAGGCGCACGTTACCCCGCGTCATGATCGGCATGACCGGCAAGGATACAGCGATCCTCGGTGCCGCCGCCCTGCCGATCTTTTCCGAGACCAATCCACGCTTTGACGTTCTGCAAAAGCCGGTCGGCTAAGCCGAGGCTCGCTGGTTGAGTCAGGATATGACGGCCGCTACCATGCCGCCGCCGAGAAGAAGATGGTTACGCAGCGGTCATCGGCCTTCGCTCACTTCATCGCGATGACGACCTTACCCTTCGCACGTCCCGTTTCCACGTAGTCCAGTGCCTCGTTGGTCTTCTCGAACGGGAAGACCCGATCGATGACGGGGCGAATGGCGCCTGCCTCGATCAGCGCGGTGATCTTGCCGAGCTGAGCGCCGTTTGCGGTCATGAAGAGGAAAGAATAGCCGATCCCCCGGCGTTTCGATCTTCGCCTGATGCCCGAACTCAAGAGGCGCATGACCTGCCGGAGCAACCAGCCGAAGCCGTTCTCGCTGGCAAAGTCGGGATCGGGCGGACCGGAAATCGAGATCAGCCTGCCGCCCGGCTTCAGGACGGCAAGGGATTTTTCCAGCGTATCCTTGCCGAGGCTGTTCAGCACGACGTCATAGCCCTTCAGCACCTTTTCGAAGTCGTCCTTCTTGTAGTCGACCACCACGTCGGCGCCGATACTTTTCACCAGATCGATGTTTGCCGTGCTCGTGGTCGTCGCCACGTGGGCGCCGAGATATTTGGCCAGCTGGATGGCGACCGTGCCGACGCCGCCGGAGCCCGCATGGATCAGTATCCTCTGTCCCTTCTGCAGTTTGGCACGCTCGACCAGAACCTGCCATGCGGTCAGCGCCACCAGCGGGATCGATGCGGCCTCTTCCATGTTGAGATTGGCGGGCTTCAGGGCGACATCGGCCGCATCGATGGCGATATACTCGGCGAACGTCCCGATGCGATCCTGGCCGGGCCGCGCATAGACCTCGTCGCCCGGCTTGAACTGCCGGACATTCGCCCCGACCCGGACCACGACGCCCGCGACATCATTACCGAGCACCAGCGGAAGCCGGTAGGGCAGGATGAGCTTGAATTCCCCGTCCCGGATCTTGGCATCCAGCAGGTTCACGCTGGCGGCATGGATCTCGACCATCACGTCGTTTTCACGCAATTGCGGTTCAGGGCTGTGGCCGAGCCTGAGGGCGCCGCCTTTCTTGTAGCGATCGATCAGGAGTGCTTTCATGAGGGCGAACTTTCGTTTCTATGGTGAGCCGGCACAGCGACAAGGCAGGCTCACTCGGGAAGTTTGTTGAATTTCCGGAGGTTCTTGTCGACGAAGGACTCGGGCAGAAAGCGGCGGATAAAGCGCACCTGTCCCGCCGCTTTTCCGGCCGTGTAGCGTCTCTTTGGCGATGGCGCATTGGCGGCTCGAACAACAGTTGCGGCCACCACTTCGGGTGCATCGCCCTTCGAGACGATTTCGCGCATCAGCTTTTCGGCGTCGGCACGTACCGCATCATAGATGGCGAGCGGCCGGTCCGGCCGTGTGATGTTTTCCTCGAAGGAGGTGCGGGTGACGCCCGGTTTGACGAGCACCACACGGATGCCTTGCGTGCGCACTTCGTGGTCGAGGGATTCCGAATAGCCTTCGATCGCATGCTTGGTCGCTGCGTACAGCGCGTTGAAGGGCGCCGGGATCAGCCCAAGGATCGAGCTCAGGTTGACGATCCGGCCGCTGCGTTGCCGCCGCATCGCCGGCAGTACAGCATTCGTCATCCGTATGGTGCCGAAGACGTTGACGTCGAACACGGATTTCTCCTGCGCCGTCGTCGATTCCTCGGCGCCACCGAGCAGGCCGATCCCGGCATTGTTGACGAGAAGATCGATCCGCCCTGCCCGGCTTAGAACCTCGTCAACAACGCCCTGCACGGATTGATCGTCGATGACATCGCAGATCAGCATCGTGATCCCGTCGCCGGTCTCGGGCATCGACCTTCGGCTGGTGCCGAAAACACGGTAACCGTCGCGCCGCAGCGCTTTCGCCGTCACCAGCCCGATGCCGGAGGAAGCCCCAGTGACCAGGGCAATGCCACGTTCTTTCTTGCTCATCTCTGCCTTCGTTTTGTCATGGACCATCCGTGTACATTCTGTTACTATCAAATCGATACTAAGTCACTACCAAAAAGATATCGACATGAAAAAACTTTCAGATCAGCCCTGCCTTATCGCCCGCAGCCTGGCACTTGTGGGCGATGCGTGGAGCATGCTGATCATGCGCGACGCCCATGCAGGGCTGACCCGCTTCGATGATTTTCGAAAGAGCCTCGGCATTGCCCCGACGATGCTGACGGGGCGGCTGTCATCGCTGACCGAGGAAGGGCTGCTGGAAAAACGTCGCTATTCCGAGCGCCCGCCGCGCGACGAATATGTGCTGACAGAGGCCGGCCGCGACTTTTTGCCCGTTCTGTTTGCGATTGGCGCCTGGGGCCGCAAGTACCGCGGTGGCGGCGAAGTCACCCGTTTCTTCGATGCCGAAACCGGAACCGAGATCGATCCCGTCACCATCGACCGCGCGACCGGCGCTCCTGTGGGAACCCGCCCCATTCGCATCGCCGAACCCGGATGCGCAGCTCCGCCGCGGGATCAGCAGGACTGACTGCCAGCGCAGCTCGCTTCGGCATGTCTGCAACGCTCGAGCTCGCAGCTTCAGAGCGATGTGAATATCCATTGCCATCACCGTCTCCGGTGATGGCAAAAATGATCCTTAATCCTAATCCGAGCTTATGACTGCTGCAGCCCGTAGAGTAGTGGCATCAGCCCGGCGAGCGCCTTGAAACGCTCCCACGACTTGGACGACGGTTTCGTCCAGCCCGTTTCGGCAAGCGCGGACAGGCGCGGAAAGACGAGCCGATCGAAGACGGCGCGATCGGTCATCGGTTCGGACCAGATGCAGGCCTGAATGCCGCGAAGCTTCTGCTTCTGGGTTTCCGTCCAGCCGCCGACCGGATCGAAGGTGTAGAGCTTCTCGGCATCCGACGTGCCGGCCCAACTGGCGCCCGGCTCGTCCCAGTCCGGCCGCAACGCCATGTCGAGATAGTAGACCTGTCCCGGGCAAACGACGATCTCATAACCGCGATCGGCAAGCTCGGCGGAGACCTCGACATTGCGCCAGCTGCAGAGATAGCTTTTCGACTTGTCGATGACGTCGCCATGCGCCGCTTCCTCCCAGCCGCCAGTGGTGCAGCCTCTGGAAGCCAGGAAGCTCTGAATGCGTTTCAGGAATTCGGCCTGCAGGATTGCCGCACCCGAGCCATGGATGTCGTCGGCACCATGGGTGTTGGTGATGACATTCAGGCGCTTGGCATGCGCATCGGCAACCTCATCGCCGGCGAGCGAGCGTAAGCGAGCGAGCGCTTCCGGCGAGCCGGACCACGCGCCGAGCGGCACTTCGTCGGCGCCGACATGGATTGTCTTGAAGGGGAAAAGTTCGATGAGCTCCGAGAAAATGGTCTCGATGACCTCATAGGTCTTTTCTCGCGTCGGATTGACGCAATTGTCCGGAAAGCCCTGAACGGAATAATAGCTTCCCGCCTCTTCCGGATCGCGCAGCTCCGGTATTGCCTGCAGCATGGCGTAGCAATGGCCGGGGATGTCGATCTCCGGCACGACCTCGATGCCGAGATCCCCGGCGTAGGCGACGATCTCGCGGATGACCGGTTTAGTGTAATAGCCGCCTGTGCGCGCCGGGCTGGAACCGAGCAATGGCGGCACGGCGAGGCCGTGGCCCCGCCAAGCGCCAATTTCGGTCAGTGCCGGATAGGCATCGATCTCGACACGCCAGGCTTCATCATCGGAGAGGTGCCAGTGGAAACGGTTGAGCTTGTTCCAGGCGAGTATCGCCATCAGCTTCCTGATTTCCGCCTCGCCATAGAACTGGCGAGCGACATCGAGATGCAGACCGCGCCAGCCCATCGAGGGTTCATCTACAATCTCACCGGATGCTGGGAACTGGAAGGTCCGCGGATGCTGGCGCGCGCCGCGCCAGATCTGGCCGAGCGTGATGAGGCCGTAGAGGAAGCCGGTGTGGCTGCTCGCCTCGACGGTGATTGCCTCCCCTTCGAAGCTTAGGCGATAAGCCTCTGGGCCGAAGCCGTCAGCTTTCGTCAGGATTACAGCCGCGGCACCCTCTGCGGCTGAGCGAATGATACCCTCGACGGCGAAGAGATGATCGACCAGCGCTTTGAAGCTACCGGCTGCAGCCTTCGCCTCCCGATCCTCGGCCTGCAGCGTGAAGCCTGCCGGCAAGGGTCGCCGCGAGGCGACGGCCACATGGTTCGGCCAGGGGATGATCGAAACCTGCACCGGCACGCTGGTTGGCACGGGAAAGATCTCGGCGCCGCGCTTCAACGGTGCATTGCTGGCGGCCGAACGTGTCGGTTCAAGCGTCAGTGAAACGGTACTGCCGTCAGCAAAAGCGAGATAGGCGCTGGTTGCGCCATCCGTCCAATGGCGAAATTGCCAACTCAGCGCATGCACCGAGATCGTCCAGGTTTCGCCCGTGCCGAGAACGAAGCCTTCCAGCGGCCGGAATTCGGTGAAGTTCGAAATCCTTTTCGAAACCGTAGCGCCCTCGACGCGTCCGGCGGGATCGATCCGGCCCGGCCCGCTGACGCAAAGCGAGAAGCCTGAAAGCGGCTCGGCGGCCAGGTTCTTGAGCTGCAGGACATAGGAGAAATCCTTGCCATTGGCAGGCGGATTCCAAATGGTTTCGAGCCGCAAGGCTGAAGATCGCGGTATGGACATGGTCATTTCTTTCTGTTCGGATCGGTTGAAATCAGCTCTTGAGCATGCCGGCATAGATGCCGGGAGCGGAATCGGGGATAGGAATGGCGCCGACGGCTTTCTCGTAGAAAGCGGAGGGACCAACATCGCCGATGATCGCATAGGCGTAGCCTAGGGCCTTCAGGTCATTCAGGCTGGCGAAGAGCAGTGCCCTGCCGATACCAAGCCCGCGAAGGCTTTCGTCCACACCCGTCGGCCCGAAGAAATCGCGTGCGCTCGCCTCATGACACGAAAAACCGACGAGCTTGCCTTCGCGCGTGGCAATGAAACAGGTCGGTGGCTGGCGCGTCATCGCAACCGTTGCCTCGCTTGCCCAGGCCTCACCAAACTGTTCGTCAATCCAGCGGACGATCAGCTTCAATTCGGGTGGTATCGCGCGGCGGACGGTGACGCCAGACTTTGCCATAGCGTCGGCTGATTTTGTGTCCTGCGGCAAGGTCGACAGATTGACGAGATAATCCATGGAAGACATCCTCCTAGGTCTGAGCGCCGAGCGCGCGCATGAAATGATTGGAACCGATCTGCTCGATGACGGCGGATTCGGGACGGCTGAGCGAGCGGACGCGTTCAGCCTGCTCGAGGAAGCGTGCGCTGCCGCCGGTCACGAACGGCCGTCCGCCATCCGGCACCGCAGAGAGCAAGAGCTGCGTATAGGGATGGCGCGGGTTGGAGAGCACCGCTTCGGTATTGCCCCATTCGACCATCTGGCCGGCAAACATCACGACAATCTCTTCGGCCACATGTGCCGCCGTCGCGATGTCATGGGTGATGTAGAGCATCGCCAGTTCATTCTCCTGCTTCACCCGCGCGAGCAGATCGAGGATGTCCTTGCGGATGGAAACGTCGAGCATCGAGGTCGGCTCGTCTGCGACCAGCACGCTTGGCGCGACGGCGAGCGCCCGGGCAATGTTGACGCGTTGGCGCTGCCCGCCCGAGAGTTCGTGCGGAAACTTCTGCTTCGAGACGGCCGGATCAAGACCGACGCTCGCCAGCAATCCGGTAGTGCCGTCCTCAAGGGCAGCCCGTGACGTGTCATGGCCGTGAAGCTGCAGAGGCCGGGCAAGATGATGGCTGACTGTAAAGGCCGGATTGAGTGACGAGAACGGGTCTTGAAAGACCATCTGCACGTCCTTGCGATAGAGACGTTCCTCCTTCGCCGTTCCACGGGCCGTCAGGTCCTGTCCGCGAAAGAATAGGCTACCGCCGGTCGGCTTGTCGAGACGTGCGATGATGCGGGCGCACGTGGTCTTGCCACAGCCGGATTCGCCGACGAGCGCCAGTGCGCGGCCGGGAAAAAGCGAGAAGGAGACGCCTTTGAGTGCGTGAACCGGGCCGAACTGACGCCGGATGTCTTCAAGCCGTATGACGGGTCCGGCTGAGGACGGATGTGTCTCGGGCTTCATGCCAGTGCTCCTGAAAGATGCATTTTGCCCGGAAGCTGGGGAATGGCGTTCCAGAGCTTGCGGGTATAGTCGTGCAGCGGCGCCTGGCTGACCTGGCGCACGTCGCCCACTTCGACGAGCTCTCCTTTCAACATGATGCCGATACGCTGGCAGAGCTGGGCCATCAGATGCAGGTCATGGGTGATGAACAGCACCGAGAAACCGTAGCTCCGCTGCAGATCGACGACCTGTTCGAGAATTTCCCGCTGTACGACCACATCAAGCGCCGTCGTCGGCTCGTCCATGATGATGAGTTCCGGCCTCAGCGCCAGGCAGATGGCGATAACGATGCGCTGGCGCATGCCGCCGGAGAACTGATGCGGATAGTCGCTGATGCGCTGGGGCGGTATGCCGACGAGACGGAACATTTCCTCACCGCGCGCCCGTGATTCCTGACGCGAGCAGCCGGTGTGCCGGTAGAGCACATCGTGGAACTGCGCCTCGACGCGCATCAAAGGATTGAGCGAGTTCATGGCGCTCTGAAAGACCATGCCGATGCGCTTCCAGCGGATCTTCTGCAGCTCGCGCTCCGGCATCTTGAGAAGATCCTGCCCGTCCATGCGGATGCTGCCGCCGCTGATCCAGGCCGGAGCCTTGGAAAGGCGCGTGATGGCATAGGCGATGGTGCTCTTGCCGCAGCCGGATTCGCCCGCCAGCCCGAAGATCTCGCCTCGACCGATATTGAACGACACGTCCTTGACGGCCCGGAACTCGCCCTTGTCGAGCAAGTAGTCGACGTTGAGCTTTTCGATTTCCAGCAGGTTGTCGCTCATCGGCCGGCCTCCAGTTCGCGGTTGCGGGTACGGGTCAGGCGAAACCAGCGCGACAACGCCGGCCCGGAGCGGAGCTGCGGATTGGCGATCTCGTCAAAGGTGAAGTTGAGCAGTGCGAGGCCAAGGCCCGTCAGCGCGATGCCGACCGCCGGGACACCGACATCCCACCAGGCGCCGACCATGATCGCCGAAGCGTTCTGGGCATTATAGAGCATCGTCCCCCAGGACACTTTCAGGGGATCGCCGAAGCCGAGATATTCGAGCGTCGTCTGCGCAACGATCGCATAGATAATGCTGCCGACGAGATTGATGCCGATCAGAGGCGTGAGGTTCGGCAGGATCTCGACGAAGATGATCCGCCAGGCGGGCTCGCCGATCATTTTCGAGGCCGTGACGAAATCGCGATTGCGCAGCGCCATCGTCTGCGACCGCGTCATACGCGCTCCCCACGGCCACGATGTCAGGGCGATGATCGTCATGATCGTCATCGGCCCGACCGTACCTGCGAATGAGGCGAGCAATATCAGCAGCGGCATGTTCGGGACGACCAGCACCGCGTTTGTTGCCAGATCAAGGGCGGCATCCGTCTTGCCGCCGACATAGCCGGCGACGAGCCCGATGGCGGTGCCGATCACAGTAATCGCAATGCCCGTCGCAAAACCGACGGTGAGCGAACTGCGCGCACCCCAGACGAACTGGCGATAGACGTCGCGGCCCATCTTCGTCGTGCCGAGCACATGCTCGATGGACGGAGGTTGGTGAGAGCGGCCGACACGGGCGCCGGGTTCGCCGGGCGCAATGATCGGTGCAGATAACGCCATCAGCCATAGGCTAACGACGACGATGAGGCCGGCGACGGCCTTCTTCTGGCGAAGGATGGATCTCAGCGTGAAGCCCATTACACAGCCTCCCGCAGTCGTGGGTCGATAAACCCGTAGATGATGTCGACGAGGAAGTTGGTGCCGAGCGTGGCGAGCGTCATCAGAAGCAGCTGTCCCTGGATGACCGGATAATCGCGGGCAATGCTCGCCGTATAAAGCGTCAAACCCAGCCCCGGGTAATTGAAGACGATCTCGGTGACGATCGAGCCGCCGAAGACGGCGCCAAGCATCAGCGCAAGGTTTGTCAGGACAGGGAGCATGGCGTTGCGCGCGCCATAGCTGAACATGACCGTGAGGTGACTGAGGCCCTTGGCACGACCCATCGTCACATAATCCTCTCCGAGAATCGAAATCATCGACGAGCGCATGGTCGTCTGGAATTCGCCGATCAGGAACGGTGACAGCGTCAGCACGGGCATGATGGCGTGGATGAAGACACTGCCGGCGAAAGTGAAGTTGAACGCGGGATCGAGGTTCGGATCATAGGCATAGCCGACCGGAAACCAGCGCAGCGACACCCCGAAGACGAAGAGCGTCGTCAGGCCCACAATGACTGGCGGCACTGAAATCATCACGACCGCAAGCGGCGAAACGATCGTGTCGAAACGTCCGCCGCGCCGCCAGGCGGAGATTGCACCCAGAACCACACCGATGCAGAGCGAAAAGATGATGGCGGTGACGACGAGGAAGATGGTCCAGATCGTCGAACGGCCGAGGACCTGGACGACTGTCTGGGGATAATATTTCACGGAGACGCCGAGATCGAAGGTCGCAAGCCCCTTCAGGTAATCGACGAATTGCAGAAGCATCGGCTGATCGACGGCGCCGAAGCGCGCCTTTATCGCCTCGACGGCTGCGGGTGTGGCCCGCGGCCCGAGTTGTGCGACCATGGCATCGACGGGCGTCCCCGGCATCAGCCGGGGAAGGATGAAGTTCATCACGATGGCGAACGCCAGGGCGACCGCATAGACGCCAAGGCGCCGTCCGGAAACACGCATGTTCCTACCTCGCCAGCCTTATTGGACCGGCTTCAAACGCAGGAGATGCATGAGGCGCATCCGGTTATTGTCGTGATCTTCCGGGTTCATGACCGGGTCCTTGTCGGTGATCCAGCCGGTGAAGCGCTTGCTGGAAAACTGGTACCAAGTCGGGCCGTTAAAGACAGGCACGACCGGGAAGTCGGCGGCAACCAGCAACTGGATATCGTTGAAGATCTTCTTGTGATCATCATCCGACGTCGCCTTCAGATACTGATCGAAGAGCGCATCCAGCTTCGGGTTCTGATAGCGCGAGGGAGCGCCGGTGACGCGTCCGCCATAGGCCGTCGAGAGGCTCTGGTAATAGCCGCGGAACGGCGTCGCACCGTCAGCGCGCGAATTCATGACGACCTCGAAGCTGCCATCGAGGATCTGCTTGCGCCACTGTTCGTATTCGGGCGTGGCGACCGACGCATTGATACCGGCGGCGCGCAGGCCTTCGACGGCGATCTGCACGGCGTCGATCCAGTCGGTCCAGCCGTTGGGAACGATAATCGGGAAGGCGATCGGCTTGCCGGTCGGGGTCGTGCGGAAACCATCAGACCCCTTGTTGTAACCGGCATCGTCGAGGATCTTGTTCGCCTTGTCGGTATCAAGGCCCATGAAGGCGTCCTTGTCGCCTTCGGCATCCTTGTTGCGCCAACCTTCAAAGCGCGGCGGCAGGCCGGAGGCATGTTCATTGACGACGGGATAGCCGAAACCGGCGATATCGACCATCGACTTGCGATCCATGGCAAGGCTGAAGGCGTGGCGGAAGTTGAGATCCTTATAGGCTTCCAGATTGCCTTCATCCTTGCTCTTGAAATTCATCTGAAAGGCGACGGTTTCGGCCGGCGGCTGCCAGTAACCGTTATGGTCGGCATCCAGCGCCACGAACGTCTTGTCGATCTCGGGAATGAAGGAGCCGATCCAGTCCATATTGCCTTCGGGCAGGATGGCGAGCATCTGATCGTTGCCGGAGATCTGCGGCAGCCTCAGGCAATCGACATGCAGCGAGGCGGCATCCCAATAGTTCGGGTTGCGGCACTGTTCGTAGACCTGCGGGGTAAAGCGGCGCACATCCGTCATCGGGCCGGATCCGACCGGCTTCTCATTCTTGAAGGCGGCAGGATCGGAAACATCTTTCCAGATATGCTCAGGCACGACGGCGAGATCGGCAAGCGTCTCCGGGAAATCGGAATTGACGGCCTTGAGCTTGATCGCCACCTCGGTCGGCGACGGCGCCTCGACGGAGGCCACGGTCTCGCCGACGCCGACGGTATCGAGTGCGGCATTCTTCAGCATCAGATCGATCGTGTATTTGACGTCGGCTGATGTCAGCGGCTGGCCGTCTGACCATTTCACGCCCGGCCGCAGTTCATAGGTGATCGACTTCATGTCATCGGAAAACTTGTAGTTCGTGGCAAGGCGCCAGACCGGCTTGCCGCCGTCCTGCGCGTTGAAGATGACGAGCGGCTCATAGATGAAATCCATGGTGCTCTGCCGGCGGCCGGCAAGGTCGAAAGGATTGAAGTTCTGCACCCAGCTCGTCTGCTCTTCGATATGCATCGTCAACACGGATTCGGCGGCTGAAGCAGCCGATACCCCAAACGCCACGACCGCTGTAAGGGCGGTCGCCGCGGCCCAACCGGCACGCGCGGAAACACTGCGGAATACGCTCTTATCCAGTCCCATTTTTACGTTCCCTTAGTTTTTATTTTTGAAGTCAATCAAATTGATTTAATCAAGCTAGCGCAAGATTTCTGATCCGGTCAATCGGGTGGAAACTAAAATTTTCGGCTTTTAGCCTCTAACTTGATTACTTCGACGCACGAGCTGACAGGTTGCCAACCAACCGCGGGCTGCGTCGAGAATGCCAAATTGTCATACTTATTTTGCGTCGCGAAAAGTTTGGCGCAAGCGCCGTCAGTCAGACTGAATTCGTTGAAATGTGATTATTGATCCAGTCTATATTGAAGCCATGACGGCTCTTTTCATTACTATCAGCCGTCCAGCACCTGCTGGACGGCTATTCCAACGTTGGTCGACTTGGATTGGCCTCCCAAAGAACCGCAACAAAACCATGTAATCTCCTGATTTTATTATGACATACGAGGCCTACAATAGCTTCCCGAACAAGCGCAGGTAACCAGGTTTGTTATCGCCGGCATATGTTTGCTGCTGCAACTTGACGTAACGTTCGATACCCATGACCCAATTGGATTGGAGCAGATCCTGAGTGTCCTTCGAGTTCTTGGCAGGCAATCGTCCATCAATGTTCGCAAGGTGCTTTGGACCTGCGAAGAGATCGGCATGGATTAAGTGCAGGAGGATTGGGGACAGGGTTTGCTTCCACCCGGACGCCGGAATTTCGCGCGCTCAACCCGAATGGCGTGGTGCCGGTTATCGAAAGCGATGACGGTATCTTGTGGGAATCCAACACGATCTGCCGTTATCTCGCGTCCTGGCATGGTAGCGACGATCTCCTGGCGGCCCTCCCCGTGGAGGCGGGCGCCGCCAGATAAGAGCAGATATCCAGCATCGAATTTGAAGGTTTCGCTCAGAGACATCCAATCAGGTCTCGGAATCTTCGTTGGCAATCGCTACTTCTTTCCTGATGTGATTGTGGGAAAAGGTGAGCCCGTGCAAGCGGACCTGCAGAAAGATATGACGGTCTGGTTCCGGTCGCTGGCGCCCGTCAAACCCGTCGAGATGGTTGGGTTATGGCGAGGCGTCGGCATTCCATCGGGGCATCCGCTCGATGGAGTCCTCGAAAACCTGCGATGGTTCGGCAAACGTTTTCATCCCGACATGCGGGCCGACGCGCTACTCTTTCAGTGGCATCCGGGACGGCTCGTGGCCATGGACCCGCGCTTCGCCCCTATCGGGCTCGCGATCAAGCTGGCACCATTCGGACGGACCGCCCTCGCCCGGACCATGCTTTCGTATTTTCAGAAGGCGCTCCGCGCGCGAGGCACGACAGCCGCGCTGGAGGTTCGGGCATTCGAGCAGATCGCAAGCGCCGCAATGGTCTACAACGAGCAGCCGATCGTCGACCACTTCAGACGGGTGGACGAAAATACGCTGGCTGGGATGATGTGCTTGCGCGACGACGAAAAGCGGTTCTTTTTCAAGCTCACGAAGATGGACGCGCAAGGTTAGCGCGATGTTGAGGACAATCGCATGGGCAATCACGGCAGCTTCAGTTACAGGCAACTGTTTCGCGGCGGATGCGGATCGTGGTGCGAGAATTTTCCGGGCCTGTTCTTCATGTCACACTATCGATGACACCAGAAGTACATTCGGCCCGTCTCTGAAGGGTGTCGTGGGACGGCGGGCAGCTATCAAAGACGACTATGCCTACTCTTCCGCGCTGAAGACAGCCGGCCAAGACGGGCTTGTGTGGGACGAGCATGAACTTGCGGAATTTCTGGCAAGCCCGAGCAGAAAAATCCCCGAGACAAAGATGCGCTTCTGGGGACTCTGGAGTTTCGAAGTCGACGACCTTATCGCCTTCCTGAAGGCAAATCCGTAGTAGAGCAGGCGGCGGACGGCGGCAGGTACATGTGAGCTCTGCCGCCGCCTCCACATCGATTCTCAGGATGGGCGCCTTCCACAATTCAAACGTTGGCAACGCATGACACCCTTGCTGCGAGCGATCATCTTCCTAAAATAATGCTGGATACCGCGTCCCGCCCTCGGTCGGTGCAGATCAAACTTGGGAGAAAGCGATGCAAGAGGCCCTCGTCGTTCGCCGCGAAACGCATCTTTCTGCGCCGCCTGCTGCAGTGTTCGCCCTGCTGACGGATCCGGAAAAGATCCTCCGCTGGATGGGAACAGAGGCGGAGATCGAGCCGCAGCCTGGAGGGCTCTACCTCGTCAACGTCACCGGTGCACGTTTCGCTCGCGGCTCTTTTCGCGAAGTGGTTCCGGTTCATCGTCTGGCTTACAGCTTCGGCTGGGATGGTAGCGAGGTGGTGCCGCCGGGCTCCAGCCTGGTGGAGATCGATCTGATCGAACAGCCTGATGGAACGCTCCTGCGTCTGACGCACACTGGCTTGCCCAATGTCGAGCAATGCGCCGGCCATGCCGAGGGTTGGGCTCACTACCTTGGCCGGCTGAGCACCGTGGCGGCCGGACGCGACCCAGGACCCGATGCTTTTCATGGCAGGAAATGACCAAGCTTCTCATTTGAAAGACAAGCTGAATTCATGCGGAGGGCGATGTCTTGCCGTATAAAAACGGGCCGGCGTGCTGCAACAGCTGCCCGGCTGACATCAGGTGAGCGCTATGGCATGATCGAGGAATGGATTTGCCCGCCCACATTGCCTGGCTGATCGATGAGGCTAGCGGCTCGTCCGGCCCCGAACACTTCATAGCCGAGCTTGGTCCCCAGTTGCTTGCCGACGGTCTGCCCCTTGTGGGCGGCGCCCTCACTCTTGCCGTTCCGCATCCGATCATTGCGCGCCGCACCTGGTTGTGGCGGGCAGAAACCGGCGCCGTCATCGAGGCGCTCGATTTTGCCGGCGGCCCACTCAACAAGGCTGCGGGCGACTGGCTTGCCGGACTTGGGCCAATACATGAAGGAAGGATCGGCCGAGACTCCAACAGCCCGATATTGGGCTGGGCCGGATCCCGTTTGTTCGATCCGACCGAGGCGGATCGGTTAAACCAGGCCGCGCGCTTTGCGGCGGCACCCCTGGCAGCTCTGACCGCACGAACGGCGCTGACAACCCTGCTGGAGGCCTATCTCGGTCGACGAAGCGCCGCACAGGTGCAGGCCGGCGCGCTCGGCCGCAGCAGTGGCGAAACCATCCGCGCCGCTTTGCTCTGCGCTGATCTACGCGATTTCACAGCCCTCTCTGAAGCAACGGAACCCTCTCTCATGATCGCCACCCTTGATGCCTGGTTCGATCGGATTGCAGGCGCAGTCCACGCTTTCGGGGGCGAGGTGCTGAAGTTCATAGGTGACGGTGTCCTGGCAATCTTTCCCGTTACCGGCACGCCTGGTGAGGCCTGCGAAGCGTCGTTACGCGCCGTCGCGGCCGCCCGTGCCGGCATGGCCCATCTTGATACCTCGCGCCAAGCGCAAGGCCTGCCACCACTTCCGTTCGGCGTGGCGCTGCATTTCGGCGAGATGCTCTGGGGCAATGTCGGTGCGGCCGACCGACTGGATTTCACCGCCATCGGCCCCGCCGTCAATCTGGTGGGCCGGCTGGAGGGGTTGTGCAAGTCCCTCGGCCACCGTGTGCTGATATCAGGCGCGCTCGCTGCGGAGATCCCCACGCAACTGATCCCCTTGGGTGAGCACCGGTTGCGCGGCATTGCCGAACCCTGCGCTGTCTTCACTCTGCCATCGGATTGAACGGCGCGGTCGCGCGCAATCGCCGGGGGCAGTGACACCAGTCAATCTGCCCCCGCAGCGTTATCATTTGGCTTCCAGCAGATATCCCTCATTCAGATCATCAAGCGCGGTGCCGTTGATCGTCACGGAGCAGCGATCCGCGTCCACCTTCGAAACGGAAACCTGATATTTTCCACTCGGCAGATCGAGCTCGGCGGAGAAGCCGTCCCATCCGGGCGGCAAGGCCGGCTTGACCTGCAGCCGGCCATTCTCCGAGCGTATGCCGAGGATGCCCTCGATTGCCACACGGTAGAGCCAGCCGGCCGAGCCAGTATACCAGCTCCAGCCGCCGCGGCCCTTGAGGGCGCCTTCACCATAGACGTCGCCGGCGATCACATAAGGCTCGATCCGATAAACATCCGCAGACGATTTATCGAGCGAATGATTGATCGGGTTCAGCATCTCGAAGGCACGCCATGCGTCTTCGGCGCGGCCCATGCGGGCGAGAGCAAAGACCGCCCAGGTGGCAGCATGGGTGTATTGGCCGCCGTTTTCGCGCACGCCGGGCGGGTAGGCTTTGATGACCCCGGGATCGTTGACAGGCTTGACGAAGGGCGGTGTCAGCAGACGAATGAACTTGCCTTCTTCATCGACGAGCTTGTCGAGCACGGCCTTCATCGCCATTTCGCTGCGCTCGGGGTTCCCCTCGCCTGACAGCACGCTCCAGGACTGGGCGATCGAGTCGATCTTGTCCTCTTCCGACTGGCTGGAGCCGAGCGGCGCGCCGTTGTCGTAATAGCCGCGACGATAATATTCACCGTCCCAGCCGGCCGTTTCGATTGCGGCCTTGAGCTTTTCCAGATGCGCCGTCCAGAGGCCGACACGCTGGGTATCACCACGGGTTTCGGCATAGGAGATGAACTGGCGTAGCGCACCAGCCAGGAACCATCCGAGCCAGACGCTCTCCCCGCGGCCGGCCATGCCGACGCGGTCCATCTTATCGCACCAGTCACCGCTCATCATCAGCGGCAGGCCATTGACGCCGGTGCGCTTGATCGCGAGATCGAGGCCAAGAGCGGCATGCTCGTAGAGCGATGCGGTCTCATCCGAAACGCGCGGCTGAAGGAAGGCGTCGAACTGGCCGGGGCTGAGCTGCGCGCCTTCAACGAAGGGCAGCATCTCGTCCATGATCGCGCTATCGCCGGTCGCCGAGCAATACTGATCGACCGCATAAGCGAGCCAGACCGGATCGTCGGAGATGTTCGTGCGAACGCCGGCGCCGCTGTCTGCCAGCCACCAGTGCTGAAAGTCTCCTTCCGGAAACTGGCGACGGCCGGTATTGAGGATCTGCTTGCGAGCAATGTCCGGCGAGTGCAGCAGGAAAGCCAGCGAATCCTGCAGCTGGTCGCGCAGGTTCCAGGCGCCGCTCGACTGGTAGAAGGCGGTGCGGGCCATGATGCGGCAGCTATAGGTCTGATAAGGCAGCCAGCTGTTGACCATGAAGTCGAGCCCCTGGTCCGGCGTCGAAACGCGCGTCTTGCCGGTGAAGCTCTTCCAGAAATTGCGGGTCTGGCTGAGAACGTCTTCAAAGCTCACGGAGCGGATTTCGGCAATCAGCGCTGCCGCTTCCTCCTGTGAGGCAGCATCACCCATATAGAAGCAGATATCGCGCACTTCGCCTGGCTGGATCGTCAGATCGAACGCCATGGCGGCTGCCGGATCCCCGTCGAGATCCATGGCGTTGGAGAGCCGCGAGCCCGCCGAGACGGTGCGTGGCTGCTGGATCGTTCCGTGGCGACCGATGAATTCGCGGCGGCTGGTAGAAACGCTCGATGGCGTTTCGCTTGCCGCAAATGCCGCGACACGCGTCCCGAAGCTTACGCTGAACGGATTGCTCGCGAAGACCGACCCACTCGCGCTGTCGAAGCTGGAGATGATGAACGGTTTGCTCTTCGTCGGGTTGTTGCCGAGGATCCATTCCGCGTAGCCATAAAGGCGCAGCTTGCGTGCCTCGCCCGCATCGTTGCGGATGCGCAGCTGCGTCAGCTTGACCGACTTCTCCATATGCAAGGTCTGCGTGACCTCCAGGGCGATTTCGTCCTGAACCGTCGAAAAGACCGAGTAGCCAAGCCCATGGCGGGCTTCGAAGCGCGTGTCGGACCGCTGTGCGAGCGACGCATAGGGCACGATGACAGAGCCACGATCGAGATCCCTCAGATAGAAGGCCTCGCCCGGTCTGTTGGCGACCATATCGTTCGTCCACGGGGTCAGCTGATGGTCGCGGGAGTTCTGGCTCCAGGTGAAGGCAGAACCTTCCGCCGAGACATGGAAGCCGAAGCTGTCATTGGCCATGATGTTGACCCACGGATGCGGCGTCTGCTCGCCGCCCGACAGGCGTACGACATATTCGCTGCCATCGGCTGCAAAGCCGCCATAGCCGTTCCAGAACGCAAGATCGCTGCCGTCAGCCGGTTCTGGCGAGGCTATGCCGCGGAGCGTCCTCGGCACGAGGGTGGAATCACCCCACTGACCGAGCAGTGCGGGCGAACCGGCAACGGAGCGGGCCCGCTGCAACTGGTCGATGAGGCTGCCGTCGCGCCCGCGCAGAACGACGCGCGAAGCGGCGATGATGGCGTCATAGGCTTCGGGCGTCGTCAGATCCTTGCGCAGCACATAGATGTTGCGCTGGATACCGGCGATTTCGCTGGCGTGACGCGCCGCATCGCAGAGCTGGTCGATCGTGCGCTGCATCTCAGAGGCCGCCTCGCCGGCGCGCTCGTTGAAGATAACGAGATCGACCTCGACGCCGCGCGACTGCAGGAGACCCTGTGCCCGCAGCAACTCCTTGACGAGATCGGTACCGAGCTCATCAGTGATGCGCAGCGTCATCAGCGGCGCATCGCCGGACAGGGTCGCGCCCCAAAGCACGGACTGGGACTTCAGGCCTTCGCGAACCGCCTTGCTGTCGGCACGCAGAGCCATATCGGGATAGATGATATAGCGCGCAAACCGCTGGTAGGCTGCTGCTTCCTTCGAGTTCACGCCGATCTGGCGCAGCTGGCTCTGTGTTCTCGTCCAGGCTTGAACGAGGCCCTGGGCAAAGCTTTCCGGCTGGCGATAGTGTTCCAGCGCCGCCTCAAGTTCAGAGCGTTCAGCAGCCGCAACGGTCCAGAAGGTCACGCTGACTTTTTCACCGGCCGGCACGCGTAGCGTACGGCGCAACGACACGCAGGCATCCATGGTGAAGCCGTCGGTGCCTGACAGCTTGGCGTCCACGTCGAAGGCGGCAGCTTCGGTCAGGGTGCGCCCACGGCCGAGGAAGCGCATGCGGTCGGTTTCGTATTGCGTCTGGCCGTTCTCACCAGACGTATCGACGATGAGCTGCGCGATGGCGACATCGGGATCGGTCAGACCGCGCTTCTGGCGTTCCACGAAGATTGCGTCACCGGCAGCGGCAATCTCCGTCTTCAGGAACATACGGGCAAAGACCGGGTGTCCTGTATCGACGATATCGAGTGTCGCGACCGGCTCCATATAGGAGGTCACTTCGATGACGCGGTCTTCTGTGCCAGTATTGGTGATCGTCAGGCGGCGGCCTTCCGCATCGTGATCGCTGGCGACGAAGACTTCCATCTCGCTTGTCAACTCGCCGACGGTCTTGATGAATTCCGCCTTGTCGTCGCTGAAGCTGACGCGGACATGCTCGTTGGCAATCGAGCGCGGCTCGGCCGTCGCAGACCACCATTCGTTGGATTCTGTATCCCGGAGGAAGATGAAGGAGCCCCAGCGGTCTTCGGTCGGGTCAGCCCGCCACCGGTTGACGGAGAGGTTTTTCCAGCGGCTGTAGCCGGAGCCGGTCGCCGTCAGCATGGTCGAATAACGGCCGTTGGACAGCAGCAGCAATTCGCGCTCGCGCGATGCCGGATCTTCCAGGCGTCGCACTTCCGGACGCATGAGATCGCCCTGGATGGTCGCCGGCGCATCGGTTTCGTGCTTGGCCGCCATGACTGGAATGTCACGAGGCGCCTTTTCCTGCAGCAGCAATTCGGCTGCCTCGATCACAGGATCGGCGTGGAAGAGTTCGCGCAGCATGCCGTCGAAAGCGACGTTGGCGACGGCAGCGATCGACATGCCGTGATGGTGCGCATAGTAGTTGTAGACCACGGAGCACTGCTTGCCTTCGGGCACACGGCTCGGCGTGAAATCGACGGCATCATGGAAACCGTACATGCCGAGCGCACCAAGGGTCCGCAGCCTGTTGAGGTTTTCGAGGGCGGCGACCGGGTTGTACTGGCTTGCCAGCAACGAGGCATAGGGCGCGATGACGGCGTTCTGGCCGAGGCCACGCTTCAGGCCGAGCGTCGGGACGCCGAAATTGCTGTACAGATAGTTCATCTGGTGGTCGCGGGCGTTGAAGGCCGCTTCCGAAATGCCCCAGGGCGTGCCGAGGCTGCGGGCATAGTTCATCTGCTCGAGAACGATCAGATTATTGGTCTGGTTGAGGATGCCTCCGCTGCGCTCCTGCATGACGAGTGGCGGCATCAGATATTCGAACATCGAACCGGACCAGGAAACCAGAGCGCCGCGCGGACCGACCGGGACGACATGGCGGCCGAGCTTGTACCAATGCTCTGTCGGCAGGTCGCCCTTGGCGACGGAAAACAGGCTGGTCAGACGTGCCTCCGAGGCAAGCAGGTCATAGCACGCCGCATCGACTTCTTCCGTCTCCACGCGGAAGCCGATCGACAGCAGCCGGCGCTCGGGGCGGTAGAGGAAGCCAAAGTCCATGTCGAAAGCGATTTCGCGGGCGCGACTGCCGACGCGGATCAGCCTCTCGCTGATGGCATGCACCTGCGAGGGATCGAAGGCCTTGTCGGTCAGATGAAGCTCGCAGGTTTCCACGAGTTTTTCGGCCCAGTGGACGATCTCGTCGCTTTGCGCCGTCTTCACCTCTCGGTCGAGGCTGCCGGCAAGTTCGCGGATTTCCCGAGCCTGTCCGGCAAATCGCTCAATCAGGCCCGAGGAGAATTCTTTCTCCCGCTTGCCTGTGGCAACCGCCGTCTCGAGATCGGCGATCCGGCCATCAAGCCGATCGTGGAGAGAGCGGACCGATTTATTCTCTTCCCTGAGATCACCGAGCACCTCGCGAAGAATGGCCGCGACATCGCCGATGCCATCGAGGTCGGTGTGAACCTGGGTAAGGGGAGACTGGGCCCAGATCCGGCATGCCGACGATACGGCAATCAGATGACCGGCAAAATTGCCACTGTCGACTGATGACACATATCGGCGGCCGAGCGGCTTCAGCGTATCGGTGTGGTACCAGTTGAAGAGATGGCCGCGATACTTCTCGAGCCTGTCGACTGTCTCGATCGTCTGCTCGATACGCTTGATTGCATCTTCGAAGGAAATCCAGCCGAAACGGCGTGCCGAAATCACCGACAGCAGATAGACGCCGATATTGGTCGGCGAGGTGCGCATGGCGACAACGGCATGCGGCGTCTGCTGGACATTGTCAGGCGGCAAGTAGTGCTGGCCGGGAACCACGAAGTGATCGAAATAGCGCCAGGTGCGCCTTGCGATCTTTCGAAGCTCGTTGCGGACATTGTCAGGCACATCGAGCCGGTCTTCGGTTTCTGCCGTCTGGCTGACCGTCCAGGCGATGGCCGGCGACAGGACCCAGAGGATGACGAAGGGAAGGCCGACCACCCAGGCGCTGTCGCCTGAGGAAATGGTAAAGAGCAGCGCCAGAATGGCCAGCACCGGTGCCCGCCACATGACCTTGTAATGACCGAGGATCGTCGTCTGCGCCATAGCCTGCGCACTTGCGGCAGTGCGCCACTGCAGCATCAACTTGCGGCTGACGAAGAGGCGATAGAGCGAGCGGATGATGGCGTCGGCCATGACGCAGGCAGTGTCGGCGATGAAGACGATGCGCATCGCCACCTGGGCGTTGGCATTCTCGATATCTTTCCAGACGGTATGCAGATGGGCCTGAAGAATGATGTCACTCGTGCGCGGGATGATGCCGTTGATCAGCGACAAGGTCGGTGCAACGAACAGGCTGAAGATCAGCAGGATCTGCCAGATGAGTGCGCCGAGCGGGTCCATCCAGTACCAGCCCATCACGGATGCCAGGAACCAGGCGATCGGCGTCAGCGACCGGCGTAGATTGTCGAACATCTTCCAGCCGCCGAGCGCAGTGACGCCGCGGCGGTCATCAAAGATGTAGGGTAGAAGCTGCCAGTCGCCCCGCGCCCAGCGATGCTGACGCGAGACTTCCACTTCGTAGCGGATCGGAAAGTCCTCGACGAGCTCGCAGTCCGTTACCAGTGCGCAGCGCGCCATCGAACCTTCGAGCAGGTCATGGCTGAGAACCGAGTTTTCCTTAATTCGGCCCTTGAGCGACGCTTCGAAGGCATCGACGTGATAGAGACCTTTGCCGGTGAAGGTGCCTTCGCCGGTGATGTCCTGATAGACGTCGGAGACGGCAAAAACATAGGGGTCGAGGCCGCGATTGACAGAGAAGACGCGCTGGAAGGTCGAAGCATCCTTGCCTGTCGTGAGCGACGGCGTCACGCGGGGCTGAAGCACGCCATAGCCATCGACGACGCGTTGCTTCTCGGCGTCGAATACCGGGCGATTGATCGGATGATGCAGTTTGCCGACAAGCTTGGTCACGGTGTCACGGACGACCCGCGTGTCGCTGTCAAGCGTCATGACATATTTCACATCCTGCGGCACGCGATCGGCACCGGGCAGGAAGCTCGTGTTCGGTGCGCCGCGCAACAGCATGTTGAGCTCGTGCAGCTTGCCGCGCTTGCGCTCCCAGCCCATCCAGGCGCCTTCGCCCGGATTATATTGACGGCGACGATGCAGCAGATAGAAGCGCTGCTTGCCCTCCTCGGCATAACGGGCCTCCAGATTGGCAATCTTGCTCAGCGCATAGTCGAGCACTTCGAGATCGCGGTCGCTCTGCTCCTCCTGCGCGTCCGGCCAGTCGCTCAAAAGCGCGTAATAAATTTCGCCGCGGGCATTGGCGAGATAATGGACCTCGAGATTGCGGACGAGTTCATCGACATGCTCGCGCTTGCCGATCAGGCAGGGGATGGTGACAAGCGTGCGAGCGTCTGCCGGCAGGCCCTTCTTGAATTCGTAACCGACAAGACGATCGGGCGTGATGAAGAAGGTAGCGAAGAAGTTGAAGAGACCGGTCGCGCCTTCGGATGCCGGAAGCGCAAACATCAGCAGCAGAACGATCATCGCAAAAAGCGGCATGCCGGCATCGACGAAAATCGCATTGGTGATGACCAGCGCCAGCAGCGTCAGGAGCAGAACCGGCACGGCGATCGCCAGCCAGTTCAGCTTGCGGATCGCGCGCATGAAGCGCAGGCCAAGCGTTGGCCGGAAACCGATCTCGGCCTCCAGCGCCCGTCGCCCGTTGCCGACGAAATAATAGCCGACATTGCCCGCCGAAGAGGAGGGATCCTGGCTTTCTGCTTTCGCGCGATCGGCCAGACGCACGGCCGCCTCGGCAATATCCATTTCCGTCTTGTCGGAGCGCTTGGCAAGCTTCTCGATCTGGCGGCGATAGCTGTTGCGGGATCCGGAATCAAGCTCGGCATAATCCGTCTGCTGCCAGAGCAACTTGTCGATCGTGCTGACTTCTTCGACCCATTCGGACCAGTCGGTATCGTTGATCTCGCGCAAGCTCTTGATGATGCTGCCCATCAGCGTGTTGGCCGCGCCAAGACGCACCTGCTCGGCCGACATCACCGCTTCGGCATCGGTCCCCTTTGTCGCGAGTTTCGCCTCGAGCCAGCTGAGCGCAGCTTCGGTTGGCTCCAGCGCGTTGCGCAGGCGATAATGTAGCTGGGTGACGAAGGTCGTATCGTCGAGATTGGCGACAAGGGTCTCCAGGAAGCCGGCGGACCCTGCATCACCGAGCGCTATCGCCTGGGTCGCGGCTGCATTGGCGCTGGTGCGCATTTCACGACTCTTGTCGACGCGCGTCGCAACATGGCGAAGATTGTCGATCAGCACGTAGCGGACGAGCGAGGGCAGCGCCCAGAGTTCGCCGATGCGCAGCGTCTCCTTGTCCTGGAAACCTTCCGTGACCGCCGCCATGCCGGCATTGCTGATATTGCTATGCGCATGCGCCATGTAGAGCCAGGCAAGCGCCAGCGTGCGCGGCACTTCCGTTCCGTCGAGCTTGATCTTGCGCAGTTCGCGATAGAATTTTTTCGGAAAGTCACGGCGGACCTCCTGGATGGCTTCCTCGACGATGTAGTGGTTGTCGAGCAGCCATTCGGTCGCCGGCGTGATGCTTTCTCCCGCATCGACATCCTTGGCAGCAGCGCGATAGACCCTCAGAATCTCGCCTTCGTTCTCCCGGTGCCGCTGGAAGAAATCGAAATTCTTGAAACTCGTCACATCAAGCGCGCGGCTTTCCGCAAACTGCGCCGCCTTTACCCTCAGCTGATCATTCGACAGGAGAGCGGCGCGGATGCCGAAATCGGGATCAGCGGCGGTTGCATGAACATTCGCGCCCGAAGCGCCCGTAATATTTTGAGAGGACATAGCGTTTTCTCTTCTACTGGGTTCGTGTCCGGCCGATGCATTCTTGCGGAACTGGATGCGAGAAGGGGCACGAGCGTTTCGAATTGGGCATTTTCATTGCTTTTGAGCGGGAGTTTACATTCAAAATTGGATTGTTCGAAATGGCGGATAGTGGTCAATAGCGGCGGCAAAATGAACGGGCGATTAATCGAACCATTGGCCGGATAAAATCAGTCCCTTACCGCTATGCCGACGCTTCCATCGCCGTCTCTGAAAATGCAATCGACCAGGCGGTGCCATGGTGGCTCCGCCTGGTCGATTACCTGTTCGTGCTGTGGATTCAGACTATCCGCCGGACGCTTTCAGGCCGCCAGCAATTCATCCGCCGGGCCGAAGAATTCATAATGGATTCGGTCACTGGAAACGCCAAGCGTGCGCAGATCACTGACTACCGACCGCAAGAATGGTTTCGGGCCGCAAATATAGAAATTTGCCGTTTCGATCGGCGTGTTTGCTTCCAACCACCCTCCGGTGATGAAGCCATCCTCGTCATGAGAAAAGCCGGCAACATCTCTGGCGGCGGGCTCGCTGTAGAAGGTGCTTACCGATACCCGGCCGTGCCGCTGGGCAAGCGAACGGACATGCTTGTCCATCGCATGCGTCGAGCTGTTCATTGCTCCGTGAACGAAATGGGCTTCGACGTCAGGATAATCGGCTGCGATTGCTTCCAGCATGCTGACCATCGGCGTGAGGCCTACGCCGCCTGAAAGCAGAATCATTTCGCTGGTCGGCTCTTCAGGCAGGTAGAAGTCTCCGGCGGGCGGCGTGACCTTCAACACCGTTCCGACCTCGACGTGATCGTGCAGATAGCGCGAGCCGCCCTTGCCGTTCTCTTCCCGCTTGACCGAGATGCGATAGAAGTCCTGATTTGGTCCGGACGAGATCGAATAGTTCCGCTTCATCTTGCTGCCATCGGGCAGGCTGAGATCGAAGGTCAGATACTGGCCGGCTCGATGAAGCGCAACGCCTTTGCCGTCGACCGGACGCAAGACGAACGATGTCACCACATCGCTTTCCTTGATTTTTTCGTCAACCCTGAATTCGCGCCAGCCGTTCCAGCCCCCTGCCCGCATTTCAAGCTCGGCTCGTATCTGTTCCTCTCTTTCGATCAGGGTGTCGGCAAGGTACCAGTAGGCTTCTCCCCAGGCATTGATCAGTTCCTCGGATACCGCCTCACCCAATACCTCGCGGATTGCCGCCAGCAGCGATCTGGCGACGTGAGGATAATGTTCGGAGAGGATATGAAAACCGATGTGCTTATGCGCGATCCTTTCGATGACGGGCAAAAGAGGCGCGAGGTTATCGATGTTCTGGGCATAACCGACGATTGCCGCCGCCAGCGCGTGAACCTGAGAGCCGTTCTCGCCGTGATTGGCCTGATTGAAAAGCGCCTTGATATGCTCGTCCTTGAAGAGCAGCCCGTACATTGTCTTCGTTATGTCACTCGCATGAACGGCAACCGCCGGAGCGCTCTGCTTCACCAGTTCGATGGTGCGTGCCGAAAGTGGTTTAGGCATGTTCTTTCCTTTCAATGCTATGAACGTGGAGAGGATCGCGATCGAAGAATTCGATCTGAAATTGAACCGGGCCATGGAGCTCGAGGTGATGCTCCACTTCCGGCAGGACCCGGCCGATGCGATCGGGATTTAATGGGCTCACCGTCTGCCCTGTCACCAGGCGCATGCTGCCCGTCAAAACGCGGATGAGTGCCCAGGCGCCGGATTTGACCCGATGGCTTTCGAGAAGTGCTGTTGGCACAGTGGTTTCGTCGAAGATCTTTGTCGTCTTGTATGGCTTCAGTACCGTCCGCGCGGGTTTTTCGGCCCGCAGCTCAAGCATCTCCCCTGTCAGGGCCAGGTTCAGCCGCGAAGCTATTCGCCCTGCCTTGATCTGCATTTCCTGAGCGACCGCGAGTGGCAGCATCTCGTCCGTCGTCTCGCGCCATAGCGCAAGCCAGCGTTCAAACATTGGGGGCTCTATCCTGTCCGCATGGATCAGGTGCATCGCGACCGGATTGCCCTTGTATTTGCCAGTCGTGAGCATCAGCGAAGACCAGAATTCGGTCAGTCGCTGCAAATGCTCCGGCCAATCCTTCACCACGACGAAAATCGGACCAAGCAGCGAATCGCCCCGGACTTTCTCGTAGAACCGTTCCAGCACCGGCAGAATCTGGCTTTCTTCCAACTTGGTCGCGTCCATCGCGCCACTCCATAATCATGCATCTGGAATGCATGTATACGCAGCCAGTAAAAGATGCTATCCAAATGCATCATTTATTTTGGGCGTTTTGACGCAGGTGCCATGAAGCTCACCCGGTATACGGACTATGCGATCCGCGTGATGATCTACCTCGGATCACACGAGGGAGAAATCCGTTCCATCAAGGAGGTCGCCGACGCCTATGAAATCTCCCAGAACCATCTGATGAAGGTAGTTCAGGATCTGGCGAAAGCCGGTTTTGTGGAATCGATCCGGGGCAGAAATGGCGGAATCCGACTGGGCCGCCCGGCAACCTCCATCAATCTCGGTCGTCTGCTCAGACATACTGAGGGCCTGGACGACATTCTCGAATGCTCTTCCTGTTCCATCAGGGCCGGATGCGGCATGCCGTCAGTTTTGAGAGAGGCGACGGCCGCTTTCGTCGGTGTCTTCGATCGGTACAGCGTCGCCGATATCATAGAACGGAAAGACGTGCTGAGAACGCTCTTTGCCGCCGCATAGGCCGCGGCCTGCCAAAAGGCCGTCAGCTCTCAGGTGCTTCCGCGCATCTTGACATGCGGCTCGATCAGCAGATGACGAGCCTCTCCGCGGCCATCAATCCTGCCGAGCAGCGTCTCCGCCGCCGTTCTTCCAAGTGCAGCGGCGTTCTGGTCCACGCTGGTCAGACCGACGAGCGGTATGGCCGCCACCGGCGAATTGTCGTAGCCGATGATGGCAAGATCTTCCGGAACCCTTACGCCGCTCATGCGCGCGGCATTGATAAGCGGTACGGCATCGAGATCGGACCAGACGAAGACCGCGCGGGGTCGGTCCTTCAAGGCCAGAAAATCATTGATTGCTGCCCCACGGTCAGCACCTACCGATGGCAGCCGGATGATGCGGCCTTCCAAGCCCGCCGCCTTCATGCCGTCTAGATAGCCCTTCTCGCGCTGAACGGCGACGATGGTCGGCGGCGAATCGGCAAGCTCGTAGCCGAGCATTGCGATGTCCCTGTAGCCGCACTGCAAGGCGGTCTCGACCGCCAGACAGGCGCCTCCATGGTCATCGGAATTGACGGTGTCGTAAGTCTGGGCATGCGGCTCGTGATGGGCGATCACCACGATCGGAATTTGTCGCGCATAGAGCTCAAGGATCTTGCCCGGTATTCGCGGGGCGATGATCAACACGCCATCCATGCGGTTATCGATCATCGATTCGATCATCGATGCCTCGATCGAGCTCGCGGAACGGCCGATCCCGATCAGCGCCTTGAAGCTGCTCTTGGCCAAGGTCGCATTGGCTTCCTCGATGACACCCGCAAGGAATGGGTTCGACAATTCGATGACCAGCACACCGACCGTTTGGGTGCGGCCGCGCATGGCGCGAGCAGCGACAGAGGGCCGGTAATTGAGCTTCTCGATTGAGGTCTCGACCTTTGTCCGCAAGATTTCGCTGACACCGTAGGCGTTACGAAGAACCTTCGATACCGCAGCGACGGAGACGCCGGCATCCTGCGCCACGTCACGGATCGTTATCCTGTCTCTTGTCGCGTTAACGGACTGATTTTTCATTCCAAATTGCCTCACTCTCAAGTGTCGTGAAATTATAGGCACAAAACCTCTTGCGCAGCAATCGATAGTGTAGAATGATATACATAGAACGATACACACGGAGCAACCGCTGGAGGAATTGGCGGTTGAGGGAGGTTCTAAATGAAGACTGTTTCGGCCCACGGCATCGCCGGGGAAGATGGCCTTGCCGGTTCTGCTTTCCAATTTACGGCATCGATGATCGGCCCCTCCTGTGACGGCGGCCAGGCAAGCGCAGGCACGTTCGTGTCGCGCGAATTCGCGCTCGATGCCGTTCCAGCCGAAGCAACGCTGCGCATCTCGGCACTCGGCCTCTACCGCGCCTTTATCAATGGCAAGCGCATTGGCAGCGACCTCCTGACGCCGGGCTGGACCTGCTATGATGACCGGATCGCCTATCAGACCTATGACGTGGCGAAGCTCCTCCAGTCCGGTAACAATCGTATCGAAATCTGGCTGGGTGACGGCTGGTATCGCAGCCAGCTCATGTGGGCTTCCAATCCGATCATCAATTGCTGGGGCGACCGGACGGCCGCGATCGCAGAATTGCGCTCCGGCGGCGAAACACTCCTGAAGACGGATGACAGCTGGAAGAGCGGCTTCACCCCCGTTGTCCGCAACGGGATCTATTATGGCGAAGATTATGACGCCCGCATCCGCCCGCAGGACAGCGACGGCGTCGATGTCCTCTCCTTTGACAAGGCTTTGCTGGTTCCGCATGAGACCGGCGCGGTCAAGGAACTGAACGAACGCTCCCCCATCGATAGCTGGACGGAAGCCGATGGCCGAACTGTCTATGATTTCGGGCAGAACGCAGGCGCTTATATAAGACTGCGCCTCAAGGGTGCTGCCGGTGCGCAGGTGCGCGTCGAGCATTCCGAAGTGCTCGGCCCCGCCCGCTTCTTCGACAACCGCAATTATCGCAGCGCGCGCGCCGAACTGATCTATACGCTGTCTGGACAGGCCGAAGAGGAATATGCGCCGCTCTTCACCTTCATGGGCTTCCGCTATGCGCGCATTACCGTGACCGGCCAAGCCGCGCTGCTCGCCATCACGATGGTGCCGGTGACGTCGGTGCCAACAAGTGCCGGCGGCTTCACGTCCGGTGTTGCCGCTGTCAATCAGCTCGTCGACAATACCATCTGGTCGCAGCGCTCCAACTTCATCGAAGTACCGACAGATTGCCCGCAACGCGATGAGCGCCTCGGCTGGACAGGCGACGCCCAGGTCTTTGCCGGAACGGCTTGCTGGCTTGCCGATAGCGAAACCTTCCTCAAGAAGTACCTTCGCGACGTGATCCATGACCAGCGTGCCGATGGTGCAGTCCCGCATTTTTCGCCTGATCCGACACGATTGCACCCGATCGACGGGCGCGGCGATTGGGCAGGCTCAACTGGCTGGGGTGATGCGATCACCATCATTCCTTGGCAGCTTTACCTGCATTACGGCGACAGCGCCGTATTGGTAGAATGCTTCCCCGCAATGCTGCGTTGGCTCGATTACCTCTGGAGCATCTCCGATGGACCGATCATCCGTCCACCGGCTGTCTGGGGCGCGCACGGTTTCACCTTCGGCGACTGGCTGCAACCGGTCGGGGACAACAGGAAACCGCGCCCGACCGTAGCAGACGATTGCGCCGCGACCCTGTATCATTTTATTTCCACCCAGCTGACGGCAAAGATCGCGCGCATTCTGGGTGAGAGTGTCGAAGCCGCAAGGCTCGACAAGCGCGCTGATGAAATCAAGGCGGCGTTCAAGCACGAATTCTTCTCGCCCTCGGGCCGTATTGCCCATAACGACCAGACGTCCTGGTCTTTGGCGTTTCTCTACGGCCTCGTCCCACCGGAGTATGAACCGGCTGCCCGCGACTATTTCCGCAGGGTCGCGGAAGAGACAGACGGCGTTATCGGCACAGGCTTCATCGGCACCCCTGCCCTGCTGCCGGCGCTGACCCGGCTCGGCATGTTGGACCTTGCCGAAAAGATGTTCCTGAACCGGAAGGTTCCCGGATGGCTGTACCAGGTCGAGCGCGGCGCGACGTCGATCTGGGAACGATGGGATGCGCTTGCCGAGGATGGCACGATCTATGATCCCGATATGAACAGCTACAACCACTATGCCTATGGCGCCGTATGCCAATGGCTCTTCGAAGATGTTGCCGGGATCAAACCGCTGGAAGACAGGCCCGGCTTTGAGGAAGTCGCCTTCGATCCTGCGATCCTGCCTGCTCTCTCGCCGGTTTCGGCCTGGCACGACACGCGCTATGGTCGTATCGAGGCTGGATGGACTCTGGAGGAGGGAACCGTCACATGCCGCCTCGTACTGCCGCAGGGCGTGACGGCACGTCTGCAGGGCAGAGGCGACCGCAAGTCGCTGACGGCAGACGGCGCCCGGATCGAGCAAGGTGAGGAGACCAGGCTCGGTGCGGGAGAACATACGATTACATTTTTCATCTGATGCGTTTGCCCGCGGATTTCGATCCGCGGGCAAACAGCCCAACGCATTCCGGTCTTCAAGAGGAGGAAATGACTATGCGAATGACGAAGTGCAGCATCCTTGCAGCCAGCATCATGGCTCTTGCCGCTGGAGTGGCACATGCGGATGTGACCCTCAGCGTGCTGATCGATACCAATCTGGAGACGATTGCCTCGTTCGATGCCGTTTCCAAAGCCTATATGGAAAAGCATCCGGACGTCACCTTTGACGTTGAACAGCGCGCCGGAGGCTCGGAGGGCGACAACATCATCAAGACCCGGCTCGCCACGGGCGAAATGGCCGATATCTTCCTGTATAACGGCGGCTCGCTTTTCCAGGCCTTGAAGCCGGAGGAGACGATCGCAGATCTTTCCGACCTTCCGTCAGAAGCCGGCATTCTCGAGAGCTTCAAGAAGGTCGTCACCAGCCCGGATGGCCGTGTTCGCGGCCTGCCTTTCGGTCCTGCCATGGGCGGTGGCATCCTCTACAACAGGAAGATCTACGCTGATCTCGGCCTCACCCCGCCAAAGACCTGGGCGGAATTCATGAGCAACAACGAGAAGATCAAGGCAGCCGGCAAGGTTGCCGTGGCGCAGACCTACGGCACGACCTGGACCTCTCAGCTCTTCGTGCTGGCCGACTTCTATAACGTTCAGGCCGAGGTGCCGAACTTCGCCGACGACTATACTGCCAACAAGGTCAAATATGCCAATACGCCGGCAGCGCTCCGTGGCTTCGAACATCTTGAGGAAGTTGCGAAGGGCGGGTACTTCAATGCGGACTTCGGTGCGGCGACCTTTGACGACGGCATGCGCATGGTCGCCACGGGCGAAGCCGCGCACTATCCGAACCTCACCTTCGGCATCGGTAACATCCAGCAGAATTTTCCTGATAACCTCAAGGATCTGGGCTTTTTTGCCCAACCTGGAACGGACGCTGCCAAGAACGGCCTGACCGTTTGGATGCCCTCTGCGCTCTATGCTTCAGCAAAGTCCGAAAACCTGGAAGAGGCAAAGAAATTCCTCGATTTCGTCGGCTCCAAGGAAGCGTGCGACCTGATGGCAAAGGCCGTTCCGTCAGGTCCCTATCTCGTCAAGGGATGCGAACTGCCGAAGGACATTCCGCCTGTTGTTTCCGACATGCTGCCCTATTTCGAAACCGAAGGCCGCAACGGTCCGGCGCTCGAATTTCTCTCACCCGTCAAGGGACCGGCACTTGAGCAGATCACTGTCGAGGTCGGAACCGGCATACGTTCGGCCAAGGACGCAGCCGCCCTTTACGACCAGGATGTCGAGAAGCAGGCCAAGCAGCTTGGCCTGCCGAACTGGTAACCTCCCAGTCGATCCCCCACCCAGCCTTATCGGCTCGGGTGGGGACGCTTCACGGTGTCCGTATGATAACACGCAAGTCGCCCTATCCCTACTGGTTCGTCCTGCCGGCGGCGGTGGTATTCACCGTCCTCTTCCTGGCTCCGACAGTTGCCTCTTTCTGGTTCAGCCTCACGCGCTGGGACCTGTTCACGACGCAATTCATCGGCCTGGAAAACTACCGGCAATTCTTCCGCGAACCCTTCCTGATCCAGGGTCTGGTCAATACAGTCATCTACGCGGTGCTGACCTCCGGCACCAAAACCGTTCTCGGTCTCCTGCTGGCGGTGCTCTTGACCTCCGGCCTGTGGGGACAGGGCTTGCTTCGGACCGTGATCTTCTTTCCGGTTCTCGTCTCGACGATCGGTGTCGGCATCACATTCGCGGTGCTCATGCATCCGACACGCGGTCTGATCAACGTGGCGCTCGCCGCCATCGGGATCCACGGTCCTGGCTGGCTGACCGACCCTGGCCTGGCGCTCTATTCCATTATCTTTGTCGATCTCTGGAAGGGGATCGGGCTTGCCACCGTGATCTATATCGCCGGGCTCGCGTCGATCAGCCCCGACTATTATGAGGCCGCCCGCATCGATGGCGCGACCCGCACCCAGATGTTCTTCCGCGTCACCGTCCCGCTGGTCAGGCCTGCGACGGTGACGGTCGTGACGCTCTCGCTGATCGGTGGTCTCAGAAGCTTCGACCTGATCTGGGCGATGACACGCGGCGGTCCCGGCTTTTCCTCGGATGTGCTCGCAAGCGTCATCTACAAGCAGTATCAGGCGGGCTTTTACGGCCTGTCGACCGCCGGCAACGTGATCCTCTTCCTACTCATCGGTCTCATCGTCCTGCCGCTGACAGCCTGGTTCAATCGCAAGGAGGTGGATCTGTGAACCGCCGCCAGCTCTATACCGGGATTGCGGCATTGGCCGCCTGCGGCGTGATCTTCGTGCTGCCCTTCCTCTTCATCTTCATCACCGCCGCCAAGACGAAACAGGATGCGGCAACGCTACGATTCAGCTGGCCAGTCGAGTGGCAGCTCTGGCAGAATTTCATGGAGGTCGTGCAGACCCGCAACTATATGCTGCTGCTCGCCTACTTCAATTCGACCGTCATCACGGTGGCTGCCGTCACGTTGCTGGTGCTGTTCGGTGCTATGGTCGGTTATGTCTTGCAGCGCCGTCCTTCACGCTGGAACACCGTCATCTATGGCTGTGTGCTCGCCGGCTTGATGATCCCTCCGGCCATTGTTCCGACCATCTGGGTTCTACAATTGCTCGGCCTTTTCAAGACGCTGTCGGGCATGGTGCTCATCCAGGTCGCCTATGGCCTTGGTTTCACGGTTCTCCTGTTTCGAAGCTTCATCGCAACCATCCCGCGGGATCTCGACGAGGCTGCTATCATCGACGGGGCAAAGCCGTTCCAGATCTTCTTTCGCGTTATCCTGCCGCTTTTGAAGCCGGTCACCGTGACTGTTATCGTCGTCCAGTCCATCGCCATCTTCAACGATTTCACCAACCCGCTCTACTATCTGCCGGGCCGGGAGAACGTCACGGTGCAGCTGACACTCTATAACTTCCAGGGGCAGTTCCAGACCCAGTTCAACCTGCTGTTCATGAACATCCTGCTGGTGACCATTCCGCCCCTGATCGTCTTCATCTTCTTCAACCGGCAGATCGTTGCAGGCATGACCGCCGGTGCAGTCAAGGGATAAGCCATGACATCAGTTGTTCTCGAAAGTGTCCGCAAGAGCTTCGGCAGCCTGGAGGTGATGAAAGGCGTCGATCTGACGGTCGATGCGGGTGAATTCTGCGTCTTCGTCGGTCCATCCGGCTGTGGGAAATCGACCCTGCTGCGCATCATCTCCGGGCTGGAGACGCAGACCTCGGGCAAGGTATTCATCGACAGCAAGGACGTCACTTATGCTGAACCATCCGAGCGTGGGATTGCCATGGTCTTTCAATCCTATGCGCTCTATCCGCATCTCACCGTCGCAGAAAATATCGGCTTCGGCCTGTCGCTCGCCAAGCGGCCCAAGGCGGAAATCGCCGAAAGGGTGAGGCAGACTGCCGATGTGCTGCAGCTTTCGCATCTGCTGGATCGCAAGCCGAAAGCGCTGTCCGGCGGTCAAAGGCAGCGCGTCGCGATCGGGCGGGCGATTATCCGCAATCCAAAGGTCTTCCTGTTCGATGAGCCGCTGTCGAACCTCGATGCATCGCTGCGCGCGCAAATGCGGATCGAACTGACCGAGCTTCACGCCAAGCTCGGCGCCACGATGATCTATGTCACCCATGACCAGGTCGAGGCGATGACGATGGCCGACAAGATCGTCGTCTTGAACGGCGGACAGATCGAGCAGGTCGGAACGCCGATGGCGCTCTACAACAATCCGGCGAGCCCCTTCGTCGCAGGCTTCATCGGCTCGCCGAAAATGAACCTGTTTGAAGGAGAGATCGCTGCCAAGGAAGGATGCCGGACCTATGGCATCCGGCCCGAACATATTTCGCTCTCGTCAACCGAAGGAAAATGGCAAGGAAAAGTGCGCCATATCGAACGGCTCGGCGCAGACACGGTGGTCTATCTCGATGTGCCGGAACTGCAGACCCTTGTCGTGCGCACGGATGGCGACCGGCCGGTGACAATAGGTGAGACGCAGTTCGCCTCTCCGCTGCCCGCTAAAGAACACAGGTTCCCGTAATCCTCAGCGAACGATGCGGAAATCGCTCGGCACCTCGTCCAAAGTTGCCTCCTCCGCCTTGACGTCCGAGACGGATGAGCCTGCAGGGCCGCTCCAGAAGCGCTCGATCATGGTGCTGATAGCGTCCTGAGAGCCGACGACCAGCGCGCTGACTGAACCGTCGGCCTCATTCCGCACCCAGCCGGTCAGACCGAGTTGCAAGGCTTGGCCGCGCGTCCAGGCGCGATAACCGACGCCCTGCACCCCGCCGGTGATGCGCACACGAAAAGCATCCTGGGTCACAGTCATACGAAAGCCTCCCTGACAATTGGATGATGATGTCGCGTCGGGCACTCATTGCAAGGGTCATAACGTCATCGGCGGCAACCGAGAGATATCTTCAAGGGCAGACGACGACCGTCTCAACCTCCGACCGCGACCGTCCCGATCATCGACCGCATATCCCGCCGGAAATCGGATGGGGACATACCGGCAATATTGCGGAAGGATTTGTTGAAGGCGCTGATCGAGCCAAAACCACTGTCCATCGCGATTTGGAGGACGTTTGCCCCTTCCCCCATAAGCTGCGCCTGTGCGTGAGAAAGGCGAAGCAGGTTGATATATTTGCTGATCGTCATGCCCGTCGTCTTCTTGAACAGGTTCATCGCGTATTTTGGGTGCAGATCTGCGGCGCGGGCAATGTCGAGCGAATCGATATCCTGCAGGAAATTGGCGGCGATGAAATCGCACATGCGGGCAACGCTACGCGAAGAGTGCGGTTGCGGATGATCGCCCTCGAGAGAAACCGGCGCCCTGGACGCCAAGGTGTAGGGTTCAAGGGCGATGCGCTCGACGCGCAATAGTAGCTCGTCGACAGCGTGCTGCGCTTTCATCGGATCGCCCGAATTGGCGTAGCGGAACCAGCGCGGGAAGTTTTGCTCGTCCGCCGCATCCGTCGCTGACGTAAGCAATGTTTCGCCCCTCATCAACCGGGTCGATATTTCAGGCGGTAGCCGCATCCGGAAGAAATAGACGAGCGGCAGATGCGCGCCCGCATAAATCGAATCGTCGGACGATTCGTCCATCTGATGCGGCTGCCCGCCCCAGAAAAGGCAAATCTGGCCGGCCTCGAGGCGAATCTCGTGATCGCTCATGCGGTAATGCACCGTACCGCGCATGATGTAGTTGACTTCGACCTGCGCATGCCAGTGCGGCATGACCATCATAGGCGGATGTGCGTGAAACATCTGCAGCGCCGTCGGCAGCCCTTCGATGCTGCTTGCGCCCGGCTGATAGATCGCCCGCGTGCCAACCTTACTTTCCGCCAAATTCATGTTCCCTTTTTAGGAGACAGCCGCTCCCTTGCCGTTAGTGTAAGCGGGTTCGCGAAAGAACGGCAATTGAAAAGGGAGGATTTTCAATGCGCTTCAATCTTCTTACTGCGACCGCAGCTGTCGCATTGCTTGCTTCCGGCTCCGCATTCGCGCAGTCGGCCAATCTCACGATCTGGAGCTGGAACACGGCAGCGTCGGGACTGAAGTCTACGCTCGAAGGCTTCAACAAGCTTCATCCGGACATTAAGATCACGGTGGAAGATCTTGGAAACAATCAGGTCTTCGACAAGACGCTTGCAGCCTGCGCTGCCGGCGGCGATGGCATGCCCGATATTGTCAGCATCGAAAACTTCGAGGCTGAAATCTTCTGGAGCCGCTTTCCGGACTGCTTCGCCAACCTGAAGGAACTTGGATATACGCCTGAAATCCAGGCGAAATTCCCCGAGTTCAAACGCACAGAGCTCGAAATCGGCGACGTTGCCTACGCCATGCCATGGGATTCTGGCCCGGTCGCCGTTTTCTACCGCCGCGACCTCTACGAAAAGGCCGGCGTCGATCCGAATACGATCAACAGCTGGGACGATTTCATCGCTGCCGGAAAGAAGATTTCTGCTGCCAACCCCGGCGTCGTCATGGCGCAGGCTGACTTCAACGGCGATAGCGAATGGTTCCGCATGATCGCCAACGAACAAGGCTGCGGCTATTTTTCGACCGACGGCCAGAACATCACCATCAACCAGCCGGCCTGCGTTGCGACGCTCGCCAAGGTGAAGGAGATGAAGGACGCCGGCACGCTGACGGCGGCAAACTGGGAAGAAAAGATCCAGGCCGATACCGCCGGCAAGGCAGCAAGCCAGATGTACGGCGGCTGGTATGAAGGCACCGTCCGCTCGACCTCTCCCGATCTCAAAGGGAAGTGGGGCGTCTACCGGATGCCGAGCCTGACAGCCGATGGCCCGCACGCGGCAAATCTTGGCGGTTCGTCACTTGCCATTTCCGCGACCTCGGCCAACAAGGAAGCCGCCTGGACCTATGTCAACTACGCCCTTGGCACGAATGAGGGCCAGGTGACCATGCTGAAGGAATTCGGCCTGGTTCCGTCGCTGCTTTCAGCCGTCCAGGATCCTTTCATCAGCGAAGCGCAGCCCTATTGGGGCGGCCAAAAGGTCTGGTCCGATATTCTGGCGACGCTGCCGAAGATCGTGCCGAGCCGCGGCACGGCGTTCCAGAGCGATGCCGATGCCATCTACAAGGCAACGCAGACGAAGTTCTTCTCTGGCGGCTACCCGGACGCAAAGGCTGCGCTCGATGACGCCGCAAACCAGATCGCCTCGGCGACCGGCCTTCCGATTGCTCAATGAATGACATCGCCGGGCGTCTTGTACGCCCGGCAACCCACCTGCCAGATAAGGCAGGCGGTCATTCACTGGTTTCGTAAGGAGGAGGCCCGATGCCGTTTAGAACTCGGAGCGCCTATGCGTTCCTCGCCCCCTATCTTCTGGTCTTCGCCACCTTCTGGGTTTGGCCGATCGTCAATTCGTTCCTGATTTCCTTCCAGAACACGCGCGTGAATCCCTGGAAATATAGTTTTCAGGCAAATTGGGGCCGGCTCTTCTACGACCCGGCTTTCTACAATGCGCTCTACAACACGTTGATCATCCTGGTGATCCAGGTGCCGGTCATGATTGCTCTTGCGACCGTGATGGCTGTGCTCCTCAATTCACCTCTACTCAAGGCGCGCCCGCTCTTCCGTTTCGCTTTCTTCGCGCCCGTCGTCGTCGGTGAGGTCGCCTATGCCGCAGTATTCCGGCTGATGTTCACCCTCGATTTCGGCATCATAAACAAGCTGATTTCAGCCATTGGACTCAGCCCGGTCTCCTGGTTCGACAACGCAAATGCAGCCATGGCCCTGCTGATCATCGCCGTCACATGGCGTTGGGCGGGCTATAACGCCATCATCATCCTTGCCGGCCTGCAGTCGATTCCTGAAGACGTCTATGAGGCCGCCACGCTCGACAAGGTGAGCAAGATCCAGCAATTCTTCCATATCACCCTGCCGCTCCTGAAGCCGATTATCCTGTTCTGTGTCGTTCTGTCGGTCATCGGCACCATGCAGCTCTTTACCGAACCTTTCCTGATCACCAATAGAGGCGGGCCTGGCGGCGGTACCGAAACCCTCGGCCTGCTGCTCTACCGCCAGGGCTTTACCTCGCTGAACTTCGGCTACGCCTCGGCGATCGCCTATACGATGGCGGCACTGGCCGTGGTGATCTCGCTTCTCAATCTGTGGGTAGGGAGGGATCCCAAATGAGATCCAAATCGCAATCCTTGCTTTTGCGCCAGATCGCCCTTCACGCGGTACTCGCACCCCTCGCGATAATCTGGCTCTTTCCGCTCTGGATGATGTTCGTCTTTTCGACCATGCCGGATAACGGCATCTTCAGCCCTGAGATCGTGCTCTGGCCTTCCACCAATTTCATCGAGAACTTCAAAAACCTGCAGGCGGATACGGATTTCATCGGCGCAATGACGATCTCAGTCGGCGTCGCGATTATCTACACGGTTCTCTCGGTGCTTTTGACCTCGATGGCTGGCTGGGCGCTGGCGCGCTACCGTTTTGTCGGCCGCTCTATCGTCATTGCCATCATTCTCGGCACCATTACCTTGCCATTCTCCGTGGTCGTCATTCCGCAATTCATCATGGTGGCGCGCGAGTTCCGGCTGGCCAACACCTGGGTGGCACTGATCGTGCCGCCGCTCTTCAATTCGCTCGGCGTGCTCTTCATGCGGCAATCATTTTCGATGATGCCGAACGATCTTTTCGATGCGGCCCGTGTGGAAGGGGTCAAGGAATGGCAGATCTTCCTGCGTATCGCCTTACCGCTAGCGCGGCCGACGATGGCGGCACTGGCAATCATCCTCTTCCTCGCCTCGTGGAACAACTATCTCTGGCCGCTACTCATCAATTCCAAACCGGGGATGATGACGGCACCGGTGGCATTGGGGACGCTGATCGGCCTCACCAAAGTTTCCTGGGGCGGCATCATGGCAGGCTCAGTACTGCTGACCGCGCCGATCCTCGTCGTCTTCGTGGCTCTACAACGTCACTTCATCGCCGGCATCGCGGCCGGCGCAATCAAATAATCGGGGAGCCCATGGCAGAGCTTTCACTCAACAATATCGTCAAGCGTTACGGCGCGCTTGAAATCATTCATGGCGCCGATCTGGACGTGAAGGACGGCGAGTTTGTCGTCTTCGTCGGCCCCTCCGGCTGCGGTAAATCGACCCTACTGCGCATGATCGCCGGTCTCGAAGACATTACGGGCGGTGAACTGAAGATCGGTGGACGCCTCGTCAACGATGTCGAGCCGGCCGATCGCGGCATCGCCATGGTCTTTCAGTCCTATGCGCTCTATCCGCATCTGACCGTCGAGGAGAACCTAAGCTTCGGGCTGCGCATGAACGGCAACCCGAAGGCCGATACGGAACGGCGCGTGCGCCATGTCGCAGAAATCCTCCAGATCACGGAACTGATGAAGCGTCGGCCGAGGCAACTCTCCGGCGGCCAGCGTCAGCGCGTGGCGATCGGCCGGGCCATCGTGCGCGAACCGCAGGTCTTCCTCTTCGACGAGCCGTTGTCGAACCTCGACGCGGAACTGCGCGTGCAGATGCGCGTGGAAATCTCCAGGCTGCACAAGCAGCTCGGCACGACGATGATCTATGTGACCCACGACCAGACCGAGGCGATGACGCTCGCCGACAAGATCGTCGTTCTGCGCGCCGGCAATATCGAGCAGATCGGAGCGCCGCTCGATCTCTACGACGATCCGGCCAATCAGTTCGTCGCCGGCTTCGTCGGTTCGCCGAAAATGAATTTTCTCGAGGCCGAGGTAGTCGACGTGCAGGCGGGCAAGGCAACGGTCGTGCTTACCGGCGATAAGACAGTTCGGCTGAAGGTACCACTTTCCGACCCGTCCGTAACATCAGGCGCGGCGATAACGCTCGGCATCCGGCCAGAGCATTTCGGCGTGGCGGGTCAGGGCGAAGCGGATCTGACGGTTGCCGTCGATGTCGCCGAGCACCTCGGCAATACCAGCTACATCTATGCGAACCTTGGCGCCGAACAGCTCATCATAGAGCAGCCGGAATCCCGCAGCCTCGGCAAGACGGAGACGCTGACGGTGTCGCTACCCGCCGCCCGCACCTTCCTGTTCGATGCCGCCGGCAAGCGGCTCCGATAACGTGATCCCAAGACTGAAAGACGAAAGAGGATAGTCATGACTTCAGATAAACCGATCCGCTGGGGCATCATTGGCCCCGGCACCATCGCCCGCACCTTTGCCGATGGCGTCGCGCATTCGCGCACCGGCAAGCTCGTGGCGATTGCGACCCGCAACCCCAACAAACCGGGCCTTGCCGAGGGTTTTCCGGGTGCGCGTATCGTCAACGGCTATGAGGCGCTGTTGGTCGACAAGGAAGTCGATGCGATCTATATCGCCACGCCCCACACCGGCCATGCCGAATGGGCTATCAAGGCAATCCATGCCGGCAAGCATGTGCTGGTCGAAAAGCCCATCGCGCTCTCGGCCTATGATGCCGAGGCGATCTATTACGAGGCGAAGAAGGCGGGCGTCTTTGCCGGCGAAGCCTTCATGTACCGCGTGCATCCGCAGACCGAGAAGCTGGTTGAGCTCGTCAAGAGCGGCACGATCGGCGAAATCCGCATCATCCGCTCCTCGTTCGGCTTCAGCATGGGCACCTACAAGCCGGAACATCGCTTGTTTGCTAATGAGACGGCCGGCGGCGGCATCCTCGACGTTGGCGGTTATCCCGTTTCCATGGCCCGGTTGATCGCGGGTGCTGCGGCCGGCAAACCCTTCCTCGATCCGGAAAAGGTTTCGGGTGTCGCCCATCTCGGCCAGTCCGGCGTCGATGAGTGGGCCTCCGCCGTACTCAAATTCCCGAACGAGATCATCGCCGAAGTCTCATGCTCGATCATGGCGCAGCAGGACAACGTGCTGCGTATCATCGGTTCGCAGGGCCGCATCGAGGTCAGGGATTTCTGGTTTGCGTCCGGTCACAAGGGGGGCGTCGGCAAGATCGAGGTTTTCAAGAATGCCGAGCAGGAAACAATCGAGATCAAGGAAGATCGCTGGCTCTATTCCTTCGAGGCCGATGCGGCCGGTGATGCCATCCGCGCCGGCGAGAAGGAATTCCGCGCGCCGGGCATGAGCTGGGCGGATTCGATCAACAACCTCAAGGTGCTCGACCAGTGGCGCGCCTCTGTCGGCCTCGAATACGCCGTCGAGAAAGCCGCCAAGCGGACGTCGAATATCGCCGGGGGTGCCGTCCGGCGGGGCAATTCCATTCCCCAGCGCCAGATTCCAGGCATTGTCAAACCAGCCTCCGTCGTCACCCTCGGATTCGAATTCTTCCCGAATTTCGCCGCCGCATCGCTGACGCTCGATACCTTCTACGAAGCCGGCGGCAATGTCTTCGACACGGCCTTCGTCTATGGCGGCGGCAAGACGGAAAGCATTTTTGGCGACTGGCATACCAGCCGCCAGGTTCCGCGTGAGGAGATCGTCCTGATCGGCAAGGGCGCGCACTCACCGCTCTGCTATCCCGACATCATCAGCAAACAGCTCGACCAGTCGCTCAATCGCCTGAAGACCGACTATGTCGATATCTACTTCATGCATCGCGACAACACCGACGTGCCGGTCGGCGAGTTCGTCGATGCCATGGATGCCGAGGTCAAGCGCGGCCGAATCCGCGGCATCTTCGGCGGCTCGAACTGGACGCGCGAGCGTTTCGACGAGGCGATCGCCTATGCGAAGAGGAGCGGCAAGGTAGCCCCTGCGGTGCTTTCCAACAACTTCTCGCTTGCCGAAATGCTCGATCCGATCTGGGCCGGCTGCGTTGCCGCCTCCGACGATAAGTGGAAGACGTGGCTGAACGAGAAGCAGATCCCGAACTTCGCCTGGTCGAGCCAGGGCCGCGGCTTCTTCACCGAACGGGCCGGGCGCGACAAGCGCGACGACGAGGAAATCGTACGCTGCTGGTATTCGGATCGCAATTTCGAACGGCGCGACCGGGCAATCGAACTTGCCAAGCAACTCGGCCGGCATCCGATTCACATCGCGCTAGCCTATGTCATTGCCCAGCCCTTCCCCGTTATCCCGCTGATCGGGCCGCGCACGATCGCCGAGCTGGAAGACAGCCTCTCGGCATTGGACATCAAGCTGACGCCCGAACAGGTGAAGTGGCTGGAGGGCTGATTGCCTCTCCCAGAAGCTACGTGACAACAAGCGGCAGGCCTGAGCGCCTGCCGCTTTTCTGTCGCGCAACGGCGCCGCAACGAATGACAACAAATCCACCGGTGTTGCATTCTCGCCATTGCCCTCAACCATAGGTCATCTAATGTGGCGCTGCACGAGGGAGCAAGGCGATGACGCGAACGGTTTGGCCGAAGGAAGTGCTGACGTCGGAAGTGATGAACTTTCTCGACGGCATTCATCAGGAATGGTGCTCAGCCGCTCGTTGCCGGCGTGACAGCGACTTGGGAATGACAAGGGCGAAAGCGCTTGTCGACTGGTTCGAATTCGGCGTAAGGGATCGCGACGAATTGCTGGGCCTGCTGTCGGAAGATTTTTCTGGCGCCGCCTGAGGTGCCCCACTTGTTTTTGCCGTATTGGCTCTACCTCATTCTGAACGAGATCAGAAGGAGACGCCCTTGCGTAAACGTCTAGTATTATTCGGCATTATCCTGTTTCCGGCAGCAGCTTTCGCGCAATCCCCCGATCTCGAGGCGACCTGCCAGGCAGTCGCCAAAGGTTTCTTCATGACGGAACAGCTTTCGATCGGCTCCGTACAGTCCTTTCCGGAACTCAAGCCACCGGGGGTGCGGATGACCTACTCCACCCGGACAGGAACCGCTCCGGGCGACATGACGGATACGTTTGAATGCGAATTCGACAAGGCCGACAGGCCGCATCATTTGGCACGGTTCTGCGTGTCGAATACCTGTTATTCGGCGAATGAAGACGATGGCGACCGCAAGCGCCGCTTCGAGGAGGCGCGAATTCTTCTAGAACGAGCGGAGAAATAATCTACCTATACGCGACTAGCGACGAGAGTGAATATCGCCGCTCTCACCTGCACCTTGCAGCAGAGCGGCATCGTCGCGATCATCCTCGTCGATCAACTCCTGCAATGTCTCATGTTCGTCATCTTCGCTGAACTCATCTGATGCCTGCAGCCAATGGCGAAATGCATTGCCTTCCGGGCGGCCTTCCTGCTCCCAGATCTCGTAGGCGCGTTGACGAATTGCTTCTTCCCTGTCCCTGGCCATCGCCTTGCCTCCAATCGCCGTACTGTCGCCGGCATGCCTTCTCAGAGAGCGACCCCGGTTACCGGATCTACGATCGGTCGCTCACTTTCATCCTTTGCGCCCGCCGGTTGGACCGTCGGCGGAGCGATCGATCCCCTGTCCGCTCGATTCGGCGCTTCTGCAATCGGTCCGACGTCCTTCGGACGGCGCTGTTCGGCTTTGGCGTTGGTGTCGTTTGTGCCCATGGCCTATCTCCTTTGCTCAGAAAACACCGCCATCCGCCCGATGTTCCGCCGCACAGGCAAAAACGCGTGTGAGTTGCGACTTGCCGGACGGCTTCGCCGCCTACAGGCGGCGATGGGAACACGGTGGGGACGAAGCTGGGCGGCCCTTCCTCAGCGGAGCCACTCCAGGAGCGATAAGCAGAAGCTCTTGAACACCATAACCTCTCTGCTATCCGAACTTCTCGGTCGTATCGGCCTTGCCCTTGACCCAGTAGCCCGACGCCTTGATCCAGCTTAGCGGATATCCGCGATCATCGGTGAGATAGGCGCGGATTGCCCGCACCACCGACGCCTCAGCCGCAATCCAGACGAATGTCTGGGCAACGATGTCGATCCCTGCCAAAGCAGCGATCAGCGGTTCGGCATTCGTCGCATCGGAGAGAGGACGGTAAACCCAGCGCGTCGTTAGAGCCGCGGATGTCTCGAAGGATTGCTCTTCTTCGGGAGCGGCGACTGCAGCGATTGTCGTAATGGTCGTGCCGGCCCCGCTCTCCTCAATTCGCCGGCCGATGGCGGGTAGCGCCGTCTCATCACCGATCAGAAGCCATCTCTTCACCGTGCCGGCGACAACGGCCGAACCACGCGGGCCGCCGATTTCGAGTGGGGTACCGGGCCTGGCGTCGATCGCCCATTGCGTAACGGGACCGGCCTCATGCAAGGCGAAGTCGATACTCAGGCTGCGGGCAGCGTTGTCATAGCGACGTGGCGTGTAGTCCCGACGTTCCTCGACGCCATCGGCACCGGGCACGATGATCTTGATATGGTCGTCGGGTGCCAGGCTTGCGAAATCGGCGAGATCTTCACCCTTCAGCACGACACGCCGCATGCTGGGCGTGATATCGGTGACGCTCTCTACCGTCAGCAGACGGCGTCGCAATTCGTGGCGGACCCGCTCGATCACGGGCGCGGCGAACTGGTGATTGGTGGATTGCTCGTTATCCATGATGTCCTTCCGGGGCTTCGGGAAACGATCCGCAGGACAAAGTCGCGCAGATCGAAGCCGCAAAGCCGTTCGATCATACGCGTTGAGTGACGTTAACGCTTACGTGGCCGGAACGCATCGGGCCAATGACGATACTTCCTTAACGAAGGCTGAAACCAGACGCAATATAAACTTGAGTTGTTATCTCCATTTTGTGAGGTTGCCTGAACGCCAAATTCGACCCGCAACCCCAAAGTTGTCGAATGCACGATCTTCACATCCGATCGGTATGGTTCTTGCAACGTTACCAATATCCTTACGTTGGGGAGACCAAGTGTAATGGAATGGAACACATACGAGCGCTTTCCCCCTCTTGTGCTGATGCTAGGTGGCCGGGAAAAATACAGAGTCCTTAGGACGTTGAGAGACGCAGCCGAGGTTTTGATAACGGACTGGCCGTCCGAGGACGGCGAGGAATATGTCGTGGCCGTCAAGGCTTGCGCCGATGCGATCACCGGGCAGATCGATGTCGGCGAACTGCAGGACGCCATTCGCCGCGCGGCAGCCGAAGCCGGCATAGCGATCTTGACGGTTGTGCACTGAGGCCCGTCGCCCGTGGCCAAGCCGCGGGACTGACGAAGAAAGCTTGCCGTCTTGCCTGAAAACCGCGACGATATCGTCAGGCAAGGTTTGGTGATGATGAGATGTCACGTAGGCTCGACGGCTACCGCGCTAATTTCAGCCGCATGGGCTATCATGTCGCCCGGGGCCAGCGTTGCCGAGCCGGCCGCTCCGGAAGCCGCTTGCCTATACCAGGGTGACGCTGGTGACGGACAAACACTCTGCATTCGAAAAGATCATTTCAATACCGATCTATGCGCGATCATGGACCGTTTCGCAGCAATCCGTAACATTCCGCCTGCCTTCTTTGCCCGCCTGATCTGGCGCGAAAGCCTGTTCCGCCCGGAAGCGGTCAGCCCGAAGGGCGCGGAGGGTATTGCGCAATTCATGCCCGGCACCGCCCGGCTGCGAGCGCTGGAAAACAGCTTCGATGTCGTCCAGGCGCTCAAAGCCTCTTCCAGCTATCTCGACGAACTGAGGCTTCGTTTCGGCAATCTCGGACTTGCTGCGGCTGCCTACAATGCCGGTGAATCCGGTCTCAGCCGGTTTCTCTCCTCCGGCCGCCTGCCGATCGAGACCCGCGACTATGTGTTCGCGATCACCGGCCAGTCTGTCGAAACCTGGCGGGACAAGCCTCCGGAAACCGCCGCTCCGGACCTGCGGGATGGCATGCCGTTCCGCGAGGCATGCGTGGCACTCGCGGAGACGCGGCAGATGAACGAGCCCGTCCTGACCGGATCGGCTGACTGGGCACCATGGGGTGTGCAGCTTGCCGCCCATTACAATCCGTCCGTCGCGGACCGGCTCTTCACGGTATCGGTGGCGAAGCTTCCCGAACCGCTGAATGCGGAACGCGCGGTGATCGTGCGCCAGAGAGGCGGGAACTTCGGCTATCGCCCGCGCTATGCTGCCCGAATTGGGCGCGAGACCCGCGCCGAAGCGACCAAGCTTTGCAGTACGATCCGCGGTGCCGGCGTTGCCTGTACGGTCTTCCGGAATCGCTGATCCCAAGCCATTGCGCCTCGACCTATCCCACAGTTTAGTGACGGAGCACCATCAGGGCTGCTAGGTTCGGGAGGCATGACATCAAGAGGATTGAGATGATCAAAACTACTGAACCCACCAGCAAGCCTGCAGACACCGAAAACGCCGGGCAGGAACAGGACGACTTTCTTGAGGAGTCGCTCGAAGAGACATTTCCGGCAAGCGATCCGATAGCGCCCGGCCGTCCCTCGCGGCAGCCGTCAAAGGATGCATTCCCAACCTAGTCGGCTTCCCGTTCCCAGTACCACGCGACGTACATGCTCTTCCTGTCATGCCGACGCGCCTTCAGGAAAGTCCGCATGGCGCGCACATCCTCCTTCTCGCAGGCAAACCAGACGAAGCTTTCACCTTCCGTGGCGGCAACCGCCTGTTTGGCTTCTTCCAGCAGAACGCTCCTGGCGCCATCGGCATAGTGCCTTCGGTGCAGCCAGCGCACATTGAGTGAACCGGCAGATGACAGGGTCTGCTCCTCCGTCTCGTCTGCAACCTCGATGATTGCCTGCAGCCGTGTACTGGCAGGTACCTCCTCCGCGATGCGCGCAATGGCGGGGAGCGCGCTTTCGTCGCCGGCAAGGAGGATGAACTGTGCCACCGGAAGATTGCCGCCGCCGGGACCGAGCAGAGCTACCTGCTGGCCGGGCGCGGCATCGCGGGCGAAATCGGCGCCGGGCGTTTTGATGCCTGATACGGGATGCTGCAGGAAGTCGATCCAGAGTTCACGCATTTCGATATCGACGGTGCGGATCGTATAAACGCGCACCAAGAGTTCGTCCTCGCCTTCGGGCCAGGCAACGCGGCCGTCGGCGCGCAGGCCCGGCCAGACCGGGGTTCTGCCCTTCGGCGGCACGAGCAGGCGCACATGCATGTCACCGCCGATAAACGGCGTGACGTCGTCACAGGCAAATTTCACCCGGCGCATATGCGGAGTGACATTCTCGGCCGAAACGACGGTCACCTCATGGATATTCGGCAACACGGCAAGCGCTGCGGGATCAGACCAGGTGAGTTCAAACGGATCGTCGCCGGCGAAGTAGAAGAGATGCTCGGCAAGCATCGTGCGGCTCATCTGCAACGCCTGTTCCGAGGGGCAGGAAAGTTCGATCAGCAGCTTGCGGTCCTGAATGCGGATTTCGGCAGTGCCCGCTTTGCTCTTCAGAAGCGCGAGGTCGTCCCCGCGCTGTACCTCGGCGTGTTCGACGAAGTGCTCGCAGATTTCGCCGAGCATGGCTGCGGCATCCCTTGGAAGCGCGACGCCCGAGAGCTTGAATTCATGAGCTGTGGTCATCTGTCATCCTTATCGAATGCCTGTTGCAGTTCACTCTGGCCTGCTGCCATCCGGTGACGACCGATCGGGAGCATGATGGGCCGGCCGGATGTTGGATCGGTGATGATGCGGCTTTCGAGGCCGAAGACCTGCCGCACATTGTCTTCCGTCAGCACCTCCTGCGGCGAGCCGCAAACATGGACGCAACCCTCCGTCATGGCGACGAGATGGTCGGCATAGCGTGCTGCCAGATTGAGGTCGTGCAGCACCATGACGACGGTGGTGCCGCGCGCATGGTTGAGATCAATCAACAGGTCAAGCACTTCGACCTGATGGCTGATGTCGAGAAAGGTGGTCGGCTCGTCGAGCAGCAGGATTTCCGTCTGCTGCGCCAACGCCATGGCGATCCACACGCGCTGGCGCTGCCCGCCCGAGAGTTCATCCACCGGCCGCTCCGCAAGATCCGAGGTCTTGGTGGCGTCAAGCGCACCATCGACGGCCTCGTCATCGGCGCGGGTCCAGCGGGAAAACAGGCTCTGGTGCGGATGGCGCCCGCGGCTGACGAGATCGGCGACCGTGATGCCCTCAGGCGCGATGGGCGATTGCGGCAGCAGGCCCAACGTACGCGCAAGTTCGCGCGGCGGCGTGCGGTGGATCGACTTGCCATCGAGCAACACCTGTCCCTGGCGCGGAAAAAGCAGCCGCGACATGGCGCGCAGCAGCGTGGACTTGCCACAGGCATTCGCCCCGACGATGACGGAAATCTTGCCGGGCGGCACGGCGAGATCGAGCCCGTGCAGGATCTCGTCTTCGCCATAGCCTGCGGAAAGCCCGGTGGCTGTAAGCGTATGGATGGTCATAGCGAGCCTCCGATCCGGTTGACGCGCACGATCAGGAAAATCAGGTAAGGGGCGCCGAGGGCACCGGTGACGACACCGACCGGATATCGGCTCGGCAGCAGGAACTGCCCGGCATAGTCGCCAGCCAGCACCAGCACGGCACCGACAAGTGCTGCGGGAATGAGGATGGAACCGTTATTTCCGACGATGCGGGCGGCGATCGGTCCAGACAGGAAGGCGACGAAAGCGATCGGGCCTGTCACCGCCGTTGCCGAGGCGATCATGCCGACGGCAGCAACGATGATCATGATGCGGGTGCGCGACACACCGACGCCGAGGGCGGCCGCGGTGTCATCTCCGAGCCGCAAGGCCTCCAGGTCGCGCGCGCGGCTGAGAAGCAGCCCGCCGAAGATGCCAAGCGCCAGAAGCAGTGGGGTCGCCTGGCCAAGCTGGGCTCCGTTGACACTGCCCGTCAGCCAGCGGATCGCCTCCTGCAGGCTCCAGGCCGGCGCCTGCGACAGGATATAGGCTATGACGCTTTCCAGCATGGCGGATACGCCGATGCCGACAAGGATGAGCCGTGTGCCCGCCACCCCGTTGCGAGATGACAGTCCGTAGACCATCAGCGCCACTCCGAGACCGGCGACGACGGCCAGGACGGAAACCACTGGCCCCTTCAGCGACAGCACGACGATGGCGAAGACGGCAGCCGCGCTTGCACCCGAGCTGATGCCGATAATATCGGGGCTCGCAAGCGGATTGCGCAGCATGATCTGGAAGGCGACGCCGCCGAGCCCGAAGCTCAGGCCCGCAAGCGTCGAAAGCGCTGCTCGCGGCAGCCTGAGCTGACCAACGGTGAAGGCTGTGCCCGGCACGTTTTCGCCCAGCAGCACGCGGATCACGTCTACGGGGAGCGTGAAGGATTGCCCGAGCGACAGAGTGAGCGCAAAGATCGCCACAACAAGGCAGAGCAGTAAGGCGACCACGAGCAAATGCCGGCGCGCCCTGCGGCGACGGTTGTTAACGATGCGATCGAGGGAGGAGACAAGCACGGTCATAGCTCTCGCACTCGCTGGCGCCGGACGATGGTGATGAAGAAGGGCGCGCCGATGAGTGCCGTCACGATGCCGACATCGAGCTCTGCGGGTCTTGCAACAATGCGCCCGACGACATCGGCTGCCACAAGCAGGCAAGCACCGCCGATTGCGGAAAAAGGCAGGAGCCAGCGATGATCTACGCCAACCAGCAGCCGGCAGAGATGCGGCACGACGAGGCCGAGAAAGCCGATCGGCCCGCAGACCGCGGTCGTCGCCCCGCAAAGCAGGATGGCACCGAGCGCTGCAATGCCGCGCGATAGCGCCACGCGCTCGCCGAGACCGGCCGCCAGCTCATCGCCGAGCGCCAGAGAATTCAGCTTGCGCGCCGACAGGAGGCTGATGAGGAAGCCGGCCGCGATAAACGGCAGAACGGGCAGGATGCGTTCGAAGGTCGCCCCACCGACGCCGCCGATCTGCCAGGATCGGATGCCGCCGGCGATATCGTTGCGAGGCAGCACGACGGCAATGACCATGGAGGCGAAGGCAACTGACGTTGCCGCACCGGCCAGCGCCAGCTTCAGAGGCGTTGCGCCGCCGCGTCCGAGCGAACCGATCGTATAGACGAAGACCGCCGAACATCCGGCCCCGAGGATCGCCGTCCAGATATAGGCTTCGTTCGAGGAGATATCGAACCAGGCGACAGCAACGACGACTGCGAGCGATGCGCCCATATTGACGCCGAGAATGCCGGGATCGGCGAGCGGATTGCGCGTCACCCCCTGCATGATCGCCCCGGCAAGGCCAAGGGCAGCACCGGCGGTGACGGCAAGCAGCGTGCGCGGAATGCGCACCGTTACTGCCGCCTGGCCGATCGTGTCCGCATGCCCGGCGAGCGCCGCAGAGATATCCGCCCAGTCTATATCGCGCGTGCCGACAGTGACCGAGAGCGCACAGAGGCACGCAAGAGCCACGGCGAGCCCGAGAAGCCAAAGGCTGCGGATCCGGTTTGACCGGGCGGATATGGGCGACCGGGACGATGATTTTGGACTGCGTACGATCATTGGGGCTTGCTGAGAGACTTTCTGGCGGCGTCTGCGAGCAGTGCCACGTAATCCTTGAGGACCCAGGAGATCGACAGCGGCGTCGGGTTGGCGGCGGTGCCGACCGGGTTGCGGCCGAGCGTCACCAGCGCGCCCTTTGAAACAGCCGGCATTCTGGCCATAAGCGGATTTTTCTCCAGCGCTTCGAGCAGTTGCTGGTTTCCGTAGGTGACGACGATATCGACATCATCGAACGAATCGATGCGTTCGGCGCTGATCGAGCCTGCGAATTTCCCCGGAACCGAGGCTTCGACGACGCTCGTTGGAGACTTCAGCCCGAGATCGGCGAAGAATTTCACGCGCGTATCGTTGGTCGTGTAGAAATTGACGGTGCTGAGATCGGTCGCGTTGAGATGGGTGATGAACATCGCCGATTTACCCTGCAGTTCGGGATGGCCGGCGACGGTCTCTGATATTTCGCCCTCGATCTTCTTGATCAATGCTTCGCCTTCTGCGGCCATGCCGAGCCCGGCACTGTCGAGGCGAATCATCTCGCGCCAGTCGGTCGACCAGGGCGCCTCCGGATAGGCAACGACCGGCGCAATCTGGCTCAGCGTATCGTAGTCCGACTGGCTGAGACCGGAATAGGCGGCCAGAATCACATCCGGCCGGGTGGCGGCGACCGCTTCGAAATCGATACCATCGCCTTCGTCGAACAAGACAGGCTTTTCGGCATGCAACTCCTTGAGCTTGTCGGCCACCCAGGGCAGCAGTCCGTCACCGTTGTCATCGCCGAAATTGGCAGCCGCAAAACCGACAGGCACGATGCCGAGTGCCAGCGGCACTTCATGATTGGCCCAGGCGACCGTCGCGACCCGCTCCGGCGTCTTGTTAATGACCGTCGTGCCAAAGGCATGCTTGATGGTAACAGGATAGACCGTGCTCGCGTCAGCCCAAACGCTGCCGGACGTAGCGGCAATCAGCCAGACACAGGTTACCGCCAGTTTTGCGGCCAGAAGCAAAAAGCGCAGCATTGTGCAAACTCCGCCAGTTTTAAGTTGACCTCCACTTTCAGGTTAATCTAGTTGCGTCAACGGTCATGGCGCCGCTTCGGGGCTACAGCGCTGAGATTTCCGTAGGATCCTACAAAACCCGGGAAATTTACAATACTGGACAACTGCGCTCAAGTTAGTAGCAGTCGCAGGGGACATCGAACCAACCATTCCGACTGCCGGTCCGTGGGTAAATCTCTCGTTCACACCGACTGCCGACATGCCGTTCAGACCGACCCCCAAACCGGCATTCCATTCGGCACCCCCTGTCGAAGGGCCGCAACGGCGACACCAACTTCTGGAACGTGAACATGGACATCGAAAGAACAAGCGCTCACTCGCGACAGACCCTCCTCCGCTACCGGAATGCGGTCCTTCTCGGTTGCACCGCGCTTGTCGCCCTCGCACCTGGCGCGGTGCTCGGTCAGGACAGCGGGAATTCCAATACGGTCACCACTCTCGCGCCGATCGTCATCCAGGGCAGCGGCCTTGATACCGACAATGACTCGAAATCGATCGTCGCGACCAAGACCATCAGTGGCAATGGCATGGCGACCGATCTTCTCGATACGCCGGCCTCCGTCTCCGTCATTACGTCAAAGGAAATCCAGGAGCGCGGCGCCCAAGATACCGAACAGGTTCTGCAATATGCATCCGGCGTCACGACCGACTTCTATGGCTCGGACGACCGCTTCGACTACTTCAAGATCCGTGGCTTCGATGCCTATACCTATCGCGACGGCCTGACGCTCGGCGACCCCTTCGGCGGGATCCGTGAAGAGCCCTTCGCCTTCGAGCGTGTGGAGGTGCTGAAGGGCGCCAATTCCACCACCTTCGGCGTTTCCGATCCCGGCGGCGCGGTCAACTTCGTGACCAAGCGGCCGAAGAGCGAGCGCTTCGGCGAGGCCTATGTGACAGGCGGCTCGTTCGATCATCGTGAAACCGGCGTCGATTTCGGCGACAACATCACCGAGGACGATACCTTTTCCTACCGCATCACCGGCAAAGTGAAGCGCGCCGACGAGGAATATGACTACTCGCAGGACGACGAGAACTTCTTCATGGGCGGCCTGACCTGGCGCCCGAGCGCCGACACCAACCTGACTGTGGTCTATGACCATCTGGATAAGGACGGCGTTCCCGGCAGCGGCGGCCATCCGGTCGGCTCGGATTTTGCCAGAAGCCGTTTCTTCGGCGAGCCTGATTTTAACTACCGCGACGTCAACAGAAACACGCTGAGCGTCATGTTCGATCATGACTTCGGCTCTGGCCTGACCTTCAGCTCGAATGCGCGCTACAGCAATACCAAGAGCAATTTCGGCTATGCCTACATCTCGGCAACGCCGACGAACGGTTCGACCATCGCCGACCGCGCCTTCTTCGCCAATGACCAGGCGGCCGAGAACTTCATCATCGATACCCGCCTGCAATATGAGACGAGTTTCGAGGACATCGACAGCCGCAGCCTCGTCGGCCTGCAGTACAACAATCTGCGATCCGACAATGACGGCTATTTCGGCGGCGCGCCCGGCATCGACTGGACAAACCCCGTCTATACCGGCGCACCGACTTCGGTTCCGCTCTACCAGAGCCTGACAAATGACCAGAAGACCACGGGCCTCTACTTGCAGCAGGACCTGACCTTCTTCGACAAGCTGACCGCCTCAGTCGGCCTGCGCAACGACTGGCTCGACCTTCAGCAGCAGAACAACATGGCGGGCTCGACGACTGACGCCGATCTCAGCGAGTTCACCAAGCGCGCCGCGTTGAGCTACAAGATCACGGATCAGGTGGCGACCTATGTCAGCTACGCGGAATCGGTGCTGCCAGCCTCGCTGACGCTTGATCCCGAGCGCGGCGAACAATGGGAAGTCGGCGTAAAATACCGGCCCGACGAATTCCCTGCCCTCTTCAGTCTGGCAGTCTATGACCTGACCAAGAACAACATCACTCGCACAAATCCGGCGACCGGCTTCCAGGAGACGATTGGCGAGGTTCGCGTGCGCGGTATAGATCTCGAGGCCAAGGCTGAAGTCACCGACAATATCAGCCTGACAGCCGCCTATTCCTACATGGTCTCGGATATCGTCGAGAATGGCACGCTGGGCAACGAGGGCAACGAAATGTCGTTCGTGCCCAATCAAACCGCCTCGCTCTGGGTCAATTACGGCATCCCCGGCAACGGCTTCCGCGGCGACATGAACTTCGGCCTCGGCGCGCGTTATACCGGCTCCTACTACTTCAACGACGCAAACACCCAGTCGACGGGCAGCAACATCGCCTTCGATGCCGCCTTCAGCTACAAGATCCAGGAACACACATCCTTCGATGTGAATGTCAGCAACCTCTTTGATGAGAAGCATGTCGCCTATGGCGGCTTTGGCGCGGATTTCTACAATCCGGGCCGCGCGATCTATGCGACGTTGCGCCAGACTTGGTAATCGGCCGATCCCGTCCGCATCCTTGCGGGCGGGATTGTTTTTTTGGTTTTAGCGGAGCTGCTGCATCCGTCGCCAGGCAGCGGGTGTGTCGCCGGCGATCTGGCGGAAGACCTTGGTCAGATGCGCCTGATCGGAAAAACCGAGCTGCACGGCGATATCGGCAACGGCAAGCTCGCTTTCGGTGAGCAGCCGTTTGGCATGGTCGATACGTTTGCCGAGCTGCCATTGCAGCGGCGTCTTGCCGGTCGTGTGCTTAAAGACATTGGAAAACCAGCTTTCCGACAGGCCGACCGTCTCTGCCATTTCGGCTACGGTCAGACGGCAGTCACTCGGCCCGTCGACGCGGGCGATCAGCCTGTTCATCTGCGCCTGTGTCAGCCGCCCGTTCGGCTGTTCGGCTGCCTGCAGAGGAATATCCAGCAGACCGCTGACGATACTGCCGACGAGGCTTTCACCATAGATCTCGTGTTTCGACGGGCTGGCGACCTCGTCGACGACAAGCCGGCCAAGCGTTTCGATGGCTCCGGTATCCTGCACTTCGACCGGGTTGCGCAATGCCGTCATCGCCGCGGAATTACCGACCGAAGGCGCGAGGTATCGCAGCAGCCGGTCTTTGTGCATATGCAGATTGAGGTGCGAGAAGCGATGCGTGCTGCCGCTCGTCGTCCACATCGGCATGCCAGGCGGAACATAGACCGCTCGCGTCATAGGCCTGTAATGCTGCGGAAAATCGCCATCCCGGTTCGACATGCGGATCTGCGATGAGACATCGCTGAAGAAAATCATGATGCGCGGATCGTCTGAGAGATAATAGCCCCTCGCCCCGGATTGACTTTCGGCTTCCCAGAAGACGCTGACGAGCCCGTCGAACTGACGCCATTTGGCCGGCGCCGTGACCCGAATGCCTTCAGTGTGCCAAACCATGGAATGCCAGAAACTCAACGTAGGGATCCATCCTTGCTCGACACGAATGACGTCGTGCCTGTCAGAAGTACGGGACACACCCCGCTGCAGCCATTGCCCTGATGGCCATCTGTGGGCGATCGCGAGCTTTTCATACCGGCTTCTAAGCCAAAAATAACATGAGTTCAATTATCATGTTTATACAATGCAGACACAGCGTGCCCACCAATCCTTGGTGGTGATCGCGGAACCTTGAAAATCAGCTTGTCGGGACGACTGGTGCCTGAGGCTATTGCCTAAAAAACAAGGCGCCTGCCGGGGGAGGAGAGATCCAGCAGACGCCTTTTATGACGCGTGGCGGCCGAAGGAGGAGCCACCACGTAGACGCTGGCTTGGGAGGAGGTAAGCCACGTCTCGGACAAAGCGACGAGGGAGGAGTTTCATCACTTCGTTGAACTGGGATGTAGGTCGATTGCTGCCGGTCTTCCAGGCATAGATTTGCAAACCTGCCATGCGCTATGCGTTAAACGAAAGGCTTAAGCGAAACGAAAAACGCGCTCCCCTTCGTCAGGCGAGCGCGTTAGGCATTCATTAAGAACTGGAATTATCGACCGATAGCTGCACGTGCAACGTCACGGATGTCGCCACGTGCAATACCGAGGTCGTTGAGCTCACGGCTCGACATACGGCCAAGCTCAGTAACGGTTTGACGATACTTGCGCCAGTTATTGAAAGTGCGTGCGATGCTCATTTTAATCCCCTTTCCGTGGGTCCAGCGACAGCTGCCAGGTAGCGGCGCTTCGTTCGCTTTGATGAGAAATATATAATATGGGGCTGCGAGAATGAGTAGCGTTCAGACTACAGTTCGCCCATGCATTAAATGCATGGCTAGGCAGGCCGATGGCCTCTTCTGAGGCAATTTCCTATCCGAGAGTATAGTTGAAGGAGGCCTGGCGAAGCCCCACGTGATCCCTTAAATCCTCCGAAGCCGATCAGGGGCACATTCGATGTCTAGCTCAGTCTGCGAAACCTATCCTGGAATATGCAGTAAATCCCGTCTCGCCCATCCTCGTCCTGTCCGCCTGTTCCATCCCGCAAACGACAACAGACAGAATGCGATCCGGCCACCCATCGTCGCTCTACCTACGAGCCTTCCAGTAGCCGCGGCCGAACCGATGTCCGCCCTGGAAGTCGGATCGGTGATTTCGCTGCTGGGGCTGCTCGTCTTCGCCGCCCATGAGGAGATGGTGGCCTTCGCCCCCGCGGTCGCTTCCGCCCTCGAACAGTTTCTCGCGAGGGCACCGGTCGCCCTCTGGTAGCAGCAGTGTCTCATCCTATTGAAAAGCCTGCCCGGATGACCCAAGTGCAGGCGGGCAGCGCTGGAAATGACTGATGCTCTTTAAAAATTCACGGCTGACGATCGGTGTCGTTCTCCCCATGCAGGAGCGAGAGCGGCACGACATCGACTTCGGCCTTCAGCTGGAGCTTGCGCGCCGCGCCGATGAGCTCGGCTTCTCGGCAATCTGGGTTCGAGACGTCCCCTTGAACAGTCCGACCTATCCGGATCCCGTCGGGCATTCCGATCCATGGGTGCTCCTTGGTGCGCTCGCCGCATCCACCCAGTCGATCGCATTGGCGACCAGCGCAATCGTTCTACCCTTGCGCCATCCGCTTCATGTTGCCAAAGCGGCCCTGTCGATGGACATCCTATCATCGGGCAGGTTCGTTCTCGGCCTTGGTTCCGGCGACCGTCCGTCGGAGTTCGCGGCCTTCGACCGCAATGTCGACGACCGGCGCGAATTGTTTCGGTCCCACTGGGCTGCACTCGTCAATGCGCTTGACGGCCATGTCGGCTCGCAGACAGGTGAGGACCAGTTCGATATCCGTCCGCGCAGCGGGCGTCGCATTCCACTGGTCGCCGTGGGTTCGTCCTCGCAATCACTCGAATGGATCGCCAGGAACGCCGGCGCCTGGATGACCTATCACCGGCCCCTTGGCGTACAGAAGGACCGGATAGCCCTCTGGCATGGGGCGGTACAGCGCACGAACACCGAATTCCGGGGCCTGGGTCAGGCCATGGCCCTTGATCTCCTGGATATGCCATCAGACCATATCGACGAGATCAATCTCGGATATCGAACCGGACCAGAGGGATTGCTCCAAGTTCTCGCCGCCCTCCGCAATCTCGGCGTTCACCACGTTGCTTTCAACCTGCTCGTCAATGGGCGCAAGGCTCTCAGCGATCTTGAGATCATCGCACGGGAAGTTCTGCCACGGTTGCATCAGGCTGCAGACCTGCAGGCGTCTCGATAGTCTCTGGGGTGGGAGGCTAGCGGTCGAAGAAATTCTGCCAAAGCTTCTCGCCAACAAGGCAGTCCGTTGTCGGCTGGTTCATCGCAATTTTGCGGATCTGTGCCGGCGGTTCGAGCCCACTGATTTCCCAGACCAGCTTCCGGCGAACAGCAACGGCAAAATCCTCGATCTTATGGACAGGCAAAACGAAGGAGCCGGGGCCGCCGATCACGCAGTCACCGTAATATTTGTCGAGCCCCTCGGGCACATCGGATGGTCGCAGCATGATGGCAAGGCCATTGATGACGATGCCTGCCCCCAAAGCCACATCGCGGGCGGGCGTGACGGGATCCCCGGAATTGTTGGGACCATCTCCGGAAATATCGATCACTTCCCGATTGCTTTTATAGGGGCTGGCGGCAAGCATCGCGACGCCCTGAACGATCGCTGCAGATATGGATGTGCGGCGCTGGGTGGCGATCGGCCTCGCGTCCAGCTTGTCGGCGAAATCCAGCGCATCCTTTTCCGTTTCGATCACCTGCCAGTCGAGGACGGAGCCTGGCACGACATAGCCGGCCCATTCGAAATAGCTGATGGCGATCCGCCCGGTCAGCCCTCCTTTCACGGCGTCGAGGAACTCCTTGTGCCGTAGCGCCTCGACATAACCCTCGCGCTGAATGCGGACTTCTTCGTAATCCATAGAGCGGGACGTATCGACGGCCAGCACCAATTCTGCGTCGACTTCGTTTTGGCTCGATTGCGCGATCGTGGCGGCGCCGCCGGACAGGCTCGCGAGTATCGCAAGTGTTGTCAGCATCATCACTTCCCATCACTGCGTTATCCTGAGAACTCTAACATAGCTTGGCGTGGCGGCGACCGCTGCCAGAGAGCATCCTGTCAATTTTCGGTGATGTCGGCTGCCCTTGAGCGAAAGGCCACATATGAGGAGCCATATCTCTGCGACCAGCTTCACCACTTGTGAAGAACTCCTAGCCATTCTGCGGGACACTTGGCGATTCGCCCAGCAATGACGGAGATAGCATGCCGCTTCTGCAGTTTCCCGCCGACCGCCGCACAGCTGAGATAAGGCGCTGCGCCGAGGCCCTCCAGAACCTTCACGGCGAGGCCGCCAACCGCTTCTGGCGGTCGGAGATGGCCGGGTTGGCGGCCAATTTGAGAGAACAGGGCTGCAGCGATACTGAACTGTCGCGCCAGGCCTCTCTCTTCATGGATGCAGTGCAGAGGGAGCTTCAGGTCGTCTACGCCGCCGCGGCGGAGCGATAAGAAGCACTATTTAGGAAAACGGTTGTAGAAGGATTGCGGGTCGTAAACGCACTCGTAGTCGAGCACGCACATCTGCCCGTTGGCGGCCCGCAATCTGGCCACGCTATATTTGTCGCCTAACCGGCACTGCGCAGGCGGGTATCGGAAGCTTCTGCCACCTATACCCATGCGAATAAAGACTGCCTTTTTCTGCTGGATAATCTGCGCAAGCTCGCGGCAGGAATGGTCGCGGGCATTGACCTCCACAGCCTCGACGGCAAAGACGGCCGTGGGGAGCAAAACAGCGGCTGCTACAATCAAACTTCTCATAGGACCTCCTGATGCGGGCGGGTTAACAGCAGCGCCTGCGACCTTCAATCGCAACATCAGCGCTGATGGGGCGCGATAAAGGTAGGATTTGGGCGGACGGCAAACCAGATCGATCCATCCACATTGAAGACGCGCTGGGCTCAGATCTTGCCGCGAGTGGCAAAGACCAGCGTCTTCAATTGCTCTTCGTCATGCACGCCCTGACGGTAGAGTTCGATGATGATCGCCGCCGAACGGCTCACCTCCTCATCGTCATCGGCAAGCCCGAACTCGGCCTTCAACACATCCAGCACATTCTGGCATTTGGCGAGGTCAACCGACGTCAGTGCTTCGTCGCGAGGCTTGATGTGACGGCTGATCATGATGTGTTCCCACGTTGGAGCGGACAGGCTTTTGGCACAGATATTTTCACCGCGCTTCAATCGACAGCGACAGATACCCAGCGTCGAAGCCGGCAATCTTCTGCAGCTTGTCCCAATCGAGAATGTTGACCACCCTCCCCTCCCAGGTAAAGGCCTTTTCTTTCCTGAGCGACTGCAGCGTCTTGTTCAAGTGAACCAGAGAAACGCCGAGAACGTCTGCCATGGCGTTCTGCGTCAGCGGCAGCTGGAAGCTCGGCCCGTTCGTCCGGCGTACGGTGCGAAGCCGCATGTAAAGCTCACAGATGAGATGGGCAATATGCGCCTTCTTCGAGCGGCGCCCCATGGCAACGATCCATTCGCGGTGCACCGCCCCGTCCACCAGCGTATCAAGCCACAACAGGCGCGTCAGATGCGGATTGGTTTCCGTGATCGCCTTCAGTTCCTGATGATCGACCGAGGCGATGCGACAGTTGGAGATCGCCAGAATACCGTGGTCCACCACCTTCAACGGGAAGGCATGCAAATCGACGAAATCGCCGGCAACCTGCAAGGCTGTGATTTGCCGGGTTCCATCCTCCAGAAGCTTGTAGCGGGCAGCAAATCCATCCAGCAGCAGTGTCGAATGATTGGGCCTGCTTCCCTCGGATACGAGATCTTCACCAGCGGCCACAGATCTTTCCCGGCCGACAATCGAGCGTAGCAGCTCGATCTCGGCTGTGGAAAGCACATCATGACTCTCCAGATTGAGAAGAAGCGGCTCGATCACGAGAAGCTTTCCCAGTTCGAGGGGATGGTTGAAGACAGATGGCATTCCGACAGCGCAGATAAAGGGAACAATTTCAGTGGCCGGCACTTCATGATGAAATATTTCAATGGGGTGAGCAGATGGCCCGATACTTTTTCGACCTTCACAATGGTGACGGCCCGATCAGGGACAACGAGGGAATGGAACTGGCGTCGCGGGCCGACGTGTTGAGAGAAATGGCCCGAATCCTTGTCGATATTGCACGCGATGAGTTGCCGGCCGGAGAAAGGACGATCATATCACTGACGGTGCGGTCCGAAGAACGGCCGATCTCGGTGGCGAGCCTTGCCTTCTCCAACGAATGGCTAGAGTGATTCCGTCCCTCAAGAAGCGGGCTAACCGGTGAATAGCTGGTGGTTACTGCCAAATTCGCGCCCCCTGACATGACATGCATGACAATACATGTCGCGGGACCATAGCTGGCGGTCTATTCGCCAGCATTTAAATTTGACACAACAGACATCCAACCCCGCAGATGTCTGCGCAATGCGGCAAGTCCCTTCGCACGCACCACCTCGCGATCCCGGATGAAACAATCCCTCGACGCGACCTTTCGCTCCCGAAGCAGGGAGAAGGCGACGATCAACGACCTCTGATACAAAAATGCCGTCATAACGTTGCTGCTTTCGACAGCAGGAGCCTTGCGATGGGATGACGGGGCGTGGGTCTACTTCGCCGCCGTGACGCGCCAAACCGTATTGCCAACGTCATCGGCAATCAGCAGTCCTCCGGACTTGTCGACAGCCAGTCCGACCGGCCGGCCATGCGTCTGGTCGTCGCCCTGAAGGAAGCCTGTAACGACATCCTGTGGATTGCCGTTCGGCTGGCCGTTCTGGAAGGGCACGAAGACAACCTTGTAACCATTGAACTCATGGCGGTTCCAGCTTCCGTGTTCGCCGACGAAAGCGCCGCCCTTGTATTGCGCCGGCAGGTTGTCGCCCGTGTAAAAGGCCATGCCGAGCGGCGCGACATGCGAACTCAGCGAATAATCAGGGACGAGTGTTTTTGCTACGAGATCCGGCCTTTGCGGCATGACGCGCGGATCGACATTCTGGCCGAAATAGCTGTATGGCCAGCCATAGAAGCCGCCCTCCTTGACGGAGGTCATATAGTCGGGAACAAGATTCGGGCCAAGCTCGTCCCTTTCGTTGACAACCGTCCAGAGTGCGTGGGTCTGCGGCTCCCAGCTGAGACCATTGGGATTGCGCAGGCCATCGGCAAAGATCCGGAAGCTGCCGGTCTGCCGGTCAACTTCCAATATGGCGGCGCGGTTCTTTTCCGCCTCAATGCCATTTTCCGTGATGTTGCTGTTCGAACCGACGCCAGCGTAGAGCTTGTTGCCGTCTTCGCTGGCGACAAGGCTCTTCGTCCAGTGATGGTCGATCGGCCCGCCGGGGAGCTCGGTCAGCACGGTGCCGGCCTCTGCGATCTTCGTCTCGCCGGGCTGATAGGGATAGCGCCTGATGGCATCGGTATCGGCGACATAAAGATCATTGCCGACAAGGGCCACACCGAAGGGCGAATTGAGATGGTCCAGGAAGGTTTCCCTGACTTCGGCAACGCCGTCTCCATCGGCATCCCGCAGTAACGTGATGCGATTGCTGCCTTCGTGACTGGAGCCGCCGCCAGAAGTCGCCATGGATTCAATCCAGCCCATAATAAGATCTTTGGGTCGCTTGATCGATGCGGCCGGCGGCGCGATGGATTCGACCGCCAAGACGTCACCGTTCGGCAGCACATAAACCGAGCGCGGATGTTTCAGCCCCGTTGCCAGCGCCTTGATCTGCAGTCCGTCGGCAACCTTCGGCGTCTCGCCCTCCTTCCATCCAATGACCGAGGCGACATGCATCGGCGGAACGAGATATTGCGACTGTTCCGGCAACTTGGCATTGGGGCCGATTTCGCTCATCGGATCGGGCTCGTTGTCGCTGCATGCCACGAGAAGTGCGCCACTGCTGCACAGGAAGGTTAAGGCCAAAGCGCTGGAGCGTAAAAAAGCAGGAGAGCGGGTCATCATTCGAGCCCTCCGGTACGCTGGCGCAGAACGGTCGAGCCGAGCCAGGCATTGATCACGATCAGCACAGTTGTGACGATCGAGAGTATCAGTCCTGTCGGCACAACAGATGTCCAGGCATCGCGGCTATGAATGAAGGCGTTGAAGAGCGATAGCACGAAGGCCGCCACATTGCCGATGAGGTAAAGCCAGCCCACCCCGCTGCGCAGCGGCAGCCGCCCGATGAAGATGTCGATCAATATCGCAATCGCGGCCAATCCGCCAAGCAACAACCCGAAGGCCAGAAGCCAGGCGGAGAAATTGCTCCACATCATCTCCGCCGTTCGCCAATAGGTGATGTCGGTCAGCAGCGCGCCGACAAGGCAGGCGGCAGAAAAATGCAAGGGGACCGAGCGCAGGGGTGGCGCCACGATGGAGGGATAGGAGCGCGTAGTCGAAGACGTCATGATCTTGATCCGTAAAGGTCGCCCAGCGTCTGCTTAACCTTCACCACCTGCAATTGTTCCCGCAAGTGCAGCGCCAAAAGGGGGTTGCGGCATTTTGACCGGAACCGAAGTCGATGATCCGGCGTTGGTTTCAGGTTTTCAAAACGAAAGGCATTGCTGTGCCCCAAAACCAGCCCGCCCCAACCAGGCAAGAGCAACCTTCCGATCCCGCAAGAAATGAAGCTCCGGCCAAGGCCGTCGGGAAGGACGAGGAAACCGAGAAGCGCCTTTCCATCATCAAGCGCCATCCGTTCGCGACGCTTCTCATCGTGCTTGCGCTGATTGCTCTTGCTGTCGCGGGTTATTTCATCTGGCTCATCTATTTCCATCCCTATGAGACCACAGACGACGCCTTCATCGATGCCCGCAGCTTCTCGGTCGCCGCCAAGGTTTCGGGTTATGTCTCGGATGTTCCCGTCTCCGACAACAAGCATGTCGACGCCGGCGCAGTCATCGCCAAGATCGATCCCCGCGACTACCAGATCGCGCTGGATCAGGCGCACGGTCAGGTCAACGTCGCAAAGGCTGCCATTTCCAGTGCCGAAGCGCAGATTGCCGCCGCAGCCGCAGCGATCGACGAGGCCAGGGCGCAGCAGATCTCGGCAGAAGCCGCCCTTCAGTATGCGCAGGATGAAAACGACCGGCAGCAGCAATTGGTGAAAAGCGGCGCCGGCTCCGAGCAGACAGCACAGCAGGCAGCGTCCACGTTTCGCCAAAACAAGGCAAGTACCGCTCAGGCGCAGGCAAGCGTCACCTCGGCCATCAAGAACAAGGCGGCCGCCGAGGCGCAGCGAGCAAGCGCCGTCGCCAGTCTGCATCAGGCGGAAGCCCAGGTCGAAACCGCCGAACAGAACCTGAGTTATACGACGATCACGGCCGCGCAGCCGGGCAGTGTCGTGAAGCTCAGCGGCTCCAAAGGGCAGTATGTTCAGGCGGGACAGGCAGTCTCCATGTTCGTGCCCGACGAAATCTGGGTAACGGCCAATTTCAAGGAAACCCAATTGACGGATATGCGCGCGGGCCAGCCTGTCGATGTGACGATCGACGCCTATCCGGATCATGTCCTTCGTGGCCGCGTCGATTCCGTCCAGCCCGGTTCGGGCACCGCCTTCTCGCTGCTTCCAGCGGAAAATGCCACCGGCAACTATGTGAAGGTGACCCAGCGTGTGCCGGTCAAGATCGTCATCGACAACTGGCCGAGGGACGTTGCGATCGGTCCCGGCATGTCCGTGGTGCCGACCGTGACCGTGCGGCCGAGGAACTGACATGAGTGACGCCACAACGGCCGATGGCAGTCCCACATTGGGTGCCAGCGTTACCAATCCATGGCTGATTGCGCTCGTCGTTTCTCTCGCCACCTTCATGGAAGTTCTGGATACGACGATCGCCAATGTGGCGTTGCGCTATATTTCCGGCGGGCTTGCCGTTAGCGCCGACGAAGCCTCGTGGGTCGTAACGACCTATCTCGTCTCCAACGCCATCATTCTCGTCGCCAGCAGCTTCATTGCGAAGCGTTACGGCAGGCGGCGCTTTTACCTTCTGTGCCTTGCAACCTTCACCATCGCCTCTCTCTGCTGCGGCCTTGCTTGGAATCTGCAATCCCTGCTGATTTTCCGGATGATCCAGGGCTTTGCGGGGGCGGTATGGTGCCGATCTCCCAGTCGATACTGGCCGATTCCTTCCCGCCATCGAAGCGCAGCCAGGCGTTTGCCCTGTTTGGCGTCGCCGTGGTCGTCGCTCCAGTGGTCGGACCGACGCTTGGCGGCTATCTCTCGGATAATTTCTCCTGGCACTGGTGTTTCCTGATCAACGGACCGGTCGGCCTCTTTGCCTTCATCCTCGTCTACTTCCTCGTCGACGAACCGGATACATTGCGGCGGGAACGCGAGCGCATGCGCCGAGAAGGCGTGCGTTTCGACATAATCGGCTTCCTGCTGGTCGCGACCTTTCTCGGGGCGCTCGAACTGGTTCTTGATCGCGGCCAGACGGAGGACTGGTTCGACTCGAACTTCATCATCACCATGACGGCCGTCTGCGTTGCAGCTTTTGTGCTTTCGATTCCATGGCTAATGAACGCTGCCAACCCCGTCGTCGACGTCCGATTGCTTGCAAGCCGGCAATTCGGTTCCTGCTTCATCGTCATGCTGGCGACGGGCGCGATCCTGATTGCCACGACCCAGTTCATTCCGCAGGTCCTGCAGCAGAACTTCGGCTATACGGCGACCTGGGCCGGCCTTGCGCTTTCGCCCGGCGGCCTGGTCACCATGTTCATGATGTTCATGATGTTCGTGGCCGGACGAATCTCCAACAAAATCCAGCCGAAATACCTGATCGCCATCGGCACAGCGATCATTGCCGCCGCGATGTTCGGCATGACGCGCCTCAATGCCGATCTGAACTTCGGTTTCTTTGTCTGGTCGCGCATCTATCTCGGCTTCGGCCTGCCGCTGATCTTCATCCCGATGACCGCAGCCTCCTATGATGGCCTGCGGCCCGACCAGACGGACCAGGCATCGGCCCTCATCAATGCCGCGCGCAATACAGGTGGCTCAATCGGCGTTGCGATCGCGTCAAATGTGCTTGCCCATCGGGAACAGTGGCATCAAAGCCGGCTGGTGGAGCATATCATTCCGTCTGATCCTGCCTACAGTCATGCCCTGCAGGGCGCTACGCAATATTTTGTAGATAGAGGGGCCGGAGCGATCGATGCGCAATCGCAGGCCATGGCCTGGATCGGCCAGCAGGTGCAGACCCAAGCGAGTTATCTCGCCTATATCGACGTTTTCTACAGGCTGATGTGGCTGTCGCTCGCAGTTCTGCCACTCGCTTTCATCCTGCGCAAGATCGACCTTGGTAAGGGTTCGGGCCACCAGGGCGGACACTGATCTGCCCGATGTCGGCAACTTCTTGTATATCCCCTAATCTGGGGGTTCATTCGAATCGTTGCATGTACTATGTTTGTAGCGTGATATTCACACGAGACAGGTACTGATGCCCCCAGAAATGTCCGGCTTTGAATGCACCCGCGGCAATGCCGTTTCCGGCAAGCTCAAGCTTTCAAGCAAACTGCCCTACTTTATCGTCGCAGGACTTGCTGTGGCCGTGTGGGCAAACTCTAGCGAACGCCCGCACGATACTGAGGTGGCAGCCAAGCAAGCTGCGCCGGCTTCGCTCGCCCGATAAGTACGGCAATGGCTCGGCCGACGATCATGGCTGCCGAGAATACGGCAATAAGATTTATCCCTGACAAGTCATGGTCGCGCAGCGTCCCGCAGTAGGCTGCTGCGGGAACCGATCAGACCGAAACCAGATCTCAAATTCTGACGCCACTGGTCTCATCAAAGAGATGCACCAGCGCCGGATCCACCGTTACGCCGATTGCCTGACCAGGGTGAACCGATCCCCTGCCCGTTTCGACGATGGTCAGTTCAGGCGTCGTCGCGGCAGTGATGAAGGTCGAGGACCCCGTGGATTCGACGACTGCGACCGGCACGTCGAAGCTCCCCTGCCCCTGATTGATAATGCCGATATGCTCCGGGCGGATGCCGGCGGTAACCCCGCGGCCGGGCTGGAGTTGATGGTCGATGGCGATATGCTGCCTGACCGTGCCGAGATCGAGCGTCAGGCTCTTTCCGTCTTCTCCGACGATTGCCGGAATGAAGTTCATCGCTGGCGAGCCGATGAAACCGGCAACGAATTTATTGGCAGGCTTGTCGTAAAGGTCGAGGGGCCGGCCCTGCTGTTCGATGATACCATCACGCATGACGACGACATGGTCGGCCATTGTCATCGCCTCGATCTGGTCATGCGTCACATAAACCGAGGTCGCATGCAGACGATCGTGCAGCGCACGGATTTCCTTACGCATATGGACACGCAGGGCCGCATCGAGGTTCGACAACGGCTCATCGAAGAGGAAGGCCTTCGGATGGCGGATGATCGCGCGGCTCATGGCGACGCGCTGACGCTGGCCGCCTGAGAGCTCACGTGGATAGCGCTTCAAGAGATGCGAAAGGCCTGTGGTGGCCGCGACCTCCTCGGCTGCCTTCTTCGCCTCCGCCTTTGCAATGCCGCGCATGCGCAGGCTGTAGGTGAGGTTTTCCTCAACGGTCATATGCGGATATAGCGCGTAGGACTGGAATACCATGGCGACATCGCGTTTACGCGGCGGCACGCCATTCATCAGCTCGCCGGCAATCTTCAGGCTGCCGTCGGAAATGGTTTCCAGGCCGGCCAGCGAGCGCAGTAGCGTCGACTTACCGCAGCCTGAGGGGCCGACGAGCGCGACGAATGTGCCTTTGGCGATGGAGAGATCGATGTTCTTCAGCGCATGGAAGGCGCCATAGTGTTTGTTGACGCCGGCAAGCTCGATCTGAGCGGTCATTTGAGGGCTCCCGAAGTAAGGCCGGATACGATGCGGCGCTGCAAGAGAACGAAGATGGCAAGGATCGGCGTCACATACATCGTGGCATAGGCCATGATGTTGTTCCACTCATTGGTGTTCGGCCCCATGAAGGAATTGAGGCCGACGCTTGCCGGCTGAAGCTCGGCGGCCTGGATCATCGACTTGGAATAGACGAACTCACCGAAGGCCTGCATGAAGATGAGAATGGCGCTGACCAGGATGCCGTTGCGGGCAAGCGGCAGCACGATGTTGAAGAAGGCGCCGACGCGCGAATTGCCGTCGACGAGAGCCGCCTCTTCGAGCTCCATCGGAACCGCCATGAAGGTGGCGCGCACCAGCACCACGAAGAAGGGCATGCTCTTTGCGGCAATGGCGATGATGACAGCAAGCCGTGGATAATTCAGCATGCCGATCTGCGAGAAACCGACAAAGATCGGCGTGATCATGAGCGATGCCGGCAGGACCTGCAGCATCAGAATGAGGAACAGGCCGATATCAACCCAGATGTTGCGGTAGCGGGCCAACACGTAGGCACAGCCGACACCCAGCACGGTTATGATGACGACCGCGCCGATCGCGATCACCAGCGAATTCCAGAGATAGAGCCCCATGTTCCGGCTTTCCCAGACATAGGCGTAAGTGCTCCATTGCGGCGAAGCCGGCCAGAAGCTTGGTGGTGTGGCGAACATCTCCGAGCCGCTTTTCAGCGCGGTGATATACATCCAATAGAGCGGGAAAAGGTAGATCGCCGCCATGATGATGGCGATCACGAGCATCAGGCGATTGCGTGCAGTCTCGCTCATCCGCGCACCTCGTGTCGGGTCGAGCGGACATAGACCACAGAGGCGAACATCACAAAGACGATCATGATGACGGAAATGGTCGCACCCTTGGCGAAATCATATTGGCGGAAGGACAAATCCCAGGCCCAGTATTGCGTAACGTTGGAGGAGTTGTTCGGCCCGCCCGAGGTGATGGCGGCAAAGAGATCGAACTGCTGCAGCGTGAAGATCAAGCCGAGTGCGATGATGGCGCCGATCGTTGAACGCATCATCGGCAGCGTGATGGTCCAGAAGCGTTGCCAGGCGGTGGCGCCGTCCAGCTCGGCGGCCTCATAGAGATCACCCGGAATGCCGGACAGGCCTACCGACAGAAGGATCATGTTGAACGACGTGCCGAGCCAGATATTGGCGATGATGACGGCATAAAGCGAATAATGCGGATCCGAGCGCCAGAAAATGTTGCTGGAGATGATGCCGCTTTCCTTCAGGATGAAGTTCAGCACGCCGAAATCGCCCGACAAAATCCAATTCCAGATCGCGCCGACGACGAGGCCGGGCATCACCCAGGAGACGAGAAAGAGGCCGCGCAGCCAGGAGGCGCCGGGGAAATTGACCCAGAAGAACAGCGCCAGACCGAAGCCGATCAGGAACTGTCCGGCAATCGAACCGACAACGAAGATCGCGGTATTATAGAGGATCGGCAGCGTTTCCGGCTGCGCGAAAAGATCCGTGTAATTCTTGAAGCCTACCCACGGGCGCGAGAAGGTGCCGAGGCTGAACATGTCAACCTCCTGGAAGCTCATCACAACATTGTAGATGAGCGGCAGGCCTGCCATCAGGAACAGAAAGCCGAGCGGAAAGGCGACCAGCACGATATCGAAACCGCGGCCATCCCTGACGCTGGAAAGGATCCTTCTCATGGGTCCTCCGATGCTCCGAACGGGGCTGCCTGGCGCTTCCGCGGAAGACAGCCCCTGCCGGGAGGAAAAGGGTGGGATGGCCGAAGGCCATCCGGTGATGCGGGCATTAGCCGAGCACTGCCTTGATCTTGTCGGCAGCCTGATCAAGCGCATCCTTCGGGCTCATCTGGCCAGTGAGTGCGGCCTGGATGGCATCCTGGATCGCCTTGGAGATCTTCGGCCACTGCGGATGCGGACCACGCGGCTTGGCGTATTTCAGCTGCTCGAGGAAGACCTTCAGAGCGGCATCCTTGAGCGGCTCGCCAGTCTCGGGGATCGAGATGTCGGAACGGGCCGGAAGCTGGCCGAAATTCTTGAACATCTTGTCGTCCTGCGAAGCGAAATATTCGAGCGCCTTGAAGGCTTCGGCCGGATGCTTGGAGGTCGAGAAGATCGCCCAGTTGAAGTCGCCCATGGCGGAAGATCGCTCAGCGCCTTCCTTCGGCACCGGCAGCAGCGTCACGCCCCAGTCGAACTTGGCTTCCTTCATCATGCGGTCCAATTCCCAGGGACCGGAGATCGCCATGGCAGCATTGCCGGAATTGAAGGTGCCGGTCGAATCCCACTGGCCCCGGGTCAGCGTATCGGGCGAGGCGAGCTTCTCGTCCATGACCGTTTTCCAGACTTCCAGCGCCTTGACGGCGCCATCGGCATTGATGTGCTCATAGCTGCCGCCGCCCATCTGCGCCCAGGGAAGGAACTGGAAGGTCCCTTCCTCGTTGGCCTTGGCCGAGAAGGCGAGACCATAGACGTTCTTGGCCGGATCGGTCAGCTTGCGAGCATCCTCGACAAGCTCGTCCCAGGTCTGCGGCGGTTTGTTCGGATCGAGGCCCTTTGCCTTGAACATGTCCTTGTTGTAGTAAAGCGCGATCGTGTTCGTCGCCTTCGGCACGCCAAAATATTTGCCGTCCCATTCGACCGATTTCAGCGGCCCTGGGAAATAATTCTCAGGCTTGATGACCTTCGAATTCTTGATCATGTCGGTGATATCAAGGAAGGCACCGCGAGACGAAAACAGCGCATGCTCGGGATTGTCGACGGCGATGATATCGGGTGCCTGGCCGGTGGCATAGGCGCGCATCGCTTCGGTAACAACGTCGTCGAACTGGATCAGGCGATATTCGATGGTGATGCCGTTATGCTGGTCGTTGAATTCCTTGACCAGGTTCGGCGCCGGCTGGATGTCCTTGTCCAGCGACCAGAGCGTCAGCTTGACGTCTTCCGCCTTGGCGGAAAGGGTAAAGAGAGACACGCCTGCAAGCGCCAGCGCGCCCAGAATTGCAAATTTGCGGATAGCCATGGTTCTCCTCCTTTGTGGTTATCCTTGCGATGGCCGGCATGTCCTCCGTGCCGGCCATAGTCACTCACACCGGATCGATGACGAAATCACCGCCCCGGGCATGTTTCAAATGGTTCAGTGCATAGACCTGGCCGGTCATTTCCAGGGCATCGCGATAGACCGGATCGTGCCAGCCTTCGATGTCGATGGAGCCGGACCAGCCGGAAAGCCGCAGTTCGGAAATTATGTCGGTCCAGTTACTGTCGCCGAAGCCCGGCGTGCGCATGAAGACGAACTTTTCCTTGCCGAAGATGCCATGTTCCTTGATCACATCCCAGCGGATCGTCGCATCCTTGCCGTGGACGTGGAAGATCTTGCTTGCCCATTTGCGGATCTGCGGCAGCGGTTCGATCAGATAGACCATCTGATGGCAAGGCTCCCATTCCAGGCCGATATTGTCGTCGGGCGTCTCGTTGAAGATCAGTTCCCAGGCATCTGGGTTATGGGCGATGTTCCAGTCGCCGGTCGCCCAGTTGCCATCCATGGCGCAATTTTCGAAGGCGATCTTGATACCCTTGTCGGCGGCACGCTTGGCAAGCTCGCTCCAGATCTGCTTGTAACGCGGCAGGCTCTCGGTCAGTGGCCTGTTTCTGACACGACCGGTAAAGCCGGCAACGCAGGTGGCGCCGAAGTGATGGGCGTTGTCGATGCAATCCTTCCAGCCTTGCAGCGTCTGCAGGTCGATGTCGGTTTCCTCAAGCGGATTGCCGAACATGCCGAGCGTCGAAATGGTGATGTCGCGATCGCCGATCGCCTCCACACTGCGCTTTCCGAGTTCGGCGAGATCCTGGCCGTTGGTGGTCTGCCAGAAAAAGGGCTCGAAGCTTTCGAAACCCATATCGGCGATCTGGGCAATGCGCTTGTCGACGCCGCCCTTGGAGGCGCTGACCATGGTACCGATGCGAATGGCTTTGGCGGGGTTGCTCACGTCATCTGTCCTTATGCTGAAATTTCGACACGGCGCCCGGTCCTGGCGCTTTCGATCGCGCCGAAGACCATGGCGAGGCTTCTGATATTGTCGGAACTGACCGTCTCCGGCCGCTTGCCCGTGCGGATCGCCTCGACGAAGCTTGCGATCACACTGGCATGGCCGTGAGTTTCTTCGGCGCGTTCCGGCGCCGGAACCTCGATCGGTGAAAAGCCATGAAGCAGGCCTGGTTCATTGCCGGAGGTAGCTGCGTTGAACCCATCCTCACCGTCCCAGGTCAGCATTCCCTTCGAGCCGACAATGCGCCATTGGCTTTCCCAGCTCGTGCGCTCGCCTTCGGCACACCAGGAACCGCGATAGGTGAAGACGACATCGTCGGAGAATTCGAAGGTGGCGTTGGCTGAAGCACCGTGGCGATACCAGGAACCCCTAGGATTGCGTTCGACACAATAGACGGCGAGCGGCTTCTTGCCTGCTACGTAGCGGGCCGCATCGAAAGTGTGGATCGCCATATCGAGCAGCAGGACATTATCCATCTCTTCGCGGAAGCCACCAAAATGCGGGGCGATAAAGAAGTCGCAATGAATGCCGGTGAGCTCGCCAATCGCCCCACTTTCGACGAAGCGACGCAGGCGGCGCACACCGGAAATGAAGCGGCGGTTCTGGATGATCGCGTGGATCTTGCCGGTCTCGGCGGCGAGATCGATCAAGGCTGCCCCTTCGGCAAGCGAAGTTGCCATCGGCTTCTCGCTGAGCACGTGACAGCCGGCCTTCATGGCTGTCGAAACAACATTGAAACGGGCGGCCGGGATGACGACGTCGAAGACGATGTCAGCCTTGGTTTCGGCAATGACGGTGGCGAGATCGCTGCCGATGCGAGCCGCGCTCAAGCCGAATTCCTCGGCGAGCTTTTCGGCGGCGGCAGGGTTGACGTCGACGAGCCCGACGATCTCGATCGCTTCGGCAAGATCAGGTGTTTCCTTGATCGCGCGCAGCCAGCCTTTGGACATAGCTCCGCACCCGCACAGAATGGCATTCAATTTCACGATTTCCTCCAGCGGTGCGCTTCAGATTTCCTCCCGAAAACGCCTTCCGTAAACGTTTACGATACTAAGCGGAAACGTTTACTGCTGTCAATGGCCGGGCATTCCAGCTAAATGCTGCGAAAAATCACAATGCGAACGGGCGCTTAGGCCAAAACCTTCGGCAATGCAGCAAAAGGTTTTTTTGAGTACCCCGCAAAATGACATCCCGCCGCTGCGGCAAACGCTTTCCGTAAACGTTTTCCCATGGCAATAAGATTGGATGGCCAGTATTCCGGAAGAAAGATCGCCTCAGATGAAAGGTATTCGTCAGCTCGCAAAACATCTCGACATATCCATCGGGACGGTTTCCCGCGCGCTGAACGGCAAGGCCGATGTCAATGAGGAGACACGCAAGCGGGTGCTGGCTGCCGCCGAAGAGTTCGGCTACGTCGCCAACCAGTCCGGCCGCAGCCTTCGTCAGGGCACGACCAACGTTATTGGCCTGATGATCGAGACCAGCAAGGAAACGGTCGAGAACAGCGACAACTTCTTCCTTGGCGTGACAGGCGGGCTGCAGAGCGTGCTATCGCGCCACAAGCTCGATCTCGTCATGCTCCCCTGCCCCAGTGACGAAGACCCTTATGAATATCTGAAGCGTATGGTGGCACGCCGGGTCGTCGATGCGATGATCATCTCCGCAACCCAACGTATCGACAAGCGAATCGATCTGCTCGTCAAGGCGAAGATCCCCTTCGTGGCGCTCGGCCGAAGCTCTTCCGGCGGCGGCAACTTCACCTGGATCGACCTTGACTTCGAAGGCGTCGCAGCCTGCGCCGTCGACCGCCTCGTTGCCAAAGGGCATCGCCGCATCGCCATCGCCGCGCCGTCGGGCGAAATCAATCTCGGTTATGTCTTCGTCGATGCCTATCGAAAGGCTGTGGAAAAGCACGGGATCAAATATGATCCGGAGCTGGTGATCCGTGTGAAATCCAGCGAACAGGGCGGCTACCAGGCGGGCGATGAACTGTTGTTGATCGAAGACAGACCGACGGCCATCATCCTGATCTACGAACTGATGGCGATCGGCCTCTACCGCCGCCTGGTGGAAGCCGGCATTGTCCCAGGTCGCGACCTCGCGGTTATCGGCTTCCGCGAGGAACCGCGCGCCAAATTTCTGCAACCGACGCTAACCTGCTTCAGGATGTCGCTACGCGACCTCGGTGCTGAACTCGCCGAAACTCTGCTTGCGAGCATGTCTGGCTACTCGGAGATCTATCACAACGCTACAAGCAATCGGATCTGGCCGTTGGAACTCGTTCCTGGCGAGAGTGATGCTTTTGATCTGAACTGCTAAACATTCTTTTCACGTCATGAAACGAATATGCCGCCTTACGGCGGCATATTCCTGAACTGAAAAATTATTTCAGATGGTTATGCGGTGAACCAGCCGTGGAAACCGCTAGCGTCCACACCGCTCAGCACGATCGTTTCACCCTTATGAGCGACGTCAGCACCGACATACTTTACAACAGCGTCACCACCGAAGTCTGTCGAGGTCCAATCGCTTTCCACAGTGCCCACGAGTTTGAGCTTATCCATGGTCGCGTTGAACCCGTCGATAGTATCCGTGATCAGAGACTTGGCCATGTCACCGAGGTGGAATACGAACGTATCCGCGCCGCTGCTGGCGATCATGTGATCGACACCGGTGCCACCATCGACTGTCGAGGACTTCAGATGGGTGTCCGAAAGATCGATCGTGTCGCTACCAGCACCGGCCTTGATGTCAACAGTTGTGTAGCGGCCATCAACGAAACCGTTGCCGCCGTTGAAGGCAGTCGCGCCGGTGATCCCGCCCGTTCCGGCAGCGCTGCCATCCTTGAAGCCGACACCCGACTTGATCGTGATCGTATCGTTGCCGGCGCCGCTATCTACGGATACAGCGTTTACCCAGCTGCTGTCATTCGTTACCAGCGAGATGGTAACCGTGTCGTTGCCGGCACCGGTCGAAACGTTTGCACGCTTCACGTTCAGAATCTCGACAGTCGATGAGGCGTTGCCACCGAGATGGACGTCGGCCTGAACAAAATCCTTGAAATAGACATTTTCAGCACTGTCGGATTGCGCCAGTACGTTCCTGACCGAATTCCACTTGCCGACAACATCAAAGTTGAAGGAATTCGTGTTCTGATCGTAGTCTACGGCAACCTCATTGCCGGGACCTCCGACCACTACAGAATCGACGTCAAAAGTCGATCCGCTGGGGCTTGTCGTTTCATGATGCTCGGTGCTGCCGTCAAGAGCGTTGGAATTCTGGGCTTCGATGCTCAGAAGGTCCGAAACGTTAGAGGCGCCACCGTTACCGAATGTGACTGTAAAACCTGCCATGAGTGTTCTCCATTGCTTTTTCGAATAAAGCTTTTAGTTGCGACGCCCGATTCACTAACTTCAGCAGTTACAAACGCCTAACTTAACTAATAGATAAGCATAAGATTTTGGCAAGTCTGTAACAGTGACGAAAGAGATATTTGGTCGGACCGTTTTTGGGACAATGATAGGCTTCCTGAAATCACTCTTCGCGAAACGCCAGTCTCAACCTGTCCTTGAAAGGTTTGGCAAAATACGAGATGACCGTCCGGTCGGAGATCTTGATAAAAATTTCGGCAGGCATGCCCGGATAAAGTGATCCTTCGGACAGATTCTTCAGAGTGGCCATATCCGGCGTTATCCGCAGAGTATAAAATGTTGCACCGGTTCGCGGGTCCGTCTGAAGGTCCGGCGAGATGACGGAAACCTGGCCTGCAATATCAGGCGTCGTTGCCTGGTTGAATGCCGTAAACCGGATATCGACCGGCTGTCCCTTATAAATCTGGTCGATATCCTTCGGTGCGATGGTTGCCTCGACCTGCAATTCGTCATGCTCCGGGACGATGAGCATCAGAACCTCACCCGATTGCACAACCGCATTGATATTATGAACGCTGAGTTGATAAATGCGGCCGGCGATCGGCGCCCGGATCTCCAGGCGAGCGAGTTGATCCTTTGTTGCGGCAAGCCGCTCCTCATATTCCGCGATACTCGCCTCGACGGAGGTCAGATCCTTGGAAACCTCCGATTGCCGGTCCTCGTCTAGCTGCAAGAGCTGGAGATCGAGTTCACCGATCTTGCCTTCGGTTTGCGCGCGAGCCGCAATACCCTGCCCCAATTGCCCCTCAAGCTCTGACTTGCGTCGCTTGTAGTCATTGAGCCGCTGCTGCGTGGTCAACCCCTTCTTGAAAAGCGTATCGACTTTCTCAATGTCCTCATCAACCAGCTTGACCTGATCGGAAATTGCATTGATCTGGACCGTCAGGCCATCGACTTCGTCATTCAGTTGCTGCTTGCGGGTCGCGACCTGTCTCTTCATCCCTTCAAGCGCATTCTTGCGGCTGGTAAATAGGTTCTGTTCGCTTGCAACCAGCGCTGTTGCCGACTTGGACGTCGTGAGATCCGACAATTTTTCGGGAACCATCAATTCAGATGCACGGGACGCCTCTGCCTGCAATCTCGCACGGCGCGCATAGAGCTGCGCGAGCGTATTCTCAGCGATCGAAAGATTGGCCTGCACAACGGTTCCATTCAACCGGACGAGCACTTGATTGGCATTTACCCTGTCGCCTTCTTTCACGTCGATTTCGCTAACTATGCCACCAGTAAGATGCTGGATCTTCTTCGTGTTACCCTCGACGATGACACGGCCAGAAGCGATAACCGCACTGGAAAGTTCGGTGGTCATCGCCCATCCGAAAATGCCGATGACCAAGCCAAATGCCAATAAAATGACCGCCGCGATCTGCTTGGCAAGCGGAAATTTTGCTATATTTCGTAAACGCATAGCGGCCTCATCATACATCGTTGGCAGCCGATGATGACCCGGCATCTTCGATTGCTCGCGGCTGATGGTCGGATGTGACCGGCCGGATATTCTGACGCAGCACCTGCCCGAAAATCTCTTCTTTTGTGCCGAACCGCTGCAATCTTCCGGCAGCAATAACCGCAACCAGGTCCACGTTGGCAAGCGCGCTTGGCCGATGGGCAATAACAATCACAATGCCGCCCCTTGCCCTGATATTGGCGATCGCGTTGCTGAGAGCGTTTTCGCCTTCAGCGTCGAGGTTGGAATTCGGCTCATCCAGCACGACCAGGAATGGATCCCCATAAAGCGCGCGCGCCAGCGCAACGCGCTGCTTTTGCCCCGCGGAAAGCGCTTCGCCGTTGGAACCGATCTTGGTCTTGTAGCCATCCGGCAAGTTCAGGATGAGGTCATGAACATTCGCCGCTTTCGCCGCATCGATAATCGAGGTGGCGGTCGCGTCAGGCCGGAAACGAGCAATATTCTGCGCCACTGTACCGGCCATCAGCTCGACGGTTTGCGGCAGATAGCCGAGATATTGACCAAGCTCGTCCATATCCCATTGGTCAAGGCTTGCACCATCAAAGCGCACTTTGCCGTGACGTATTGGCCAAGCGCCGACAATGAGACGGGCAAGCGTGGACTTTCCGGACGCACTCGGTCCAATCACCCCGAGGGCGCTTCCAGCGTGAAGCTCAAAGGAAACGTCCATCAGCGTGGGTGCGGACGCGCCGGGCGGTGAACCGGTTAGATTCTCAACCGAGAAGGTGAATGCCGGCCGGGGCAAGGACAGGGCCGCCTCCGTTTCCGGCGCGATTTCAAAGAATTTCTGAAGGCGCTTCCAGCCCTGCCGGGCTGATGTGAAGCCGCGCCAGTTACCGATCGCCTGTTCCACGGGAGAGAGGGCTTTTGCCGACAGGATCGAGCCGGCGATGATGCTACCCGCCGTGGCGTCACCATTGACCACGAGAATTGCCCCCACGGCCATGACGCCGGACTGGATGATCATGCGCGCCACACGCGACGCAGCACCGTAGACGCCCAAGATGTCGGCGCCTCGCCGGCTCTGCCGTTTGTACCGGCCGTGCAGCTCACGCCATATCACCATCATGGTGCCTGACATGCCCATGGCCTGAATGGCTTCCGCGTTACGGACGCTACCACCTGCAAACATGTTGCGTTGGCCACGGGCACTCGCAGCGCTCTCATTCAGAGATGCGGTAGACCAGTTCGTCAGCACCGTTATGGCGACCAGGATAACCGCACCGATAAGAACGCTGACGCCGATCCAGGGGTGCAGCATAAAACAAATGAGCAGGTAAAATGGCAGCCATGGAAAATCGAACAGCGCATTGGGGCCGTTGCTCGACAAAAACCCACGAATCTGGTCGAGGTCAGAAAGTGCCTGCAGACCGTCGCCCCTGACCTCTCCGGAGAAGGGCATTTTGAGCAGCGCCTTATACATGCGCCCTTCCAGTTGCTGGTCCAGAATGTCTGCGACGCGGGTCAGCATTTGACCTCGAACGACATCAAACCCCATTTGAAACGCGTAAAGCAATAGGACAAGGGCACAAAGAGCAATCAGAGATGGTATGCTTTTGCTCGGCAGGATGCGATCATACACCTCGAGCATGAACAGTGAACCGGTCAAATGCAGCAGATTAATAAACCCACTTGCAATCGCAACAGCAAGGAACGCATGCCATGTTCGCGCGAGGGACACTTTATATATCAACCTGTTTATCAAGATAATGCATTACGCAGTTTCTGATACACAGGTTTACTGCATTGGAAAAGTCATCCAATGTTCATTTTAGGGGTCGCCGCTATCAACGGTTTTTTGTTAGGAGAGCTTTACAACCGCTAATGAAGTATATCGCCCTATACAATTTCGCCATCAGCGCAGGCTCCGCAATAAGCTGCATCAATCCGGAAATGATCCGAGAATCGGCGAGATAACTATCGCTTTGAGACAGTTGCCTTTATGCAGCCGCGTATTTTCCCCGGATTCCTTCAATCCAGGCAAAACTTAAAAGGCACTAAAGTTCATACCATATCCGCGGGTTGTCACCCGACTGGATCATCAGCCAGCGAAGATCCGTATCCTTCCACGTCTTGATCGCATTCGTCCGGTTATCGAGCACCAGATCACCGTGATCGGTCTTGACGACGAGAACCGCGTGGCCTTCGCCATAAGGCGTCTTTGCAATAGCGATACGCAGTGCCTTCGGCGACCAGCCCATCGCAATCAGATGGTCGCGCTTTGTCAGCGCGAAATCCTCGCAGTCGCCCGACTTCACGTTCACTTGCCAGACATCGCCCTGACCAGGCAAGTCGTTGACCGGACGGATTGTGCGATTAACGGAGGCGTTGATGGCGCGAAGCTGCTTGTCTGCAAAGACGCTTAAAGAAACTTCGGAAGCACCGCCGCGAGCAGCGCACTCGTTCGGATTTTGTGCGCAAAACATAACATGCGCGAAAGGCGCGGCAGTCCTGCGCTTCTCAGAAATATAACTAACCGCCGGCGCCGTCTTCAGACCGCGAGCGAAACCGCCGGGACCAGCTGCCTGGGCAGGCTGAATCGTAAACAGAGATGCAAGCGCCACCGCCGTAACCAGTGCATGCTTAAACATTTTCGTACCCCGTTTCGCGACCGCCACGCGGTCGATATATCCATGCCGGTTGGAACCCGGCTTTTGGTCCTGCGTCCGAAACTCTATCCAGCTTCGACCGATGATCAGGATGATACGGGGGAGGAATCTCCTTCGCTTTAAACCAATCGGAACAATTTTAACGGAACGCGCTTTTCGGGGTGATCGCATGCACGGCATCCGCTTCGGGTGCGAATGTCGCACCCGAAGCGGACGGGGTTGCAAAATTCGCTTAATTCTTGCAGAGACAGGCGCAGCGGCGCCGGAGGGGCGACCGATATTTCATCAAAGTTTTCGCCGTGGCTGTGACGGATAGATTAAAGACCATATTTGCTGGCCTCTACAGCGCTCTCGTGCTGGCTGCAGTCATTCCCTTCGGCCTGGTGGATGCAACGCCTTTCGCGGTAGTCGCGATCTGCATGTTCACATTGGGCGTAGCGGCCCTGCTGCTTTTCGGAGAACCCCGGCGCGGACGCTGGGTATTTATCTGGGCCCTATTGCTCTTCATCATCACGTCGGCCTGGATCGTCATCCAGACGATCCAGGTGCCGTGGACCTCACTCGTCAGCCCGATCTGGAGGGATGCAGATAATCTCGCTAAAGCCTCGAGAGATACGATCTCCGTGGCGCCGGCTGATACGCTCGCGTCTCTCCTGGAGATCGCACTGCCCGTCATGACGTTTCTGACCGGCCTCATCATTGCCGACACAGACAGACGGGCTCGCCGTATTCTTATGGTCCTCGCTATCGGCGCAGGCCTGATCTCGCTGTTCGGGCTTGGGCAGTTCCTAATGTTTCCGAAGATGTTGCTGACAGATGCCAAACGCTATTATCTCGACAGCCTGACCGCGGTCTTCGTCAACCGCAATACGGCTGCGACCTTCCTGGGGCTCGGATTTCTGCTGCTTGCGACATTCGCTTCTGAAAACGGACGCGCTCATTTTGGATTCTCGTCCGCGCCCTCGGGCAGCTTCAGCGAAGGTCTCGGCTTCTGGCTGTTCACCGCGCTCGGCCTTTCATGCCTGACAGCGCTGATGCTGACCCAGTCCCGTGCGGGGTTGGTTGTGACGGGTCTTGGCTCCGTTTTTTACATCCCCTATCTCGTCAGCCAATGGAAAAGCAGGCGTTCCAGGCTCTTCTCGAGGGCTGCCGGCTCCGTGACACGAAAATGGCTGCTGGCAGCCGGCACAATTGTGCTTATCCTTATCTTTAGCGCTATTTTCGGCGGCAGAGCGATCCTGCGCGCTGACCAACGCGGCACAGATGACGGCCGCTTCTGCATATGGTCCGATACGATACACGCCATCTCGCAGAACTGGCTTCAGGGAACCGGCTTCGGCACATTCCGCGCGGTCTATTCAGCCTACCGGTCACCCGACTGCGGGATCGGCGGCATCGTCGACAGGGCCCATAGTTCCTACCTCGAAGGCTTCCTGACCCTCGGGATAATATTCCCCATTGTAGCTATCCTGATTTTTTTTGTGCTCATAAGGGCCTTCTGGACCGGCTACCGAGCACGCCATCGGCTGCGGCATTATTCTATTTTGGGTTGCGCCGGAACCCTTTTGACAGCGTCACATTCTGCCGTCGACTTCTCGATTCAGATTCCCGGTTTTGCCATCTTTTTCATGGCATTTCTGGCGGCGGTCATCTCAATTTGCTGCGGGCGCGAAGAAAGAGTCAGCGAAAACAAAAAGGACGTGCCAAACAGCTCACGAATCGATCGTTCAGTCGAAGTCTTTGAAATATGACGGTTTAAAGGCGATGGATACATAAAGCTGCCATTAAAGAAGATCGGAATATTCGTTTTGGTTGCATTCGAATTACCGCAGAATCTTCACGTATCAACGCATGCTAATTTACCATAACCGGGACAATCCATGTTGCCCCCTTGCCACAATAACCTTCTGTTAGGTATGGAGTACCTGACGGAGTCGGATATTTACTTGTCTCTTAAGTTGTCACTGCGCTAAACAGTTTCTAGCTATTATTAAGTAGGGTCATGATGGGCATTCCTGTAACTCGACGTAGCGGCATCGTTGTATCGATGCTGATCGTGCTTTCCAGCTGCACGTCTCTCCCCAGATCCGGTCCGGATCATACGGACATCGACCGCGATGCAACAATTAAGGTAACGACACCGGACCGAAAAGTCGGCATCGACTATGTTCTGATCGATCTGAACAAAGGTGTTCTGCCCTATTTTGACAAGATCCCGACAAGCTCTCTGCGCGGCGGATTCGCTGGCGGTCGCGGTGGCGCTCCGGACATTCCGCTCGGTTTCGGCGATGTCGTGCAGGTTTCGATTTTCGAAGCGCAGTCAGGCGGCCTCTTCATTCCGTCAGATGCGGGCAGCCGTCCGGGTAACTACATCACCCTGCCCCAGCAGACGATCGATAAGGCTGGTACGATCAGCATCCCTTATGCCGGCCGCGTTCCCGCAGCCGGTCGGATGAAGGAAGAAATCGAACAGGATATCGAAGACAAGCTGGCAAGCCGTGCGATCGAGCCCCAGGTCGTTCTCACGACGATAACCAGCCGCTCCTCGGAAGTCGCTGTCGTCGGAGACGTCAACAATCCGCAGAAGATCGTTCTTTCACCGGCCGGTGATCGCATCCTAGATGCTATTTCGGCGGCAGGCGGCCTCACGACTGCCAACATCGAAACCAACGTCACGCTTCAGCGTCGCGGCAAGACTGCGTCTATCGCTTATGAAACGCTGCTGAAGAACCCGTCAGAGAACATCTATCTCGCGCCGGGTGACACCGTTTCGGTCGAACACGAGCGCCGAACCTTCATCGCGCTTGGCGCATCCGGCGTCAACAATCGAATCGACTTCGAGGATTCGAACCTGACCCTGGGCGAAGCCATGGCGAAGGCCGGCGGCCTCGTGGATACCCGCGCAGATCCGCGCGAAGTCGTGGTCTATCGCAAGGTCGCCCGCAGCACTCTTCAGCGCCTGAACATCGATACCAGTCGCTTCAAGGGCGACGAGGTACCAGTCATCTTCCGGGCGAATCTGCGCGATCCAGCGACCTTGTTTGCAGTTCAGGAGTTCCGCATGACGGACAAGGACGTCATGTATATCTCCAACGCTCATACTGTTGAGCTTGTGAAGTTCCTCGACATTCTGAACTCGGTGACCTCCACGGTCAGGGGCGTTTCTAACGATGCCCTCGATACGCGCGAGGCCGTCCGAGAGCTCGGAAATTAAATATATTGAGCAATACTTCGAGCGCCTTACATTGAACGGACTGGTGCTCAACGGAGTTTATGTTATAAGCTCTGTTATCTTTTGGAGGCTGGGTATGGTAAACACAGGCAAGAACATAGCGAAAGGTGCTGCCGCCTTTGCATTTGGCGCGCTTTGCTTTGCAACGTCGTCTTTTGCAGGCAACTGCTTTTCGGGTCCGGGCGCAGCGAGCGGCTCGCAGATGGACGCCTTCAAGGCGACCCCGGCAAGCATTCTTACGGGCAATCCGTCCGACAGCCTGCTCATCGGCTCGGTTCGTGATCTCACGGCAACTGAAACCGACATCACGGCGGACTTGCTGACGCTGGCGGCCGCTCCGGCTACCACAGACGCACAAAGAGCAGCCATTGGTGCCGGCCTTGGTCGCGCCGTCAACGTCTGCCGTCCGCAGCATTCCGATCTCGCCGACGAGATTGCGGCTGCGGTTGCAGCAGCAATTCTGAGCAACCCCGCGCTCGGCAGCTTCCGTACCGCATTCGAAGCTTCGCTGACCGGCCAGACTGCTGTCGCGGCGCTCGGCGGTGCAGGTGGTGCAGGTCCGGCAGGCGGCGGTGACATTGGTGGTCCGGGCGCCACAGGTCTGGGCGGCCCGGCTGACAATGAAGCCGGCGGCGGCGCTGTACAGGGCCAGGGCTCGCTCCAATCAGGTGCAGCGGGCAGTGGCAATTTTACGATTATCCGCAATCAATCTGTCAGCGGCAGCATCTAATCCAGGCCTTTAAAGGCCCACTAGCGCATTTCCGGAGAGGCTGTTCAGCCTCTCCTCTCCCTTTCATCGTCTAGAGAACGGCTCCTACCTCGCGCGAATTTTGTCGGCAGTGGAGCAGGTCGCTCCTGCAGCAGGTCGAGCCGGTAGGATATGTGGCAACGCGCCAGAGTAAGCGGACACGCGCAGCAAAGGGTGCTGACGCGAGCAGCGCTTTCACTTCCCTCTCCGCTATCTGTTCTTTTTCTTCTGACTGCAGTCGTACTCCTCATTTTTGCTATCGCCGACATCAAGCAGTCGGCACGCTTTGCCGATATCTTTCTTGTTGCTGAGCGGCTTGAGCAGTCGGAACAAGTCAGCCTGGAAACGCTCATCAAAACGGCTGCGAAGACTGACGCGATTGTATCCGGAGACTATTGCCGTTCAGATATAGTCATGGCGGGCACGACCCTGGTGCTGAACCGGCTTGACGCAGCTAACGAAATCACCGGCTATGATGCCTGGGTGAAGGCCGCCGACGATGCCGAGAGCTACATGCGCCACGCCGTGTCCTGCATGCCGACCGAAAGCAACCTCTGGCTCAGACTCGCGATCGTTCGTGCCATCATCGTTCAAGAACCCAAGGCGATTGCCCGGTTGCTGAATATGTCTGCTCGGCTCGCGCCGGCCGATGAATTCGCACTTCTCGCCCGCCTCTATTTCTGGAATCGCCTCAACGCCACAACGCTCGAAAACGCCCACCTCTCCGTTGAGAGCGACGTGAGCCTTCTGCTCAAGCTCGGAGATTCGCGGAAGGTTGGACCGGCCTTGACCAGGATCAGCCCGGCCCTGCTGCCCTACGTGAAGACTGCCGGCGCAAAGCTGACTGCAGAGAGGAAGACTTCGCTCGCGTGGTTTGGCCTCAATCTCGACAAGCTGCCTTAAGCATCGACGCTAACTCAGCTAAGCACGACTGCCTGACGGTTCATTATACGAAGTACGGTAAGCCTGCCTGTCGCGAAAGCACCGGTGTCGATGGCAATGCGCCCGTTTCCAAAGAAGGGCCGCTGTACAGGCGTGTGCCCGTGAACCACCAACAATGGTAATTCCGGCCCGCGCGTCAGAAATGGCTCACGCATCCAAAGCAGATCCGAATCCCTCTGCTCTGGCAACGGCACACCTGGCCTAAGGCCAGCATGAACGAAGACGATATCGCCAACCGTCAACATCGACGGCATTTCTTGAAGAAACTTCCGGTGGTCGACCGGAACAGCATCTCGCAAAGCGCGATCCAGCGCAGCAACTCCGCCGTGCCTCATCAGATAAGCGGCATCGACCCCGTACGACGATAGAGTTTCCGGGCCTGCAAAACGCAGCCATCCAGGAAAAGTGCCCGGATCTTCCAGCAGCCGCCGGAAGGCCTCTTCGTGATTGCCGCACAGTGTAACCCGACTAAACCCCTCATCCCCCGACCGACAAAGATGCTCGATCACATCTCGCGAACGACGTCCGCGATCCACATAGTCGCCGAGCGTCACCACGAGTGCACGCTCTCCGTGAATGGCAGCATCCTCGCGAATGCGCTGCTCCGCATGAAGCAGCTGGTCATAACAACCATGCACATCGCCGATTGCGTAGATGACGGGGAATTCGTCCGGTTCGAAACTCAACCTTGCCCGCCTCTTTTCAGCTGCTCCATTCGACGGCGGCGCGTCCTTCCCCAGCAATTTCTGCAGCCAGCCGAGGGCACCGGCCCGTGAACTGTTGCGACTGATTTTGCTATCGATGTCTGATGCTTCGTTCATGGTCACTAACATATTGGAGTTTATGGCCTTGGCCAGGTTCTGGAGACGCATAGTCGTGGCCATATTGCCGCGCCTTGGCCTCGATTTGGCGCGGGCTGTTTGTCGGCAATTCTGGTGGAAGGTGCAATCGAACAAAATTCAACGAATGCTTTTAAACTTTTTTTCGCCATCCTTGTATTTCACCGTAAAAATTAAGTTGTCGCTATGATCAAATCCGTCCCCATGAAAGGTTGATGCCTGTAATTTCGAGCAACAATAAGAAGCTTCGGCAGATCGTGCCGCGTATATGATGATCTCTACTTCGCGAATCAAAAACCTAGACATAACCGACCACGAAGCAGGAAATATCGCGTGCGTGAATTCGGCGTTTCCATTTGCATACCGACTTGCAATCGCCCGCGACTTCTCGAAGCGGCGTTGGTGAGCTGTGTGAGCCAATCCATATCTCCCGCACAGATATTGGTTGGCGACGATTCACATGACAGAAAAAGCGTCGCACTCGTGGACCGATTATCGCGAGAGACCGGCATCGGTATAAAATACTGGAAACATTCCGAGAGTATCGGCCAGGCGGCCAATCTGAATTGGTTGATCGACTCCACAAATTCGGAATATCTCATATTCCTGCATGACGACGATCGGCTGGACACCAACGCGATCGAAACACTTTACGAGGCATGGCTGCAGTATCCGGAGGCGCAATGCTTATACGGCAAGCAGCATTTGATAGATCATGCCGGAAATATATTACTAGATCGTACAGAACGCTGGAATCTCCGCTATTCCCGTGTGAACGAACTTGCCGGCTTGCAAAGATCGAACCTCTCGGCAGCCCTTCAGCAACAGCTTCCCAACAACGGTTTCCTCATAAAGACGGAGTTGGCGCGAAAAGTGCGCTATCGCCCGGAGACAGTAATTGGCCACGCCGTCGATGCCGACTTCGGCATTCGTGTTGCTCTTGCCGCTGCGCAACGCTCCTTCGCTTATATTGACACCTTCGTCTCCGAGTACCGGCTCAATCCGGATTCGATTTCCCAATCGACGACCATTAACCGCCGTGAAGACATGCTGTTTGAGTACATTGAGACGCTCGAGCTTCCGGCCACCGATGAGAAAGCCCGGGATGGTTTTCTGGAGCGGATTGCCGTTGCCGCCGCACTCGATGCCGCTCGCGCACGCAGGCGATGGACGGCGTTGAGGATAATCTTCTCCAGATATTACACGGAGACCCTGCTGAGCCGCTGGACCCTCTACCGCTTCCTCTGCACTCTCTCCCCCGGTTTGGGGGAAAAGATGCGGCGCTTCCTCACCCGCATAAACCCGGATCTGGAAGGCGACCGAGATCGGCAATGGCGGCAATTTGGCAACGAATATGCGAAGAAATAAACTTGTGGGCCAATTTTCCGGAAGCAGCGCCGAAATTGGTGGTTGCTGTCAGGTTGATCCATGATGGATGAGAATATATTGCTCTGCAAAAAATATATTGCTCTGCAAAAAGAGTTTGCCGTTGGATCTTGAGTTTGACACGTTGTTCGATATGGTGGCGCGTAATTGGCGCCTCCGCCACCCACCTGTTAGGCATCATGCGATGACGATGGAAGGAGGCGAAGATTGATGCGGGAAAATCAATTGGTCATCCGATTTTGCCAGAAAAGCATCTTTCAGCCCGAACTTCACCAGAAACGTCCCGGCAAGAGTGGCCTTCATGAATGATGTGAGTAACTTTCGTCGCCGTGCAGTAAGCGCGATGTTCTGGTCATTGTTCCAGAATTGGGGTGGCCGTGCCTTGAGCATGGTTGTATTTGTCCTGCTCGCTCGCCTGCTCGCACCGACACAATTCGGCATTGCATCCTCAGCGTTCCTTGTGATGTCGATGCTTTCGCTGATCGCGGAATTCGGTTACGGCGACGCTCTCATTCAGAAGCAGGGTCTGAAGGAGCACGACGTCAACATACCATTCTACGCGTCGATGATAGTTTCAACGGCTCTCGCATGTATTGCCGCTTTCCTGTCCGAAGACATTGCACACCTGATGAACGTCGAAGGATTGGCGCCATACCTGATTGGAACCGCTGCGATCTGCCCATTCCTCACACTCGCAAGCTTTCAGGACGCGATGTATCGACGTCATGTTCAGTTCCGCGCTCTGGCCATGCGCACGCTTGCCGGAATCATTATTGGCGGCGTTGTCGGCATTGCCATGGCGCTCATGGGCTTTGGAACCTGGGCATTGATCGGGCAGTTTGCCGCTCAGACGCTGACAAGCGTGATCTGGTTATGGGCCAAGCCCGTTTGGAAACCAAACGGTGATTTGAACTGGAACACGATGCCCGGGCTTAGCAAGTTCGGTCTTAATGTCGTTGGTCAGCGGCTCATCGATTTTTTTACACTGAGAAGTATCGATTTCGTCATTCTGCTTGTCTACGGTCCGGCGGCGCTTGCGCTCTTTACTGTGTCTTCGCGCCTTTACCAGCTGTTGCTGCAGCTGCTTCAATCCAGCATTTCCAATGTGGGATTGACGATGCTCTCCAAAGTTTCGGACGACAAGGCGCGTTTGCAACGTCTCTATCTGCGCAGTTCATCGATCGGCGCGTTCTTCGGAACGCCGGTATTCTGCGGCCTTGCCGCACTGGCTCCTGAAGTCAACCACATTATGTTCGGCCAGAAATGGGCCGGCGCCGAACATGTGATGGTTCCATTACTGCTGATGGGCGGCATCCACTGCGTACAATTCATCAACGCATCGTATCTGACTGCACTCGGCCGTCCGCAGACCCTGTTGTGGCTCGTCATCCTGAAGGCTGTTCTGGTCTTGCCTCCCCTCTATTTCATACGGATGGACAGTGTGGCTGGCACTGCAATGATCTATTGCGCAAGCCTTGTATGCCTCACACCATTCTCATTTGGTGCCACGTTGAGCGCGCTGTCGCTGAACTGGAAGGCCATGATCAGACCCGTCGGCGTACCAATGCTAGCCTGCGCGGCAGCTTTCTTTGCCGTTTACGCTACCCGCACATGGGGAGGCCTGGGCGAATTGAATACCGTATACAGCCTATTATTATTCGGAGCAATTTTCACGGCTGCATATGCGGTGTCCGTCGCAGTACTTGCCTTTGATATCGGCCGTGAAAACGTGCTGTTTCTTCGCAACGCAGTCCGCAGATAAGCAATCACGACGCTCGCCGGACAAGTTCAACCTGCTCACGCAAAAGAGGAGATCGAGAATGACTGGCACATCGATGGGGATGCCTCAGATCGACGTTCTCATTCCTGCTTACAATGCAGAGACCACTATTGAATCCGCTGTTGCCAGTATTCAGTCTCAGACCATCCGCGACATCAGAATTATCATCGTCAACGACGGCTCGACCGACCGCACACAGGATATCTTGAACAAGATCGCGGAGGCCGATGAGCGAGTTCAGGTTCTAACGACGCGGAACGGCGGGATAGTATCGGCATTGAATGCCGGTCTGGAAATTTGCAACGCCGAATTTGTCGCCAGACATGACGCCGACGACCTCGCCTACCCCAACCGTTTTGAAGCGCAACTCAACTTCTTGCAGAACAACAAGGACTGCGTGGCGGTAGGCTCAAACATTCGACATATCGACCAGAACGGAAAGCTGATCGGCACCCAGTCGAGACTGTATGGGGATGTTCGACCGGACCCTGACTGGTTTCCTTCAAAGGAACCTTATCTGATGCACCCTTTCCTGATGGTGCGTCTTGACGCGATAAGGAAGGTCGGAGGGTACCGCTACGCTGTTCATGCGGAGGATACGGATCTCTATTGGCGCCTGCTTGGCGTGGGTCGGCTGCATAATTTGCGTGATATTCACGGGGAATACCGCATCCATAGCGGCAGTATATCCAGCGCATCCATGCTCAATGGTCGCGTTGCAGCAGTTGCATCTCAACTTGCAGCAATTTCTCATAAACGCCGCGTTCAAGGCCTTCCGGATATTGACTTTTCGCCCGGTCTGCGAGCGGACTATGAGCGCGCCAAGACACTTGGCAGCATACTGGAGCTTGCCGGGCAATCTCTTTCCCCTGATGAACAGAGCTACCTTAAGGCCGCCACTTCGGCAAAACTCCTGTCTTTGATGGAGTATAGACCTTATATCCCGGATCATCAGGATTGTGCCTTTATCGGCGAAGCGCTCGGCCAAACCGCCCTTTCCAAACAGAACAGGCGCGAGATCAGTCGGCTGAAAGGCAAGACTGCCTTACGGCTGTTGAAACTGGGCAGGCTGTCCGATGCCTTTGCGCTGCAACCTTCGTTGGAAAACATCGCACGAGCCGTTGTAAGCAATTTAAAGAAAAGCTTCTTTAAACGCAAACAATCCACCGCCCTGACAAATTGAAATAGAAATTAGAATTCTGTCGACGGAGAATAGAATATGAGCGTCGTGTCTCAGCTGCAAAAGACGATACTTTCGACTATGAGCGATCTGGTGCCGAAGGATGGGCGCTTTGCTTTGGTGGACTTTCCCGATCACAATAACGTAGGGGACAGCGCTATTTATGTCGGCGAATCCGATCTCTTTAAGCGGTTTTCGTTGCGGCCTGCTTACATCTCGTCAGTCCACCACACCAATTGGACAGATATGGAAAGCGCAATCGGCGACGGTCCCATTTTCATTCACGGCGGAGGAAATTTTGGCGATCTTTGGCCGGAATTCAATGATTTCCACGAGGAAATCCTGAGACGCTATCCAAACAGAAGAGTCATTCAGCTTCCTCAAACGATATTCTATGAACAGCCCGAAAAGGCTGCGAGTATGGCAGCGCTCTGCGAAGCACATAGGGATTTCGTGCTGCTGGTACGCGACCAGCGCAGCTATGACTTTGCGAAGGAGAATTTCAAGGCGGATATCAGGCTGTGCCCCGACAGCGCTTTCATGATCGAGAAACGAGATCGGCTGCCCCCTACTCATGAGCTATTGATGCTCCTGCGGCAGGACAAAGAGACACGCGGTGTCGACATTTCGAAGCATCAATATTCGAAGGATCGAGTTCTCATCGTCGACTGGCCCGAAGAAATTTCCGACAACTCGAAGCTCAACAAGATCAAGTCATACCTCTCGGCCAATGCTCACGAGCCCTGGCAGTTACTTCCAGGTAACAAGCATCACCGCCGCGGAAATCTGCTGGAGATGGTTGCGCGCGCTCGGTTGAAGACCGGAACCGAACTACTGTCGAAGGGGCGAACGGTCATCACGGATCGCCTTCACGGGCATATTCTTTGCACCCTTCTGGATATCCCGCACGTCGTCATCGATAACAGCTATGGCAAGATCAGTGGCTTTGCCAAGGCATGGGGGACATTCAGCGAAAACCGCTATTTCGCTCAGTCGCTCGATGAGGCAATTTCCATCCTTAAGGAGCGGCAAAACCTTGCGATCTGACGCCGTCCGGCGCGCGATTTATCAACGTCGAGGAATGTAGTGCAAGGCCTAGCGCGGCTCATAAGCGCGCTAGGTCACATAGACTAAGTGAGCCTCAAACACGCATCCGCGTGTCGCCAAAAGGTTACGCTTCCCTATTGATCACGGAAGTGCGCGCTTCTGAAACCGGACGATCCTCACGAACTCGGCAGCAAATTTTGCGAAATGCTCCGAAAAACCGAGCAGGCTGCCCCAAAATCTCTTTTCTGAACGGGTCGTGGTCTGTGCGAGGAATGCCCTTGCACTGGCAATTTCGCGTCCGAGGCGACGCCATGTTATAGGCCTGTGCGCCGGGCCAGACGTTTCCCACCAGCCGCGCACATAGGCGGCGCGCGTCTCAGGCTTCAAAAGATACTTCATATAATAAGCGCCCCGCCCCCGATCGTAGCTTAGCAGGATGTCCGGTACATCGGCCGCCTTACGACGATGATGATGCAGAATTACTGGACGAGGGTCGTATGCGCCTCGATATCCAGCCCATACTGCCGCCGCGACGGCATCGATATCCTCACAAGGGAAAGGCGTACCAGCACCAAGGCGACGGTCAAAGCCGCCGGTCTTGACCAGGACATCGCGTCTGATCACCATATTGGCGCCTTGAAGCATGCCTGCGGAAACATAAGCATTGGCAGGAATTTCGACCCTATGATCCCGCAGGTCGATGGTTACCGGCGCATCGTCCGGATCGAAGAGCTCGATACGCCCTCCGATAAAGCCCAATTCCGGGTCTTCACGAAAGACCTCCGCCACGCGATCGATGTAGTCAGCCGGCAATATGCAGTCATCGTCGGTAAAAGCAACGATCTTGCCACGCGTTGATCGCCATGCAGTATCGCGCGCTGCACCCAGTCCACGCTGAGCCTCATATGCGTAGTGTGCATTCGGGCAGACCTTGGCAAACGCCTCTATAACTTCCTTCGTTCGATCTGTGGAAGCGTTATCAAGAATGATCGCCTCCCACTGATGACTGGACCGCAGTTTCATCAGCGAATCCAGCGTCTCCTCGAGTTGGTCGTGCCGATTTCTGGTGCATATTACCACCGAGACCTCTACCGGGTGATCAGCTTCGGACATCTTCACGCTCCTGCTATTTCAAGGCCATTCTGCCAATTGAAATTACACAAAAGGGGCACCTATGAAAGGAAAAATTCGTTGGGCTTTGGCATTGTCCTGACACATTGACCCTGAAAAATATAGGTAATTTCAGGCGGAGAAATTTATGCGCAATAATATCGGCCATTGGCCTGCAAGGCGTATCGATCGGCGAACTTTCCTCCTCGCTGCCGGCGCCGCGATCGCTACCGCTTCCGTTCAAGTCAGCAATGCCGATGAGCCGAGCGAAACACCTCTGAGGCAGAGAGCCGAGAAGAGGGGCCTTGTTTTCGGCACGGAAGTCAACGCCGGACCATTGTTCAGCCTCAAGCCCTATCGGGATGCGGTGCTACGCGACGCTGCAATGATAGTTCCTGAGAATGAAATGAAATGGAGGCCCACCCAGCCAACGGCACGCCAGTCCAACTATTTTAACGCTGACCGAATTACCAAGTTTGCCGGAGATAATACCCTCCTTTTAAGAGGCCATACAGCAGTCTGGCATCAAAATCCTCCTGTATGGACGAAAGATATTCTTGCCGGCGATGACGGCCAGAAACTCGTTCTCGACCACGCTCGCGACATCATCAATCATTTTCGCGGACGCGTCATGGAATGGGATGTCGTGAACGAGGCGATCGCGCCGGAAGACGGCAGGCCCGACAACCTGCGTAACTGGACGCCGTATAATAAAGGCGGCATCGATTTCATCGTGGATTGCTTTCACGCCGCCCGAGAAGCCGATCCGAAGGCCAAATTGTACTATAACGACTATAGCGTTTACTACCAGAGCCAGGGCAATCGAAGAGATGCGATCCTGGGATTTCTGGAAAAACTCAAATCCAAGGGCGCACCGATTGACGGGTTTGGCATTCAAAGCCACCTGATCGCAGACGCCGAATTCGATGAAAACGTCTATCGGCGGTTTTTATCAGAGGTCGCCGATCTCGGCATGAAGATACGTGCCACGGAGCTCGATGTAAGCGACGTCAGGCTCGAGCCCGACATAAAGTTGAGAGATACAATCGTCGCGGCCCACACCAAACAATACCTCAATGTGCTTTTCGACGAACCCGCCGTCGTCGGTCTTGTCACCTGGGGTATGACCGATCGCTTTAGCTGGCTTCATAAAGGTTGGCCGAGAAAAGATCATTTGAGACAGCGCTGCTTACCGCTGGATGACAATTTCGCCAAGAAACCAATGTGGTATGCAATTGCTGACGCGCTCGACCACGCGCCTTCACGCTAAATTCGCGATGGGATACCGTCTTGATAACGGCGTAACGATCAGTTGAGAAAATGAAGTCGGTGATTGACAGCAGCGCGTCAACTCAGAGGTGGCACCGTTCGCTCGTGCACAAATGCCTGCTTGGGAATAACAGACGTTGACCCTTTCCAGGATCTGCGAGCAGGCGCCTGTTGACGACGGCGAAGTCGCTCGCGAACCGGCAGGGCTGCAAAAGCAGCGTAGGAGAAGGCGAGCCAAAAGGTCTCATTCAACGAAGGGTCGACGATGATCGTCTCGGAATAGGAACGTATACTCAGCAATATGAATATAGCTGTTGGAAGCGCCATCTCGGGGATACGCCGAATAGAAATTGCGTAGAGCAGTCTCATCGCAATGATTGCCCAAATCGCTACCGCAAACAGCAAGCCCGGCAATCCCAACTGCAGTCGAAAATCTAGCCAGGCATTATGTGCGTGAGGCGCGGGCCAATGCAGTTCCTGCAAAACGATCGGCTTGAAGAAATCCGTCGCCCAGATACCGTTGCCATAACCCCAGAAGGGGTTTTGGTCGATCATGAAAGAGGCGAACTCCCAAACCTCTGCACGTCCGGTCAGTCCCGCATCTCGTCCGAGCAGGGTGTAAATGATGCCGCTTGATATAATTATGACACCCGCAACAGATGCCACAAGACCGGTGAAGAACAGCAGCACCAAGGGGTAGGAAACCCTGTTAACCACATAGATCAGATACGCGAGGATGGCTGTGATGACGAATGCAGCCAAAAGCGCTGTTGCCGAATTCGCGATAAGCAACAGAAAAGTCGCCAGACAGGCAATAGCCACGATGTGGTAGGGGTTCAGCAGCTTCATGCGCCATGACACAAGGGCAACAAGGAAGGTCATCGATGCCGTGCCTCCCATAACGTTCTTGTGTATCATCGCGCCACGCCAGGCACCGCGCAAATCCTCCGCGCTATAGGAAAGCGACGGGACCGCGACGATCATGAAGAGCGAAATCGTACAAGAAATGCACAAGCTTATCGCGAGAAGCTGAAGAACCCGTCGATACGGCACAAATTCCACGAGATAGACGGCATAGAGCGTAAAAACGAGCATACGCCCTGTTCTGTTGAACGATTGCCCCGGCTCAGGCATCCAACGTGATGTGCAGAACGCCCACAGAAGAAAAACGAACAATATCCAGTTCCGCCTTAGGGCAGATATGGACTTCTGTGGATTTCTACTGAAAAGCCACACAATATAAGTCAATATGACGGTAAGTATTATTGTCGTATTAAGCGGACTCTTAATAACAACAGCGGCAAGCGCCGGAGATTTCCAACCGAGGTACGAATCCAGTGGAAAGAGCGTGCCAATCAGAGGAAACGTAATGATAAAAACGAGTGCGAGCTCGCGCGGCGAAAGACGATAGGGAGAAGCCTCCTTTTGCCGGGCAGCATTCATGCTTCGACCCTCGATACCTTCTGCTCCGATTTAATACCGCTAGATTCGCCATTTTCCGCGGGATAGCGATCCGTAGGCTGGATTTCTCTACGCGGCTCCACGATACGACGCGCAAATCTTATAAGCCTGCGCTCGATAAGATAGTGA